>NZ_JACHVA010000101.1 GCF_014230055.1 Puniceicoccus vermicola | reverse complement strand
GAGAGCTCCTTTTCGCTGCGACCGGGCCTGACCTCGAAGACCCGATTGTTGCCGAGGTCGCAGAAGGTGGTGCAAAAGCGGTTCTTTTTGCCCAGGGTATGCTCGTCGATTCCGAGCATCCGGGGGCAATCCCGGTTGGAACGTTTGCGCACCTCCAGCTCGGTGTGCTGGTGATAAATCCGTTCGACCGTAGCCTGCCCGATTCGCTCCCTCTTGGCCAAAGTGCTCGCGCAGATCCCGTCTTCGTGGCGCTGGTGGACTTCCTTGCGAAAGAGCTCCGAGCTCTGGCGATAAGGACGGATGCCCGGAAGCGTGGGAAGGAAACTCCGCTTGCACCTCCAGCACCAGAAACGGCGGGTGTGCACCAACAAAAAAGTTGAACGAACATAACCACTTCGATGACGCACCTTCCGAAGATAACGGCCCTTACTGCGCGGCCCCGGGGCCGCGCAGTAAGGGCATCTCTCAGGCTCCCTCTCCAGAACCGCCTCCAACTCGTCCAAATCCGATTTGCATCGCTGCGAGATCACTTCGTAGCCTGCTATTCCTGTTAGGTTATTCATTGGGGACATGATGGTCTTTGCCCCTCATGTCCCCAAACTTTGAGGAAGACCGGCAATCTATCTCATTGCCATTATCCCGAGCCAAGCCGAAGTGCCGCTCAGTCCAGATGAAAATGGAGTTGTTGGCAATGTCTTCAACCCGACCGAGAATCTGTCAGAATACGGAAACTGGCGCTCCAGCAAAATCGGTGGAGGTGGATATCTCCTCAACGTCATTCCGAACCGGGTCGATCCTGATCGCCTCTACGCTCACAGCGACGTCGGTGGTATCTTCCGCTCTGATGACGGCGGTCGCAATTGGTACATGATCCATATCAATTACCACCCTCAAAGTCTGGACTGTGTTCGCGATCTGCTCGTGGATCCCGAGAACCCCGACTTCCTCATCGCCGCTGTCGGCGATCAATGGATGCCGCAGCAAGGCCTTTTCAAGAGCACGGATGGAGGCCAAAGCTGGAAGATAGTTCTCAACACCCAAGTGTATGGGAATGGCTCCAATCGCAGCACGGGACGGATTCTCCAACGTTCTCCGTCCGACGAAAACCTGATCTATGCAGCACCGGGATTGGACGGGGTCTTCGTAAGCTCGGATGCCGGCGAGAGCTGGGTTGATCTCGGACTCGAAAAAATCTACGTCAACGATCTAAAAATTGATCGTCACAATCCCAATCGCCTTTTCATCTGTGCCGAGTCACGTAAGATTTCGAACAAGACATCTTGGAAAGGAAAACGCCAATACCATGAACTACAGGGTGGTTTTTACCGTTCCGAAGATGCCGGATTTAACTGGGAGAAACTCTCGGAAGATTCTCCGATCGAGATCGTTCAAAGCCCTTGGGATAATCAGGTTTGGTACGGCATCTTTGATGGTATTCAAATCATCTCAAGCTCGGACTTTGGTGAATCTTGGAAGGGCGCATCCGAAGGTCTGCCCACCTCCACGGAGAAACAATCCCCTACTTCCAGCCGTAGCTACAAGACCATAGGTGCCGGTCCCGATTTTCTTCTCGTCGGAAACGGTAGTGGTGGCTTCTTCATCAAAAAGGCGGTTGATTCACCTTGGCGGGAGATTAAATCGGAAAGAATCCAAGGAGACTGGTTCGCACGGACCCGCCCCGACCAGTGGGATAAATTCGGTCGGGCCACCGCCTCAATCGTAGTGGATCCACTGGATCCCGAACATTGGTTTTTCAGCGACTACTACGCGATCTACCAGTCTTGGAATGCCGGGAAAACTTGGACCCTGACCATCGACGGAATTGAAAACACCGTCATCCACACCGTCGTTCAGGCTCCACAAAACCCAAACATCGTTCACATGGGTATGGCTGATAACGGCTACTTCCGCTCGATCGATGCTGCTAGCTCCTTTTCCCACGCCGAGGGCACATCCGACAACTGTAAGGCCGTCGCAGTGGCCCCCTCGTCACCCGATACCGTCTACATCCTTGCTCCCCGCTACCACGGTTGGTACGCCGACACCCTCTATGTGAGCCTCGATGGAGGTGAGAAATTTCACAAATCGCCGATGACCCATATACCAAAAGGTGACGAGAAGTGGCGTATCAACTCCCTCACAGTCGACGCCCACAATGCCCGACAGGTCTATGTCGGTGTCAGTGGTCCGGTTGAATCGGGCAAAGGTGGAGTATGGCGCAGCACAGACATGGGCAAAACTTGGACTTGGGATAGCCGAGGACTACCAGAAGGAGGATCGTTTTTCCAAAGTTCAATCTGGGACACGGGCTTTCAGCTAGCCCGGAGCCCAAATGGATCCATGGTTGCGGTGAAAAACAACGCGGTGTATTTCCGAGACTCTGACGGCGACGAATGGGAACGATCCTCGATCCAGCTCTCCGGTCGAAAGTTTATGCAAGTGCTGAGCGCTCTAGACCAAGAAGGCGTCTATCTGCTTTCCGAAGAATACGGAGGACTGCACCAAAGTCGCGACAACGGAAGGACTTGGACGAAGATTCTGGACCGTGGCATCCACTCCGTCTCGGTCGACCATAATGACTCCCAACGCATCGCTGTCGCTCTTGACGAAGCTGGCGGTATCCTCATCACCGGGAACGGCGGACAAGACTGGCACCCAGTCGACGACCACCTGCCCCAACGCCAGCGGCTCAAGATGGCATTTGCCGGAGGCCGACTCGTAGTAGGCACCCCAGGGAACGGAGTCTTTTACCTTCCACTCAACACGATGACGCAAAACTAATTTTCTCATATTAACTGCACCTATGAATACAAACTTAAAATATATCTTATCTTTAATTCTCCTGATCTCCTGCAACGGTAGTCTCTCTGCCAAGAATTCACCCAATCTTCTTCGATACGGATCATGCGATGAAGGTAAAAAAGGTTGGTACTCCTGGACTGGCTCCGGATCCATCGAGGTTGAAACCGACCCTGAGGGACTTAACTCCGGCAAGGGCGTCAAGATAATCGCCAAAGGCGATCCAGTTAAAGGTAGCGTCTCGATGCCCTTCAACTACCGTGGTAAAGTCATCGTATCAGGCTATGCCCTTTCCACCACCGAAACATCGTCCAAAGTTTCATTGCAATGCTTTGATTCCAATTCAAAGACCATCGCCTGGATCGATATCGCGTTCCTGAAAACTCCGGGAAAGAAGACCCTCTTCAGCAAAACCGTAGTCATTCCGGAAAATGCAGCGAAGACTAACCTTGCAGTCAACGTTACCTCCGCAGGCAGTGTGCGCGTCGACGACTTGAAAGTCACGCCGGCCAATCTCCTCGAGGAGACTTCCTCCATCGAAGTGCCAACGGTCAATGAAGTGACCATTCAGCGCATCAAATCCGTTGAAACCGATCAGCCACTGATCGCCCTCACTTTCGACGATGGCCCCAATGACCTAAGCCCCGATTACCTCGACCTCTTCGCCCAAGAAGGCATCAAAGCCACCTTTTTCTGTAAAGGAAATAGCGTGGCTTCGCGGCCTGAGATCGCCAGGCGCATCGTCAACGAGGGACACGAGGTCGGAAATCACTCCTACAGTCATCCCCGCTTCAATCAGATCAGCGATGCGGAAGCTTACAAGCAAGTAATTGACACCCAAGCAATCATCGAAGAGACCACCGGAACGACTGCGACTCTCTTTCGTGCGCCCTACATTCTATACACCCCAAAGCTAATGGAAATTCTCCAGGCAACCGGGCTCCAACCAATCGACTGTTCAGTCGGTGTGAGCGACTGGCATGAAGACACTACTGTCGAGCTTATCATTGAGCGCGCAACCACTGACAAAACGAAAGCTGGCACGATTATTCTGATGCACGATTGGTCGCCCAAGAGCCTCGAAGCCCTCCCCACCGTGATCGAAACTCTCCGGGAGCGGGGTTACCGATTCGTCACCGTATCGGAGCTTCTCGCCGCCGCAAATTAGGTCAAAAGAACTACTCGATCGTTTCGCCGATCAAAAAAGGAAAACGCTAAAGCGAAATGCGAGGAAACTAACCATTGAGGAATGACGTTTTTCTGCCTCAGATAACGAGCGTCCCTAGCATCGCAGGTTCTAATCCCAGCCGCACTCTTCCTTTCATTCGAGAATAGTTCCTCGGCCCCCGTTCTATATACCCGTCTCCATCCTCTCACTCCCCCTCAACTCCAATGACCGAACGATTCGAGAACTACCCGTAATCCACGCAACTCCCTCCCCGGGGTCGCCTCGTTTCTGCAAACCCACCTTCAAACATGTCGCACGCTCCACCACGAAAACAAATATCTCCCGAAAATCGCGGAGGATTCACGATGGTCATTGCCCTCAGCCTGATGGCTTTCATTCTTCTGATTCTGATCAGTCTGACAGCCTTCATCTCCGTTGAGAACCGCCACTCGGTTGCTGTAAGAACGACTCTAAAGGCGAGGCAGAACGCTCAACTCAGTTTGATTCTCGCCGTCGGCGAATTACAGAAATACGCTGGGGAAGATCAACGGGCCACCGCACGGGCCGATATCTCTTCCGCCAACTCTGCCAATCCATTCTGGACGGGAATATGGAATTCCAATAACGCCTCCCAATCCCCTGCTTGGCTCGTTAGTGGCAACGAAAGCCTCTCACCCAGCGATCCCAATTACCAAAAACCTTCCCTGGCATTACCGGACCCGACTCCCCCTTATGACACCATATGGCTCATAGACCACAGTGTGAATGATCCTGCCGATCGTGTCAAAGTACCGACCGTCGACATCCAGGACAGTAATGGCAACTCGACCGGAAAGATCGCCTACTGGGTCGGCGATGAAGGTATCAAAGCCAAGTTCAACATTGACTCTGAATACAACACGCCAACCAGCAGCCAAAGCGGTTCCCCGACCACGCTCACCTACCAATTCGGCATCAACGAAATGGATACACAATTTTCGTCGCTCAACATCGAGGAGGACCCCCGAACCGGACGAGCCATATCACTGAGCGACATCTCCCTCTTGGCCAACGACACGACCATCGCCCAAATATACCGACACGATCTCACTGCCTATAACCAAGGGCTGCTAACTGATGTGCTCCATGGAGGTTTAAAAAAAGACCTGACCTTTGCCTTTGAGAATAACTCCATATATCAAATCGCATTCGGTGCCAATGCGAACGATCCAAAACGATTTTTGATCGATAATCTGAAAGACCCAGACGGTAACTTCACCGGTCCCAACTGGGACATCCTCAGAGATTACTATAATCTCTATAAGGATGTTAGCAATAATCGCATCGAGATCCGCCGGCCCGCCCCTGATTTATATAGCCCGATCCGTTCAGAATATACACCTTACAATCAGGGCTATGTCGCTTGGAACGACAATGATATCTACCATCGTAACAATCCTCTGAATCCTGTCATATCACGTTTACAGCTCGACTTTGCTTTGAGAACGGTATCCGACTCAGACGACAAATTTGAAGTATTCTTGGATGTCCGTCCCTCTGTAGGACTATACAATCCATACAACAATAAACGTTCTAGCCGAGGTGAGGGACGAAGCTCGGACTTGAACGATGGTTGAACAAGCCGCTGAGCGCCTTTGGGCTAAGGGCGGCTAATGCGTTTTCTTTGGGGAGGGTTTTCCCTGGTTTTTCTCCCGGGCTGGTGCTGGCGGCTGGTTTTGGGGTGGTTTTCGAGGGATCGAGCGGCCCCGTGGCAGTGGCGAACGCTGCTCGATTGGCTTTTCGGGTCATTTTCTGTCGTACTTTCCAGATGGGCACAAGGGAGTCGGGGCTCCGGCGGGGTATCGACGGAGATCAACGGGGTGTGGCTGGTCATGAAAGAGTTCATGCGGCCACGGCGTAGAGGAAGTGTTCGCCCCGATGGGCTGGAGGGGCCCGGGGCATCTTCTTTATTTTGCGCATGGGGCATCCGCAGCGCGGACAGAGGATCTCCCTTTCGGGGATCGGTTCGGACTTTGGCTTTGGCGTCGGCTGAAGTCGCGCTTCGAGCAGGAGCTGAAGCCATTGCAGGCGGGCCTTGCCCCGGGCGTGGAGGAATCCGCGGTAGCGGATGCGGTGGAAGCGCTCGGGCAAGGCGTGGAGGAGGAATCGGCGGACGAACTCGACTCCGTCGAGTGATCTGCATTCATAGTCTCCCGTATCGCGGTTCTTGATACGGATACGGACGAGGTCTCCTTCTACGCCAAGGATACGATGACCGGAGATGACGCTGCGTCGGATATACTGCCCGAGATACTTGATCGCGTTCTCGCCGTTTCCGGCCCGTTCGAGGTCGGCGTTCCAGTTGGTTTTGACGAGCTTCCAGAACAGCTCCTTCCGGATCAGCCCTTGGGCATGGAGGGCGTTTGCCAAAAGGGTGCGCAAGCGGTTGGCCAGCGGCTGGGCGTGGAGGAGGAATTTCGGACTCTTCGGGTGCTTGAGCTTCCAGCGGTCATCCAGACCGACTGCCGGAACGACGTAGTGAACGTGCGGATGGAAGCGCATCTCTTGGGTCCAGCTCTGGTAGACGCCGAAAAAGCCGGCATGCTCGAAGCTGCATCCGCGTGCGGGGTCGGCCAGGAGTTCGTTCAGAGCCCGGGCACTGCAGCTCATCAGCAACTCCATGGCCTGACGGTTACCCAGCATCACGGGTCGCAGTTCCGACGGCAATGTGAAGGTGACCAGGTAGTAGGGAACTGGCAGGAGTTTGCCGAGTTGCTTGCGGACCCACACTTGGGTGTCGGCCGATCCGCAGCGAGGGCAGAGCCGATGATTGCAACTGTGGAAGGCGTGGTGCTCGTGTCCGCATCCGCAAGCATAGCGGTGCCCGCCCAGGGCCGGGGTGCGGCACTGGAGGATGGCCTGCAAGGCCTTACGCTGGTCCAGCGGGATTCGTCTGCCGTATCGCTCCCAGTAGGCCGGTGCGAAGCGTTCGATTACTCCGGCCACGGTAAGGGCGTGTGGCTCACTCTCCCGCGGGCAGCTCAGCTGCCCGATTCCCGACACCCTTAAGGTCGAAGGATCGGCGCGACCAACGCGTCTATGAAACCGATGGCCTCAACGTGGTTGATCGGAGTCAGGTGAGTGTAGACGGTGGTCGTCTCGATGTGGGCGTGCCCCAGGTAGGATTGTAGCTGGTGCAGCGGCACCCCGGCGGCGGCCAGATGGGTCGCGAAGCTGTGCCTCAGGTTATGGCAGGTCACCGCCTTGGTTATCCGTTCGGCCCGGGCCGCCGCCAGCAGACGCGTGCGCAGACTGTGCGGGTCTCCCGATTCACTACGTTCATTCCCCTACGGCGGGACTGTGAGCATCGGTTCGTCGGCCCGGCCCATCCGGTAAGCCGCTCCGGCCGAGTCGCCCCGTCCGCGTCCCACCGCGGGAAAGAGCCACTTCGGGTTCTTATGCCAGTGCCAGTAACGCCGGAGTTCTTCATAAACCGGAGTGCTCAGGATCGTGTAGCGGTCCTTACCGCCTTTGCCATCGCGCACGAACAACCGGTTGCCCGGCCCGTCGATATCGTCGACGGTCAAATGGATGCACTCGCGCACCCGCAGCCCGCTCGCGTAGATCAGCAATAGCGGCACCCGGTAGCGTAGCAGTGGGACCGCCGAGATCACCCGGGCCACTTCATCCGGGGTTAGCACCGTCGGCAGGGTCTCCCGGTCGCGAGCCTTGATTTGGTCCAGGCTCGCATACTCACGCCCCAGCATCCCCCGGTAAAAGTGCTTCGTCGCCGCCAAAAACTGACGGCAACTCTTCGGTGCCCACTTCCGGTCCCGCCGCAGATACACAAAGAAGCTCCGAAGATCCTCCTCAGCCAAGACCTCAGGATCCTTCCCGAAGTGATCCCCAATCAACCGGAGTGCACGATAATAACTCGAAGCGGTCCGGGGACGAAAATCCTCCAATTCCAAATACTCAGCAAAACGGAGCATTGACGCGTGCGCGTGCCATTGATACTCAACTGGACGTAGTTTTTTTATTATGCATAGGGTCGTCAGCTTAACCACTGGCGGCCCATTTTTCACCCTTTGATTCACTCCCCTCCAAAAAAAATCACATCCTGAAAAATTGCCGCGCAGCGGCTTCGTTCAACATTGCGCTCAAGGATAAGATGTATTCGATATACTTCGAACTGGATCCTGAAGTGGTAATCAGTGTAGCGGGAACAGACTACACGATCAAATTTAGTGATTCAGGTAACATGAGATCCTTATTCGAAAAAACGAGGCCATGGCAAACACGACATAAAGCTGACTCGGATTCTACTAACTGATAAAGTCAGGTATGATTTGTTCTTCTGACCTTACGGGGTCAAAGTAGTGTCGAAATACGGGTGCAGTTGATATCAGCGCAAAGGAGCAATCCGGCAACCCGTCTGCCCTACAATAATCGTTCAGCTTGTGTTTACGACCTGAGAAATCCGAAACAAAGTTAAATTGATCCAAAACATTACTCCAAAAACGACCCTTATGCGCACTACTTTGTATTTCCTGTTATTCGCAACCATGATTGCACGACCACTCATGGGTGCGCATCACGAGGCTCCACGCTTCGCAGACGGCAAAATTGTCCTTGATGCCGAACAATCCACGGGCGGGAAGATTCTAACGACTAGCGGCGGGAATCTGATCGGAGTCACCCTCGACCGATCCTGTGAAGACAATTTTGATCACAAAAAGAACGCCCGCATCGAATGGAAACTCGACGCCCCACTCCCTGCGGGTTGGTGGCACGGCGTGATCGAAAGCAATTTTTCAGGCGGCTACGTCAATCGTGATCTGAGCATCATGATGGTTGGTGGACGCAACCCCGACGTCCGTATCGCCCCAAACTATATCCATGCTGAAGAAGGTGAGCCACAACGCTTCGAGTTCTGGATACATACCTCGGAACCAACTGAGAGCATTCGTCTTGACCCGCAAGGCGACCTGTGGCGCTGGCAAAAAACCTGGCCGGTCAGCCGAATTACACTGGAGCAAGCCAACCCCACCGAACTGAAACCCAGCGATCCAATCACACTCGAATTGCCGGTCTCTGATGATGGTTCCGTCGATATACCTTTCCCTCTCCCCACCGGCAACTGGTTCGTTGGTGGCTACATGACGAAGCCGGGCGAGGCGGTGGTCGAAGGCACCGAAGGTCTGCCCATCCCGCTCTCGTACGAACTGGATCGCTGGAAAAAGAGGCGTGTTTACTCGGCCTCTTTCCATATTCGTTCGCCACTCAATCGCCTCGAAATTCTGACCAAAGACCTCTTTTCCTCAGTCATCATGCGCCACAAGGCAACACGTGACAAGAGCTACGACGTCGAAGGCGAACTCATGCAGACGGTCGATCCCACGCGCTCAGTCGTAGACACTCTGGAACTCCACGGCTCCCAGCTCTCTGGTGGAGCACCTACTTTCCCTGTTTTCCCTGAGGGCAAAGACAAGGTCGTCCTAACTTCATGGGACGACGGCAAGAGTTCTGATCTTCGCTGTGCAGAAATTCTGATAAAACACGGATATAGCCCAACGTTCATGCTGAACGGCAACTCCCCTGCCCTGAATTTTATGGATCAGCTGGAAGCGATGGGGGCCGAGATTGGTGTGCACGGCTACAGTCACACCGCGCTCAATACGCTGACCCCACAAGCAGCCCTTGAGAATATTACTGCGATGCGGTTACTCCTCGAGAATCGCTTGGGCCACCCGGTCATCGCTTTCTCTTACCCCAACGGCTATGCCCCCGGCCTGGATGAAGAAGGAGACTATGTCTATCGCGCCATGCAAGAATCTGGGCTGTGGATCGCCCGCACCCAGCTTACCCAACGGCAGACAATTGAGGATGTCGACGATTTGCTCCTCATGCGCTCGAACGGCCTATGGGGCAGCGGAAACAAGATGCTCGTCGCCGACTGGCCAGTATTCCTCGAGCAAGAAAACGCAGTCTTCTACCTAAAAGGCCACAGCTGGCAAATTGGAAACTCCGATGAACAATGGCAGAAATTCGATGACTTTGTCGCCCAATTTGCCGGACACCCCACCGCTTGGTATCCTTCCAACAACGAGTTTGCCCTCTGGATGTGGGCCAAAGAGAACATAGATATTTCCGTCGAGTCCAGCACACCCGACACCACGATTGTAAAACTCGAACGCCCATGGCTCAACCCATGGCTCGCTGAACGCTGCCCGATCAGCCTAGACCTCCCCGCCCACGTAACATCCGTCACTTGGCAAGGCAGTGAAATCCCAGTGACGGATGGCCGTGTTGAGCTTTCCTGGCCTCAACTATGAGTCGCCTTTTTGATCCAGCAACCGCGACATGGTTCAACCGACAAAAATCAATTCTACAACCTAACTCCATCTCTTGAAAAAGATCCACCACTTCTCTCTGTGCCTACTACTGCTTCTCTCCAGTAGTGCCATTTCGTACAGTGCAAAATCATCGACGACCGCATCGACTGCGGACGTCGATGACCTTGTCGTCTCTCAGGCACCCGAGGATGCTCTGGCAGACCCTGCCGATCTAGTCGTCTGGGATGAGCAGCGCTTCCCCCGGTTTGCCAAAGGTTCTGTGGCCGACGCTGACTCGTGGCTGAACGACGGCAAACCCGCCGGAGCTCACGGCGCTTTGCTGACCAATGAGAATGGTAATTTGGAATTCGAAGATGGAACCCCCGTTCGTTTCTGGGGCACGACGCTGGCTTATGGCGCGAGTTTTCCCGAAAATGACAAGCAGATCGAGGTGATCGCGGACTCAATCGCAGCAAACGGTTACAACGTCGTCCGTTTCCACCACAACGACCACATTTGGACGAGCGTCAGCTTCCTCAAATCCGGAAGCGTTTTCGAATTAGATCCCGAACGGATCGCGATCATCGACAAGCTAATGAAGGCCTTCATTGATCGAGGAATCTACATTTATCTAGATCTGATCGATCAACGCGGATGGACCGAAGAAATCGGTATAGAGGACTGGGAAGAGCTGGCAAAGAAGGATAACTATGGCTGGAAAGGAGTATTTCCGATGCCAGTCATGGTGGAGGCATGGAAACGAGCCACCTCTGAACTCATTAATCACGTTAATCCATATACAGGAAAAAGCTTAGCCGAAGACCCCGCCGTCATCTGTATCGAGATCATTAATGAGAACGGCCCTTTCTGGGATTGGGCCTTCAAAACACCCCCATCGGTGCAGGAATGGTTTGATGCCGCCTGGAATGCATGGCTTCTGGAACGCTATGGTGACCGGGAGAATCTGGCAGAAGTATGGACGGACGCTTCAGGCACATCCGGACTCTTCGACAATGAAGATCCGGCCAAAGGGAACGTTTACCGCCCTCAGCTCCAAGTTCTCAATAATTGGAAGCGCTCCTACCGCTCCAAGGCACGGGGCGCAGCACGCTATAACGACCTCATCGCATTTTACCGCGAAATTTCGACCGAGTTCTACCTAGAGGCTAGCGAGTATCTGCGGGAAAGCGGCTTCGAAGGCCAAATCATCGGCAGCCATGAACTTCGAGGCCCTCAGAATCAACTCGCCGAAATCGAAGGCACCAACTCGATCTCTGTCCACCTCTATGGAGGGGATCAAATCGCATTCTCTGCACGCCCAGGCAACTCCGGGATCACGGTTGATGGGGTCGATGTCAGCACCAAGAACTGGTTTACGAACATGGCCCGTATTAACGTCGATGGCTACCCCGGCTGGAACAATGAATGGACTGCTGGCGGGCTGGCCTACCGCGCCGACGCCCACCTCGCCATCGCTGCGATGATGGGATTCCAAGGCATTGACGGCAGCGTGCATTTCACCTGGAGCCAACTCTGGGGCGGAGAGCGCATGCCGAACAAAGACATCACTTACAATTGGATCGAGTGGAGAAAAAAGTTCCATAAATCCTTCACCACTTTACACGATTCTCCTTCCATGGCAATCCACCGAATCGCCGCAGCCATCATGCGACGGAGCGACATTCCACCAGCCCGCTACACCGCGCAGATCGCCCACTCGGCTGAAGATGTCGCAGAGCAAAATCTCCACGCAGTCGGACTCGAGGGGGGCGGCGGCACCATTGGCAATGCGGCGCAATTCCTCCCCATGCTCCACCGCACCGAAACGACATTCTTCGACGAAACCTACGGAGGCGATGCAGATGTGGTCTTTAGCACAGGACGCACCGCCAGCGGGAACTACAGCCAAGCGCGTCACGCCGTTATCCTCGGTGATAACCCTTGGAATGACCGCTACCACAAGAAAAGAGACCTCGCTGCCCCGGCACGTGAACTGCATCCCGAACTCGTCACTCAGAACTTGGACACTCCGACCACGTTCACCCTCAATTTTGGCTATGAGGCGCCACTCGAGGTAACCTTTAAAACACTCGAAGCCGCCATCGAAGTAAGCTCTCTGCCTGATGGGGCTACACCGATCGGCCTTAGTGCAGATAGACGCCACACGCTTGGTTGGTGCGACGACCAATTCCTAGTTTTCCCAGCTGCTGGCCAGTTCGACCGCCTAGGGAAAGATCCCCGCTGGCTCTTCCGGTTCTACCTTACTGCGGCAAAACGTTGGGACATTGATCTCGGCCCCAACAGCATGGATACCGCAACCTATTATAGCGATAACGGAGCCCTGCAAACCGATTGGGGAACCGGAACGCTTCTAATCAACAGCCCACGGACCCAGGCCATCTCAGGCTATCCCGGACTGCGGCCTACCAATGCTACTGATAATCTAGCGACCCAGTTAGATCGCCCCTATGGAACAATCGCTCTCACCAGCACCGACGGTGCGCCCATTGCCAAGTCCAAGCGTATGCTGATGGTCGCTGCCGGAAGAATACAGAATACAGGCACAGTCTACACCACCGGAGACGACAATGTCGTGCGCATAACAAAAGTCGGCAGTGCGCCCATCCTCATCGAAGGGCTGCACGGTCGCGTAGCACTGACTAATCTCGAGCGAAATGATCTCAACGTCTACGCCCTCGACGTCGAAGGCAGACGAATCGGCGAGGTGCCCGTGGAGCGCAGAAATGGACAAATCATATTCTCCCTCAATCCAGGCTTGAGCACCCTTTGGTTTGAAATCGCGGCACCCTCCATAAGTGCTCCCACCTCCGACAATGTCAGCAACTGGCCAGCACCATTCGTCCCGACACCCGAAGCCACAGATCCGCCACGCCTAAGTGTGGCAGAATACACGGCACTCCTTTCCAAGAAAACAAACACTGAAGTCGAAGAGGAAAATGCTGACACTAATCCCGATGGCTATCGGATCGAGCTTACCTATCCCAGTGAATTTAAGTCCTATCAGGCCTACGGAAATTTGACAGCAACCTCAGCAAGGCACGATAAAGAAGATGTGGTCGATCTCGTCTTCGGCCAACACACACAAGAATGGCATGCAGGTGCTTGGTTTGAAACCCAATCACTTCCCGGTCTGAAACCTGAAGACTGCAAAGCAATTAGCTTCTACTTCAAGGGAGATGGCACCTTACCTCGCGACTGCCATGTGACCATCACCTGGACCGATAATGAAGGCAAAAATCATAAGGCCAAATCACGTAACCTGAATACGATGTTCGAGGATCCTGAATGGCGAGAAATCCAACTCACCGCCAGCGACTTTCCCGATCAGGAGGTCGATTTCTCCCGCATTCAGCGCCTCGAGTTCACCGTGGTTTCCAATCTTATCACAAACCGACACAACGCCCGGATCGGCGGCTTCCAACTACTGACCAATACCAACACCGAGAAGGCGAAGATGATCGAGAACCTCTCGGAGCGGATGCCCACGGCACAGCAACCAACGACCGGAAAAATAGTCCTCCCGCTCCACAGCGATGTCAAAATCACTACCGACGGTGACCCAAGCGAAACTGCGTGGAATCAAAGCACCAGCCTCTCGGTCGATGAAGACAACGTCCCCTCTTGGCAAAACATCGGCAGCGTATTGGTTACCGGCAACCGCAAAGGGGAAGAGAAAGCAGATATTTGGATGCTCGCGACGCCCCAAGGCCTAGCACTGTATATCGCCGTGGATAAAAACGGTGCCCCCATCGTCAATGAAGGCGAGAAATGGTATGAAGGCGATTGTATCGAACTATTCATCGACAAGAACAACAGCAAAACCAAGCCCAGCAAACAGCTGTTTTTCGCTTACAAACGCCCGGGCATCAACAGAGCCACCAGCCTGACAAATTCCGCAAGTCTCGGGCGCATGCGCACCCCCGAAGGCTACACGATGGAAATCCTCATCCCCTGGGGGGAACTCGGAATCAAACCGCAACCAGGCACCACCTTCGGCATAGATTTTCAAATCAGTTTCGGTGATGCATCCGGTCGCTATCTTCAATACAGCTACGCCACCGGAACAAATGAGACATGGTTTTCCAGCTCACGCTATCTCGAAGTCACCTTGGCTGAATAGCCTGAACGCAACTGAGTGCCAGCTGGAACCGAAGATAATATACACTTAACCCTAACGAGGTAAATTTGATGCTCCCACTAGACTCCATAACCAATCAGCAGAAACCCATTCTCTCAGTGAACCCGAAGCTCAAAGCAACCAAACGAACCGGATTCGCGCTCATCATTTCCCTGAGCTTGATGTCTTTTGTCCTGCTCATTCTCCTGAGCATTTCCACGCTCGTCTCAGTCGAAACAAGCCGGAGCAACGACCTAATTCTCGCGGAGCAAAATGCCCGTCTGGGTGCGACAATTGCCCTCGGAGAGCTTCAAAAGTATACCGGCCCCGATCAACGCACAACCGCACTTGCAAATATCGATGCAAACTTGCTTAATACAACCGATACCAGTGGACATTGGGTAGGCAGCTATCGGAATGGAGCCACCGCGGATTACCAACAGGTTCCCAGTTCCGCAGCAACGGCCATCATCGCCGCTTCTGACAGAAAGGGCAGCCAAGCCAAGCTAACCAATTGGCTAATCAGTGGCAATGAAGGTCAGGGCAATACCTCCGCTACTCCGACAAATCTTCCTTTCGATCCGACCGATACCGTCACAAATCTAACGGCGGCAACAGCTTTTTCCACGGACATCACCATCGCGAATCAACCTGCACGCTTACTCGTGGGCCCCAATACGGTGGGCAACGCCCCTATCGATTATGTAGCAGCACCTTTGAAGGAAATCAGTGGCAGCAGCCCAACCAACCTTGGGGGCTACGCATGGTGGGTCGGAGACGAGGGAAGCAAGGCACGAGTAAACCTCCTGATGCCAACCACACTGGAGGATTCAGCCAATGCATTTGTCACATCGCCTCGAGCTGCCATCGAACTCATGGATGCTGACAACATGTCCGATAGCACCACGCTTTCGGACGATGATATGCTCGAGAAGATCATTAGCACTTCAGCCTATGATCCCAGCGATGAAAGACTACTCAGAATCACGACGACCGAACAGCTACCCCGACTCAGCACAGCGATCGCCGATGATGCCAAAATCTCGAAAATGATCGGATATCGCCATCACGATATTTCGGCATACTCCGAAGGGATACCTACAGACACCTATGCTGGGGGGTTGAAACAAGACCTCTCCGCTCTGCTGGCCACCGGGGCCACTACCCCACTGAATACTGATCGACTGTTTCAAGTGGAAGCCAACACAGGAGACTCAGTCGACCCCGACTTCGGCGTTCCCACTTGGGGGCAACTGCGCAGTTTTGCCCAAACCACTGCAGGCACCGAACTCACACCCCGTCTTCCAACTAAAACCCAAAGCGGAATCTCACCCGTACTCACTTACCTTTCCCTCGGTTTTCAGTATGTTGTCTCTCCAAGCGGCACCGACATCCATCTTGCAATATTTCCCACCGTCACACTCTGGAACCCATATACTGTACCAATTGCGGCAGCCCGGTACGAAGTCGGATTCCAGCGTCGATACAGCTCGAAGGCGTGGCTTCAGCTTCAAGAGGCCGACCCTACTGGAGACCCAAATTTTCCATGGATCGTTAAGGAAACCAGAAGCTTGAATCGGGCAGGTGCAACCAGAAGTGGCCCCGGCAGCACCGGAAGTTACGACAGCTATTTCCGCTTTGTAGTAGAAACCCAAACCATTGGACCGGGGGAGAGCATAATCTACAGCCTGCAAGGTTCTGAAAATAACAAGCTTTTCAATGCCCCTGCCAACGGAGAACCTCAGAATGTCCTGACCGAAGGCTTCAATCCGGCTGGACACGTCCTAATGCCATCCATTTCGCAGAAAAGCCCGACGAGTGATGGGAGCACCGAATATCGTGTAGCCATAAACCGATCCAATGGAGCTGCGGATAAGACAATCTCGGCTGATATAACCTATTCCTACATAGACAGCACAAACATGAATCAAGGGGAGATCTGCGCCTATCTGGGCGAGGTCGTTGAAACTGAACCCATCGGCTTCGATCCGACAACTGGCGATAAGCGCTGGTATCAAAGTTTCACACGTGCCTACTCAGGGACAGACCCTGGCTATAGTTCGGGTTCTGGCTTGGCGCAAGGACCAGCACCGTTGAGCACCGCAACCATTCCGGCCTTTGCACAAACGTTTAAAGCTGCTTTTGCCAAATCAAGCATGCGTTGGTTAGCACAAGGTAACCCTCGGGCATTTATGGTGCTACGCCACCCAAGAGATGCTGAATTCAATACTGGCGATGGGATGGATAGTACGACTCCTGGCTATACAGCATCTTCCACGAACAATGATTGGCCGCAATACATTGTCGGCAACAACGAAGATGCATCCTCAGGATATACTCTGGACGCCAATGGGGCCGGAGAGACTATACAATCAACTTTATTTGAATTCCGCCCTGACACACAACCACTACTCAGCGTGGGCCAGCTACAGCACGCAAACTTAGGCTTTGCCAATGGGCACCCGGCCTATGCGATTGGCAACAGTCTTGCTGACTTTCGAATTAAAAACGAAGATGATGTGCTTTATCTGGCCACACCGGGTGGGACTGTTCCTACGTCTCTGATTAAAACTTACTACGATTATTCGTGGAACTTAAATCGCGCGATCTGGGACCGTTATTTCGTCTCTACCGTTCCTCATTCTGGAACCGGAAAGTCCACAGACGATGCAAATACAGTCATTCCTAACCAACTCCCAAACCCACGCATCAGCGTAAATGATGGATACACAGGAGATGAACTCAAAGATGCAACCCTTTCCGCAAAGCACCTCAATATAAAAGGCGCTTTCAATATCAACTCCACATCCGAACAGGCTTGGCGAGCCATTCTGGGTGGCATCAATAAGTTGGCCTACGACCCCATCGACAAAACTGCATCCGCAACTCGACTGCAATCCGCTCTGGCCCGCTTTTCCAATCCAACTCTCGCACCCAATACCGACAGCGATACGTGGCAGGGCTATCGCCAGCTGGACGAAGAACAGATTGCACAGCTAGCCAATAACATCGTAACTGAAATCCGCAACCGTGGACCATTCATCTCAATGGCAGACTTCATCAATCGTCGCCTGGTTGACAACCCAGATACTCAGTATCCTGACGGCTCTCAAATGGATGAACGCCTCAAGGGTACACTTCAGGCGGCACTGGATCGCACTACTAGTGGCGCACTTGCGGCAAATCCAGATACAGCATTACACTTGGACGACACTCCAAGTTACAGTGGACAATTCTATAACATAGACGCCATGCGTGGTGGACCAACATCAGTGGCACCCTACAGCTCTAAATCTGCCTTTGCACCACAGTATCTAACACAAGCCGATATCCTCTCTGCAATTGGTTCTACTCTCTCTGCACGATCAGACACCTTCACAATTCGCTCTTACGGGGAGGTCATAAACCCCACGACAAAGGCGATCGACGGCCGTGCATGGTGCGAAATTGTCGTGCAGCGCACTGCAGAATACGTAGACAATGCCAACCCTCCCGAAACTCATCCCTCACTGGCCAGTAACCTAAACCAAACCTTTGGCCGAAAATATAAAATCGTCTCACTCCGATGGCTTACTCCCGAAGAAATCTAATCAAGTTACTCACCTGCGTAACGCTCGCAGTCCTCAGCTCAAGCAACCTCGAGGCTCAGCGAGAAGATTCCGCCAAAACGTTCCGCACCTTAGGAGTACGTCGCGCGGCTCCGCAGCTCTTTTACAAAAATGGCAGTGAAGAGATCCGGCTCTTCGCCGGAGATTCTGCGCTATCTGGTCTCTACGAAGCACCACCTTCAGGCAAATTGACACTGTATTGCTACATGCCCGCAGAAGATCCTGACCTCCCACCGGTCAAAGTCGACCTCGCAGAAACAGAGTTGAAAACTCCAGGTGAAAGCTTGGTATTGGTAGCCACGATGTCGAGCAAGGCGGAGTCTGGACCACCCGTGATCCGAGTGCGTACCGTTGATGCATCTGTCGAGAAGCATCCGCTTAACACAGCTCGCGTCTTCAACTTTTCCAATCGAAAAATAGCGTCAAAAGTGGCTGAAGAGTTTGCTGAAATTCCGTCGGGAGGTGAATACATTTTCGACTACCCAACTGGAAGTAAAATGTGGGTAAAGATCGCCGCATTCGAGGGAAGCGAAACAGGATGGAAACTTCGAAATGGAGGACCGAAAGCGATCATACCTGGAACGCGCTCGCTTATCGTGCTATCCGACGCATACCCATCCGAGGAAGATCCGTACGGCGAGCGCATCAATCTTCGCAATGTGATCGACAGCAAACCACCACCTCCGATCACCCCTTAGAAGGCGAGAATACCCTCGTATCACTAACTAAGCTCCTCGATGAGCGAGACGCTGGACCGGTAAAACAAGATGCCTCTCCCCCCCTACCTGGATCAATCCTTACGCAATGCCGAGACAGCGTTAGCAACAACCTTAATCGAAGTTCATCTCGGCCGAGCTACCCAAATCTCTCGCCCACGGGGTCAGAAACACTGTACCACGGTTTTGAAGTTTCGAAAAGTCGTCCAGCGCTAGCCCAAGCTGCCTAGACTGGGGCTAGATCTTTTCCACTAAATCACGAGATCGGAATCCCGTTGTTCTCAGTTGGGATGATTAGGCCGCTCGCTGAACTTGCTGATTCGAATCACCCGCAGGCCATTTCCCGCAAGTCCCGGTGCATCCTGCATTCCACAACGAATAATACCGAATTCGCAAAGGTTTAATAGTTATCGCGAGATGGGGGAACAAGCCTGAGCAAGGCGCCTCGATTGGAGGCGGGTCGAGACCCGTGCCAATCGGGGTAACGCGGCTCAGGCTTGTTCCCCGCCCGTCCCAAAGGGATGCGCCTGAAAGCAAGGTTCGCGGCGTTACAGGCTTCGGAACGTATCTCGATACGCATCGGAAGCCTGAGCCTTGCGCTGCCTCGATTTCGGGCTGTCATAACTGTAAAACATTTGCGAATTCGGGATAACACTCGTCAGAGATGCGTCCATGAAGACTTTCACGTAAAATAAGGCATAGAGTTCAGTCGTGGCCTATTTGCCCGAATATTTCATTCAACCGCGCGCGCGCCTCTTCACTCTCAGGGGTTTTCGTAACCACCGGCACCATTACAGGTAAATTCCGACAATCGAAAAGTTGACCATCACTGTTCAATCGCCACTCCCCATCAAAAACAGATTCATTGCTACCAATTCCTTGGTGCACCCATTGACGAGAGGCTTCCTGCCCAGAGCCGCCACGTATCTGATTCGCGATACTGAAGCCGCCCAAATGAAACTCTTCCGGTATGGGAATTCCCGCGAGATCTGCTAGGGTCGGAAAGACATCCACGATATCGACCAAAACGTCCAGAGTTTCCCCTTCCGGAATCGAACTCGGCCCCCAAACTATGAAGGGAACATGTGTGCCACCTTCGGTCAGACTCCATTTCCCGTCGACCACCGAACCATCTACCGTCCTACGAACCGACTCGGCTTGCGTCCCATTGTCTCCAATGAAAAAGACGTAGGTATTTTCACGGATTCCAAGTGCCTCAATCGTATCGAGAAGCTGTCCAACCTCTTGATCCAGGTAGCTCACCATCGTCGCGAGCGAAGCTTCATTCCCTGAAGCCAAATCTGAAGGCGTCGGCACAATAGGAACATGGGGCAATACCATGTTATGAACGATTAAGAATGGCTTCTCTACCTGACTACACAGGGCCATCGACTCTTCAACATAGTCACGCATTAGATCCGGGCCGAATTGATGCTCCACGCCGGTCACGACGATGCCGTCATGATTATAGTACGGCTGGTAGTATCGGCTGGTTTTCGTCTTACCATCCCAGATCTGCCAGACATACCAGGAGTCAAAGCCAGCAGAGCGGATATGTTCTGGGTGTTCAGTCAACGTTGCCAGCTGCCATTTGCCCGTCACCGAGGTTGCATAGCCGTGATCACGGAACAACTGCGCAAAGGTAGAAAACCGGTCAAAGTCCACCTGATCTCCAGTGCCCTTATGCACCTCCAACACATTGGTCTGCCCATGATCCGAGGTGTACAAACCTGTGTGAAGACTCACGCGGCTGGGAGTACAGACCGGACTCGTGTATGCACGGTCCATGAGTATCCCCTCAGCTGCCATTCGGTCGATTTCAGGCGTTTCAAAGTCTAACGCCCCATAAGCTCCGATGGTCTCATAACCGAGATCATCTACGAATATGATCAGTATATTCGGCTGCGATTCGTCGGCGGCCAAAGATTTCAACCCTGCCAAAATCGCCAAAGCCAATATCGCTAGCATCTTCATAGGAAATCTCTTCCTCCTCCGCAGTAAGCCCAAATCACCGCGTCAAGATCCTCGTCATCCGGATTCGCGCTATTTTCTGGGCACTATTGAACTAGCACTGCGGAAGCACTTTCCAAGAGAGTTATCCCTTCAGAATATCTCATCGTGATTTCCAATTCATCAATATGCTGAATCGGAACGCCGTTGATGCAGACATTCTCGAAAGTAACATTCTCGATCAGATGCTCGGCATCCCAACCACCCATAATGGAAATCGTGTATCCTTCATTATGCGAGGGGCGCCACCAATTGATATTCCGTAGCGTCACATTGCGGATATGACCGCGCTCGTCATCACTGCTGAAGCGTGATTTCGAAATGCGAAAATCAATAAATTTATCCCAGCAATGCTCGATCCTGATATCTTCGAACAACACATTCTCGATGATCGCCCGGTCATTATTATGAAGGGAGAAGACAGCGCCTTGGCCGTGCACACTGATGACATCAATGTTGCGAAAAGTCACATTGGATACTCGCTCAACGGAGAGTTCATGCCCGATCTCCATGGCATTCCCAGAATGGTCATTCACAAGGGTGCAATTCTCCACTAAAATCTCATCGGGACAAACTCTCAAATCTGCACACAGATCCGGGCACGGACGCTTCATATTAAACGCCTTCACCACCACACAGTCGTCGTTATTACGCAGGAAGCAGTCATGGATATGCACATACTTGGAGCCGACAACATCGATCCCATCCGTGCACATAATCTCCCCGATCTGCTTTACATTGCAGATTTCGACATGCTCACAAGCGCCCGGAACAATCATCCACCCACTCGGATAGATCATCGTAATATCACGAATCAATACATGCTTGCAGCGTTCAAAGAAAATGGAGGGCACATCCTCACCTTCATAATAGCTACCATCAAAGATTCCAAACCCGCGGATGGTCACCTCACTCTTCCCTTGTGTGCTGATACGGCCTTTAAAGACGGCACCGCCTTCAATGTAGAGCGTTTGCCCGGATTCCATATTCAAGCACCCAACGTCGTAACTATGACCGCCTTTAAAGAATAATACATCAGGATCCCCCTCCTGCGGAGGATTCTCTTCAGGCGCGTTGGCCCAGATATACAGAGGGCGACGACCCGGAATTTCCATACTGAGCTTTTTAGCCGCTTGAATGGTCAGACTCACTTTTTGATCTTCCTGCACTTCTGCGCGAATGCCCACTCTGAGGGGACGAATGACAGGCGTATCCCCCCCACCATCGAGCACGGTAACGACCACCTCGGCAACGCCCTGTGTGGCATCATAGACAAAGAGTGCAAAATCGGCGGCATCGGTGCGCAAGACTTCCACCGGCAGGCCATTTACTTCCAAATGGAAATCAGTGGAAAAGCGACAAGAACGTGGGTGTGTAAATGTTTGAATCATAACTAAAGGGATGGCATAAAGATAACCGTGCATCTAACGTATTAATAAATGCTAGATGATAGCTAACTGAGTAAAATGGGGAAGACGCTCATTACTTTATCAATTAGGCAACCCTGCGAACGAGTCAATTTACTGTTAGCCCACCCCTAACTGATACAGTTATTGGTGCTCTTGCACCTCCCACCGAAAGATTAAAACTCAGAAGTCCGCCCATCGTCCGAGCAAGACGGATTCAACCAGCAAAACTGCTTCTTCCGCGAGAATCCCCTGACTCCAATGCATCTACATCGACTCTTATCCATCCTTTGCCTGAGCATAGCTGGCACAAACTGCTTGAATGCGGAAGCCCTACCTCCCTTTAGCGGGGCATCCCTACTCCCCGAAGACATCTCTCCACACCAATGGAGCTTCTACCCAGGAAAGCACAACAATGCCTCCGTAGCTCGCGCTGAGCCAGTCGTAGCTGAACATCCCTCATTTCAGCAAGCGATGCGAGTCCATGTCATACAGCCCAGTGGTCATTTCTACAATGGGTGCATTTCACTACCAGCGAATCAAGCAGTTGCATCCGGCGACACCCTGCTCATCCGTCTCTATTTCCGTTCTATCCAAAATGCAGAAGAAACCGGAGAAGGTTTTGCCACGGTTTTTGTACAAGGTCCAAAGCCCAAGTACAAAAAATACCTGATTCGTGAAATCACTGCCTCCAAAGAATGGAAGGAATACACCCTCCCCGCCAAAGTCACCGACACCTTACCAAAAGGACAACTCTCCCTGCTCATTGGAGCTGGCGGCGGCTCAAAAGCTCAGATCTGGGAAGTCGGTGGGATTGAATTTCTCAATTATGGAGACGGGGTCGATCCATCAGATTTCCCGAAAACGAAAACCACCTACGCAGGCCGCGAAATCGATGCGTTATGGCGCGTCGCGGCCAATAAACGCATTGAGCGCTATCGCAAAGGGGACTTCCATGTCCGGGTGACGACTCTGGACGGAAAACCAGTTGCCGGAGCCACAGTCGAAGTCCGCCAACAACGCCATGCCTACCACTTTGGATCCGTGGTCACACCTGCACTCATTACCGGAAAAACCAAAGATGCCGAGATCTACCGCCAAAAGGTGCTGGAGCTTTTTAATCAAAGCGGCATGGAGAACGCCCTCAAATGGGGCCCATGGGAAAGCGAATGGGGCGGCCACTTCAAGCAGCCGGTCACACTGAAGGCGCTCAAATGGCTAAAAGACTACGATTTCTACACCCGCGGGCATGTTCTCGTATGGCCGTCAAAGAAGCACATGGGCAAGCGTATTCAACCCTACTTACCCGCAAACGATCCACAGTCCGCCGACCCCATTGCCAAGCAGATCGTGCTGGATCATATCGAGAACATTACCACAGCGACCGCAGATTACCTCGACGAGTGGGATGTCCTCAACGAACCCTATCACGATCACTATCTGATGGATGCATTCGGCGATCAAGTCATGGTCGGCTGGTTTAAAGAAGCGCGTCAACACCTCCCGACTCACGCGCTCTACATCAACGATGCCGGTATCCTCTCCGACAACGGCCGCGACATCATTCACCATGAAGACTATATTCAGAAGTTGGACTACCTCTTGGAGAACGGCGCCCCCGTCACAGGCCTCGGCCTACAAGGCCACTTCGGAACGAGCCCGACTTCCATTGAAAAAGTTTACAGAATTCTGGACCAATTTCACAATGCATTCCCAAAACTCAATATCCGTATCACAGAGTTTGATATCCAAACTGACGACGAATCATTACTGGGTGACTATACCCGAGACTTTCTCACGATTGTCTTCAGCCACCCGGCGACAGTCGGCGTCCAATGCTGGGGTTTTTGGGCAGGCGCGCATTGGCGTCCGGAGTCCGCCCTTTACACCAAAGACTGGCGGGAGAAATTGAACGGCCGGGAGTGGAAGCGCCTCACTCGTGAGGTTTGGTGGACGACACTCAGCGGACAGACTCAAAACGATGGCACTTTCTCGGGACGCGGCTTCTACGGAGACTACACCGTCCGAGTCTCCCATCAGGGGCAGACCCAAGAAGTCGAGTTCCAACTCAGCAAAAGCGAAACGAACGAGCCAACTGTCAGATTCTGAGGTGGGTCGTCCGTCGACGACCTTGAATGAGCACTGCTCATATTGGGTTCATACGTCGATTACAAGGAAAGGCATCGATGAACTTTATATTTTAAGCTTCGTAGCGCGGCTCCGCCCAGACCTTGCGCACAAAGTGGGCCACCATCTTGGGCTGTCGTTCCCGCGAAAAAGCACCCTTCTTATTTCCACCCACGCGAGCGAAATTTTGAGCCGTCCGGAAGTCTGCAAAGTTCCAGATGTGCTCGCCGACCACGTAGTCCAAGTCGCGCATCACTTCGATCAATCCAAGCGTCAGCTCAGTCTGATACTCCTAGCTCCACCGCTCCCCTGGCAGTGCATGTCGTCCGGGAATGGTATTCGCTCCAAACTCCGTGATAAAAATCGGCTTCTTGAACTTCGCATACATTTTCTCGAGGGTCTCGCGCAGATCATCCTGGGCCTTGGAAACTTGCCCCGGCAGATGATACCAACCGGGATAGAGATTCACCCTCACCACGTCGAAGAAGTCCATCACAAGGTCGTTCTCCGCCTTGCAGGTGACCATGATCACGGGACGTGTCGAATCCATCGAACGCACAAGCTCGGAAAGCGATTTAAAATACGGAATCGAGTCTTCGCGGTTCGTCGTCGCCTCATTCGCGACCGACCACATAATAACCGACGGATAGTTGCGGTCACGCTCGATCAGCTCCGTCAGCACCTTCTGGTGTGCCTTGAGCGTTTGCTCGGTTACATAGTCGAAGTTAATCGATACTTCGGGTGCTTCGGAAATAATCAGGAAGCCCTGCTCGGAATAGGCGTTCCCGATCACTCGTATTGGAACACACCTCGACCTGCAGTGCCGATAAAGACGCGTCCGTAGTTTTGGCGGTCACCAGTAATTGAGGTCACTCTCGCAATAGTCGGATCTGCCAACTTGGTCCACGTGCTTCCGTAGTCATCCGAACGGTAAACACCGGGCACAGAGTTCACGTATCCATAAACAAAGACGGTATATCCGGATCCTGACTGCGCCTTACCAAAGCTCACCGCTGTCACTCGACCCACACCACTGATCTTTGTCCAAGATCCGGCAGAGTCGGTCGAGCGCCAAAGTCCTCCACCTCCACCATTACCATTGTATGCGGAATCGTCGCAGACCCAGATATCGCCACCGGATGGATATTCAGGGGATGGCGGCGCAGCAATTAGCTGTGGCGTCAGCATATTATAGCTATTGTTATTATCAATAGTCGAAGCCAAAGACCAGGAAACACCATTGTTCGTGCTCTTGTAGATTTGGTGGCTCGATCCACCAAAATTGGCCATGTAGAAATTACCATTCCCCCCATCGGCAGCAAGCGGTTTGGCAGATTCTCTATTAGTGTATCCATTCGTGTAGACACCACTGATTTCCGAGGTAGGTCCTCCGGTGGATTGAGTCCAGGTCACACCACGGTCATTACTGTAATGCGCCTTTTTCGAGTTCAACCCAATTGGCAGCCAGACGAGCACGTCCGGATCCGTCGAAGAGACAGCAATACGTCCACCATCCATATTAGAGCCAGCCCCGGTCCGATAGCGTGGCTCGGCGAAAGGATTACGACTTAAGTTACTGCTGGCATAAGTCCGCGGTCGATTATTCCATGTAAGTCCAGACTCTGTCCAACTGGTGCTAGGGGCAGCAAAGACACCCACCTTGTATTCGATCCCTGAGCTTGCACTTTGGCGGTGTAGTTTGAGTGATGCAGATGTGATTGTCGGCAGACTACTCAAGTCCAGTTTCAAATAGATCTGGCGATCATCCCTCGTATTCGTGGTGTAAGTATGCGCCACACGTAGCACATCAAAACTACCGTAATTTTTATCCTCATAATTCGTATATCCGTTCACATAGGTATCCGCTGAGGGCGCATAAGGGGAACCTGTGTCATTATTAATAATCAACTGTGGCCGCACACTGGAGTCTGACGCCTCGTTCGAGTCGAATTCGATTGGGGTCTTGGTGAAATCTGTCGCCGAATCCGATGCGATCACGAGCGTAACCGTCGTGACGCCTTTCGCCTGTTGAGTAGCTAAATAAGTGCTAAGGTCCCAACTCTCCCACCCCGCTGCACCGCTATTAATCGTTTGTTGATCTATTTGGCCAAAAAGCAACCAGGTCTGCCCCCCATCTGTGGAATAGCCACCACTGCCATTTCCATAAACGCCACTCCAAGCACGGGCCCAGACATTGTAATGCCCTTCACTAAAATCTAAACTGGTTGTATTGTATTTTGATGGATTGGCGAGTTCGTCACCATTACTCCCAGTAGGACGAAGCGTGGTATCCTGATAATAGAAACCAGAGATGTCCCCCAGTCCTGTAACCAAAGCAGGGCCCGTTGGCGCGTTCTTAAGATCCAACACAACCGTTTCATCCTGACCGTGCTGCAACATATACCAAGTCGAGCCAGTTCCACCCAGATTCTGGGCATCGCGGGTGCGTGCCACACCAAAGAAGTCGGACACCCAGAGCTCATTGGAATCGGCTGGATTGATCAGCAAAGAGGATGTATTGCCAAACCAATAGCCATTCAAAGTCGGGGTTCCATCCGGCTCCTGCCTGACCTGACTATTCGATGTTTGCTCTGACCAGTTTGCCCCGCCATCGGTCGAACGCCAGATCTTGGGAGAGTCGCGATCAGCCACGTAAACCGTATTGCCTGTGCTATCGTTCGGGTCGGTCGCCACACCGTTGTAGTCCGGCCCCGATGTTGGGGAAACCTCACTGATCAAACCGCCACGCGGCAGCTTGAAGAGGCCTTCAGTGCCGGCTGCAATATAAAGGGTTCCGTTCGCAGCGAGTTGTGCACGACGTGGCATCACAAAACTGCTGGAGACTTTGGTCCAGTTCGTGCCGTCGGTTGTCTTGTAAATACCGCCTGTCGTTGGGCTTGAGCTGCCATCAAATACACCGGCATAGGTGATCGTGCTGCCACCATTCGGATCACAGACAACAAAGGAAACACCGCCCCGAGTTCCACCGGAAGACGGCTCACCGAATGGCACCGAACTGGCGGGCACGACCGTCCAGTTCCAGGTGCTGCCGGATTTAACACCCTTCTGTAAACCTGCAGCGACAGAACCATACCAGATCGTATCCGGATCATTCGGTTCCACCACCAAGCGCTCGCCGAAGAAGCGATTCGTCGGTAAATTGGGAGTCATCGACAAGCCGGACAAGATCTCCGTCCAAGTGCCGCCGTAGTCTTCGGATACAAGGATCTTATTGCCCGCCCCCACATAGACACGGCTCGGATTATTCGGATCGGTTGCTATCGATTCAACGCCCATCAAATCTTGAGCACCCGAAGTTCCCAGAGGAACCATGTAATCACTAATGGATACCCACGTGCCATTTCCCTGAGGATCGTTCTCGGTTGGCGACCAACGAAAGGCACCACCCACATCTGTCCGACAGTAAATCGCACTACCGTCGGCATTGCTCGCTAAACCAGTAACGTAACCACCACCGCCTAAAGGAACCGAGGTCCAAACAGGGTTCATATCAACTGCATCGAATGAGAGTGTCGGCACGACTGACAACTCATTACCCGAATCAGCACTGTAAACTCGATAGCCACTATAGTCATCCAACCCCGCAACATCCGGATTCAGACGAAAAAAGACATACTGCTCCCCAGCGGTATCAAAGTCGTAAGCCACATTCAAATAGTCGGCCAGAGCTTGATCACTAACAATTATCTGACCGCTGCTACTGGAAGGCACCAGCAAATCATCTTTTATAAGCGTCGCACCCGGATCACTGGAACCGGCATAAAAGTCATTCACCGAAACATCCGACGAACTGAATACGCCGAGCGCATACAAATCGGCATTAAACGAGGGGCTTCCATCAATCCCCTCCAAGTAAAATCGGAGACTGGCACCTGAAAACGTTTCCCCTTCCTCTAGTTCGGGCAATTTAAATACGACGACAAGATTTAGCCCAGTGCTACCAGAGTAGCCGGAATTCATGATCGAGTCATCACCAAGCGTTCCGTCACTACTGACCTCTCGGTCATCTTCAAGCCCATAGAGCGTGTAAGAAGAAAGCTTCTCCATATCCAGATACTGATACCGGAAAAATAAACGCTTAGCGTTCTCCCCCTGAAACACAGCCGTGTTTTCTATAAGACGGCTATCGATCAAGTAGCTATTAATGACCTCCGCCACACCCTCGATCGGATCCCAATTCACTAAATCAGAAGAGACTTGCATCGTCAATGCGCCCTCTGAGTCATCAGCTGCAGTTAAATAAGAAAACTGCACCTCATTCTCCCCATACGAGAACTCAACACTTTGCAAAAATTCATCCGGAGACATAGGCAATGCGCCTTGCAGGGACTGTGCATGGAGCAAAGCGATCACCGAAAACAGCAGGCATGCGATTTTGTATCTGAGAGTGAAAGGCTTAGTAAATAACATTGCGGGGGGGGGAGGAAAGGCAGGTGCAGCCCAATATCGTTCTTGAGCATAATTTAACCATCTGCTGACACCTCGTATTAACGATGACTCTCTGAATTTTGAAAAGACATTAGCTACTTTATCAGTTAGGACAACCTAACTGATAAAGCTTGCTCAATCTTGTGAACGCCCCCCAATCGCCACAAAATGACTCACTTTTAGGTCTTTATTCCCCCAACCCGTATAAAGGCCGTAGATGGTAAAATCCCCCCCCGACATTATGGAGCCTACGCGACGACAGCCCGGTATGAACAACACATCACTGATCTCGAAAGAAGCCGAGTTATTCGACTTCCACACCAACGATGGTGCGCTGCACATTCACACCGCCAATCCACCGGCCAGTTGGAAGAACTACTTGTTCAATCCGGATTACTACATTGAGCTGGACCAATGCGCACAAGGCCGCACTCGCATGCTGCAAGCACCCGCCCGCGACCTTCCATCCATCTATCGCTACTTTTACGTGAAGGACGAATCTACCGACGACTGCTGGAACCTTACCGTTCAACCGCTCAACAAGCAGATGGACCACTACGAAGCGATTCACTCCCCCAGCCACTGCACCTACGCGGGCCGACGCGCGGGGATCGAATCCAACGTCCGGGGATTTGTCCCCGTCTCCGGCAGCCGTGAACTCTGGACTGTCCGCCTCACGAACACTTCATCGGAAGCCCGCAAGCTCGCCCTCTTCACCGTATTTCCCTTCGAGGATGGGGGCCCCATGCGCTCCAATGCTTGGTATAGTCCAGAGGAGAGCACCTGCTATAGTCACTTTTTTCCGCACCACCTGCACTACCGTGATTACGAGCGCCTGAAGGATAAACATACACTGCGTTTTATGTTCAGCACAGAGCAAGCGACTTCCGGTGAGTCCAATGAGCGCATTTTCTTCGGTGGCCCCAGTTTCCACACCATTCCGGCCGCGGTCCGCAATGGACAGTGCTCGGGTAAGCCCTGCTTGTCGGAATTCCCGGTCGGCGCGCTTCACCACGACATCGAACTGGCCCCCAATGAATCGAAAGAAATTGGCTTCTTCGTCGGCATGGAGCGCAGCGAGGCCGATGTCGCCGCGCTTCGAAAAGAATTCTGCAGCGTGGCCGCTTTTGATGCGGCACTCGAACGCGTCCTGAGTGCGGAAGCGAATTACCGTGACCAGCTGAGCATCGAAACACCCGACAGCACACTCAACGCCTTCTTCAACCATTGGCTGCAAAAGCAAATCGTTTTCCAGAGCCGACTCAATCGCCTGGCAGGTGGCTTCCCGATTCGCAATCAGTTACAGGACTGCCTGGGCTTCGCTCTACTTGATCCCACCGCGGCACTCGATTACCTACGCACCCGCATCCCTTTGCAAAATGCTGATGGTTACCTACGCCAGTGGTGGTCCGCTGGAGACGGCAATCAGGGCGATGTCTGCGCCCTGAATTATCTGGACGGTGGTATCTGGCTAGTCATTTGCACCATCATTATCGCCAACCAAAACGGATCCTATGATTTCCTCAATGAATCGCTGGGCTTCCATGACAGCAACGAAAAAGCCACTGTATTGGATAATTTGATACGAGCAGTTGATCGCTTGGCCATCGATCGTGGCAGTCACGGGCTGTGTCTCTTCGGCGATGGCGATTGGACCGACCCGATCAACGGCCCCGGGCGTAAAGGACTCGGAGAATCGACATGGACGACCTGCGCATTGGGGGTAGCCGTGCAAATGCTGACTGAAGTGCTCGGCGAGCTCGGCCATCTCGAGCAAGTGAAGCGTTTTCAGGAGCTCGACCAAACGCTGCGCCAAGTGATCGATCAGCATTGCTGGAACGGATCGTGGTTAATAACTGGATACGATGACGACGGTGTTTCCCTGGGAACGCCGGGAGACACTGAAGGTAAAATCTTTCTCAACAGTCAAACCTGGGCAATCATGGCCGGTTACATTCGCGAAGAGCGTATGCCATCCGTGCTCAAAGCGATCCAGTCCATGGAAACCGAAGCCGGCGCCCTACTGCTGGCCCCTGCATTCACCGATTGGAATGAGCGCTGGGGACGGATCAGTATCAAACAGCCCGGCACCAGTGAGAATGGCTCGATTTACTGTCACGCTGGCATGTTCAAAGCCTACGCGGATTGCTTCCTCGGCGACGGCTCCTCCGCCCTGCGCGAACTGCTCCGCAATCTCCCGCTAAACGCCGATAATCCACCGAGCCGCAATAGTCAGGCTCCGATCTTCGTGCCCAACTATTACTACGGCCTGACTGACACCTGCGAATTTGGGGTTTCCAGCCGACACCACTCGACTGGCACCGCCCCCTGGATGCTCTGGGTGATGGTGGAGAGCATTCTCGGCATACGCGCAACTGCCTCTGGACTTCAGGTCGCGCCCTGCATGCCGGACGAATGGGATCATGCCAAACTGCACCGACAATTCCGCAGTTCAAGCTACGACATCGAACTCAAACGCGGAGCCACCGACCAACCCTTGCAAATCAACGTCAACGGCCAAGTGATCGAAGACACCTGCCTGCCCTTTGGTGAACCGCACTACGACGTAAGCATTACCTTTTAACATACATCAGGTCGGAATAATCGACGCCTGTTACTTTGGATTTTTTTATATGAATCAATCATACGGACACTTTGACGACGCACGACGTGAATACGTGATCACGAAACCGAATACGCCCCGCCCTTGGAGCAACTACATCGGCAACGCAAATTTTGGTGGCGTCATCACCAACAATGCCGGCGGCTACACCTTTTATCGATCGGCCGCCCAGGGTAAACTGACGCGCTACAAGTTCAACGCCATGCCGGGCGAGCTGAATGGCCGCTACCTCTATTTGCGCAATCAGGCCAATGGCGACTTTTGGAGTAACTCATGGGTGCCGGTGGGCAAACCACTGGATCAATTTAAAAGCACCTGCCGACACGGCACCGGCTACACCACCATCGAGTCCACCTACGACTCGATTTCCAGTGAAGTCACCTACTTCACGCCATCCGGCGCGCTTTATGAAGTCTGGAAGGTTTCCGTCACCAACCACAGCTCAGAACCTCGCACGCTTAAGCTATTTCCCTGCCTCGAACCGCAGTGCAACTGGAGCGCAGAGGACGACAACAAAAACCTCCAGTATAACCAGTATATCTGCGCGACTTCAGGCAACACACAGCTCATCGACATCGGTAGTAATATTAACATGCCCGAAGATCCGGAGCACTTTGAAAACAAGGATCAGGCGCGGCACACTTTCTTCGGTTTAACTGGAATTAAGGCCAATGCCTTTGACTCTGATTTGACCAGCTTTCTCGGCACCTATGGTAGCTACAGTGCTCCTGAAGCTGTGGTCAAGGGGCGTTGCTCCAACTCAACCGCAATCGGTGACATGCCCGCAGCCGCCTTTGAAATCGAGCTTCAGCTCGCTCCCGGCGAAAGCAAAACCTTTGCCTGTATCTTTGGTGTCGGAAAAGCCGATATCGAAGGGCTAGCGGCCTGTGATGCCATGGCCACGACAGAATCGATCGACGCGGCATTGCACGCCATCACAACGGAGACGCACCGGAAGTTTGAGTCCTTCTCAGTCGAAACTCCGGATGACGCCTTCAACAGCATGCTCAACACCTGGGCTCCGTATAATTGCCTAATGACCTTCTACTGGTCGCGCACGGCGAGTCTCGTCTACGCGGGTGAGCGCGACGGTCTCGGCTTCCGCGACACCATGCAGGACATGCTTGGCGCGATGGGCATGGAGCTCAACGAAGCCCACCGCCGAATCGAACTACTCCTCACCGGACAACTCTCCAACGGTGGTGCCCTCCCCGTGGTCAAACCTTTTGCCCACACCCCGGGCGCCATGAAAGAGCCGGAGCATTACCGCGCCGATGACTGCTTGTGGTTTTTCAACGCGGTTCCGGAATACGTCAAAGAATCGGGCGCCATTGAATTCTATAAAAAAGTGCTCCCTTATGCCGACAAAGGCGAAGCCACCGTGCTCGGTCACATGCGACGTGCGATGGAGTTCAACTTTGATCGCTGCGGCGCCCATGGGCTTCCCTGCGGCTTGCACGCCGATTGGAATGACTGCCTGCGACTCGGCGAAGCCGGTGAATCCATTTTCGTAGCCTTCCAACTTCGCCTCGCTCTGCGTGAATACATCGACATCTGTCAACGTCTCGGGGAGGAATCGGAGGTTGAATGGGCCACCGCAAAGCTCACCACTTACGACGCGGCGCTGGCGGAGCATGCTTGGGATGGCGAATGGTATCTCCGTGCCTACCGCTATGATGGCTTGAAGTTTGGCTCTAAGGAGAACGAAGAAGGCTCCATCTTTATGAACCCTCAAGCCTGGTCAGTGATCAGTGGTCACGCAGACAGCAGCCGGGCCGAGCGAACCATGAAGGCTTTGAAGGAGCAATTGTCCACCGAGTTTGGTGTCATGCTCTGCGCACCTGCCTATGTAAAGACTGACCCAAGTGTCATGCTCGGCGTGCTATTCAATCCCGGTATGAAGGAAAACGCCGGCATCTTCAATCACACTCAGGGCTGGGCCGTGATGGCCGAAGCCATGCTCGGCAACGGAGACCAAGCCTGGCAATACTTCAAAGCCTCCATGCCCGCGACCTACAACGACCGCGCCGATCTACGCGAAGTGGAGCCCTATGTGGTTTGCCAGAGCACCCATAGCAAATTCAGCCCGCGTTTCGGCACCGGGCGGGTCTCCTGGCTCTCCGGGAGCGCTACTTGGAATTACCACGCGGCAACACAATACATCCTTGGCATCCGCCCGGAATACGACGGCCTGCGCATCGCCCCCTGCCTGCCATCGCATTGGCCGGAGGTCAAAATCAAGCGCACCTTCCGGGGCAAGCGCTTCGAGATCACCATACAAAACGGCTCCGAAACGCCCGGCATTTATCTAAATGGTCAAAAGTTAGAGACAGACCTCATTCCCTTTGAGCGCGCGGAAGCGACCAACCAAGTGCTGGTTCAAGCATAATCCCATACGATCTGGCTAATGAGCGGCTAAGTTAACCGATCATTTCCTGCGGTCGCTGGAGTTGCAGAGGAAGCGGAGCATATCCTACCAACGTCTTATTTATTCTGGTCGCATTGAACAGCGACCCATTAAGTCCACAACTGGCCCACTTATGGTCAGGCGTTGGTAAAAATTGAGTTCACAGATCTACTGGCCTCATTCTTTTAGAAAAGTCGCGACGGCATCCGCCAAAGGCTGCTGGCCTGAAGGCATGAGATCCTGGCCGAGGTGCCAGATGATACACCCGCCCAAGCCCAAATCCTCCAAAAAATGCAAGCGGGCCGTGATCCCCACGGGATCGTTGTAGGAGACAAAAACATCCCGCGCCGAACCCTTCTGATCAATTGAAAGGTAAGGCGTCTGAGTCACAACATCGAAGTGACCGTGTTTTGGCAAATCGTAGCGACTCAAAATTTCAGAATAAGGCACATCATTTTTGAGCATCGGCGCGATATCCCAAGTTTGTTGCGGGGCGGTGACGCCTCCGGTTGAAGTGCCAGTCCCGCCCGTCCAGACATCGCCATGAAAAGCCAGCCCGATCCCCAGTTTTTGCGGCTTCACGCCTGCCTCTAGAAAATTCCGGGCATTGCTTTCGATGGACGGAAGTTCGCGCCCTCCTGTGAAGTGAAGGCCTCCACTATACAGCGGCGAACCGTGCCAGGTCATCCACCCTGGCCATGGCCCGGAGAGCACGTAAGTCATCAAATCAATTTGATCAAAATGCTCCTGTAAGCCCGCAAAGACTTGTCCAAGATGACGATTTTGAATCGGATCCGGCCCTGTAGCCGCCGTCAGAAGTGAATGGGGATTGTCTTGCTTCAAAGCCGAGCGCAAGGGCGCACGAGTTGTTGGAAAGCCGCATTGTACTGCTGCTCCAAAGGCTCCCAATCTAAATCCACACCGTCATAGCCGTATACATTCACTAAAGACACAATGTTGGCGATAAATCGCTCGCGGTTCAGATCGGAGGAGGCCCCCCGAAATCCCTCCGCAGTATAGGCGCCACCGAGAACCAGCAACACTCGCTTTTGTGAACGATGGGCGGCGGCTACCGTCGCTTTGATATGCGATGGCGTCAGCTTGAAATCCTCGAGCGTAATCGAACCATCAGCTTGCACAGTTCCCCCGAAATGAAGTAGGTGCGTGATCGAATCCCAAGGCAAGGCCGCTGGAGCCACCGTTTCCTGTATCCACCCCGGATAGTAACCACTGACCCAAATCTCACGATCCTGAACCGGCAAAGCAGCGAGCCACAAACTGGAACATAGATAGAACACGATGTGATGGAACCTGTGCGTCATCTTTTTCAAATTTGTACAAGAATCTAAGCATCTACGCGATGCTTCGCAGACTCAAAAAAAAGCGCGAGCTTTCGCTCGCGCCTGTTACCCCAAATAACCCTAAAAGTTATTTTCGACGGCGAACCATCACTGCGCTCAAGGCCAAACATCCAGCCAGTAAGGCAAAGGTGCCTGGCTCTGGAACTGCACTGATGGTCAGATTGTCGTAATCGACGTTCAGAGATCCGCCTGTGGCAGTCCGATGACGATAGCCGAAGTAATCCCCCATTGATGCCAAATCAGCTGCGGCCAAGGTTCCCGAAATATACTGAGAGGTAGTGCCGTTATCCAAGGTAAGCGTAAGATCTAGATCTGCTCCATCGTATACGCCTGCCAAGGTGAGTGTATAATCTGGTAAAACACCGATTGAGGATGAAAATGTGGCGCTGTTGATTAATCCCGCTCCACCGATAGAGAAAAGTCGAAACACACCGGTGGATGGGTTCAAGTCAGCGAGTAGATAATCATCTGCCAGAGTGGCGCTGTCGGCCAATGCCGCAAACCCCAGCGTGGTTCCTGATCCCAGAGGGGCTACTCCAAAGTTGAATGTGGAAGTCATGCTGAAATCAACGCCTGCTGCTGCCGCAACTTGAGTCGTGGCGTAGGTAATTACGTTAGCGCCGATGGTGTTATTGTAAACACCGCCGCCCGGAAGTGACCATCCGCTTCCCGTGTTGTCCAAGCCAGTGGATGTAAACTCGTTATCGTAGACTATCGTCTGAGCCGTAACAATCTGTGCAGAGAAGGCTAATACGCTTAATATAAGTAGGTTTTTCATAATTTGATGATTGTGGGGTAAGTTGTAAGCAACTTGAAGTATCAGGAAAGAGTTTCAGCGAAATTATGTAAAATGACAAATTCTTTAAAGCTTTACCAGTTAGGTTAGATTTCACCTATATGATCGACGGCGCATCATAACGAAGCCCAGCATGCAAAAGCCAGCCAGCAAGGCATAGGTGCCTGGCTCGGGAACAGCAGCAATCGATGCCGCAGCAATGAGAACATGACTGGAAGAGCTTTGAGTCCCTGCCGTTGCGATACTGAAGTTAAACACTTCGTTTGGATTATCGGCGATGACGTTAAATGTATACAAATAAGGTTCTCGAGGCGACGCGCTGTCTCCATACGCACCGCCAAATCCAGACCCACCTGTGTTGCCAGACGTATAACTCTCCGCCCCATTCATAGAACCCACAACCGTGGCGAATTGCGTGGCGAAGCCGCCCGTCCAGATATTAATCACATACTCCTGCCCGGCTTCCGCTAGAGTGATGTCCAACTGAACCCCTTCGCCGGCAGTAGCGAGCTCTTCAGAAAACAAACCGGTCACGCCTGCTTCAGTACCACTCTCGACACCACTTCCATTTGAAAATGAAAATTCTGTATTAATCGCAAAACCACTTGTGCCACGTAAATATGAGCCAATACCTGAAACTGAAATTGAACCGATACCGAAACCGCCATCCATTTCATTCGTCGCAGTGCCACTGACACCTGGGCTCGTGGTCACCGCGGAATCCCAATAGGCCCAGTCAGTTGTCCCGATTTCGGTCAGATCAAACGCAGCTGCAGAGGCGAGATCCGTTCGACCGATAAAATTGATACTCGCGGCGGAGGCGAACTGAGTCGTTAACGCAAGAAGACCAAGGGGCAGAAGTAATTTCATGGGGCACGGGGTAGTTCAAGAAATTTCTTAAATGTATTCTGGTAGATTTTTCCGACGAATGCAAGCGCTACACGATGTGGTGAATTCGTATCGGGCGTGATTCACACCGGGGAGAGCTTTCTTCGTAGCAGCGTTCTTTAGACGCCGTCATCAAGTCTGTATTCACTCGATCTGTCGACCGCCCTGACTGGGGCTAAAGCACCCAGCTACGTTTCCCTTAGTTTTAATCACACCCAGTATCCCATCGCCCCAACCTACTGCACATGGACGCGAAGGAAGTCCTGCGGCACCGATCCCGCAAGGCCATCTGCACGGTAACAGCGCTCTTCAAAATCGGCACTCAATTGATGTGCGCTCTCCAGCTCAAAGTACAGATGGCTCGGATCGGTCCACTCGTCGACTCCCAAATTGCTAGAGGCCAGAACCTGAACAGCCCCTTCCGGTGCAGACACACGCCGGATCAGAGTAGCGTCAGCTCTAGTGGCGAGCGCGGAGAGATCGGAAATCTAGTGATCACTAATTTCTAGCCAATCGATGACATTCACTAACCAATCAGTCGCTTCATCAATGCTGCGGGTTTCGATTTGAATTTCAATATGAGCCCCGGCAATTCAATTGAGCGGTTGATATCGGAATGTCGGCGGCCTATTGAGGATCCTCTGAAATTCGATAGCCTAAAGCCGGCACATTCACACCACTATGCTCATAATCCTCCGAGGAGAAATTAACACGCAGGGTCAGGCCATTATCAAAAACGGTTTCTTCCACTTCATCACTCAGAAAGCGGTGCGAAACCATTTCGCTCGTCGCCACCCGCTCCAGCCAATCATCGACATAGAAAGATTCGGAAAAGGCAGTTCGACTTTGCTCCCACTCATCTTTAGATGCAGAATACCAACGCATTTGATGCCCCCAAACCATTTGCGCGAGCCATTGTTTGCGTAAATCTCCGGCCGATGACTCGATCGCATTCGAAACCGTATAGCGAATGATGGTGTCGTGGTAAACGAGGCCCCAAAGTGGGATGGTTTCACCGGCCACACGTTCTTGATCGAAGGGCAACAAGAAATCGATATGCGCGACACTAAAATCGGAAGCGCCTTCACTGCCCAGCACGACTGCCTGCTCTTTATAGAATCTTAATAATTCAAGTTTACCCGCTTCATCCTGCGAGCGTGTTTGCTCATTGCCGGGTTCATAGGATTCGTAAAATTGAACCGCTGTCGTGGTATCGCAATACACGGCACGCACAGGTAACTTTCCAATGTGCTCCCAATTACGTTTTAAGTAATCCAGACTATTCTTTGAGTTTAAAATGTAAGCCTGTCCACCGGCCCAATAACCGCCTGGCATAGGCATGTCATTAGGCATACGAACGACACCTTCTGGCCAACTTGGCGACTGTTTATAAATGTCCTGGTAATTATCATGTAAAGCCACCGTCAGCGGATCAGGCTGCGAGAGCAGTTTCTTTAAGCTGTCGATCGAACCAAGAGCGGGCTCAGGCGGCCAAACATCGGGGTGCGATTCATCGTAACCTCCGTTGATCCAACCACATAATGTAACCAACCCACGGGTCATGCCTGCGTCCTTTACGGCCTCGACCATATCAATGCACGCTTCATGAGTCTGATGCACTTTTAAGTAAGGCGACTGTTCACCTTCCAATGATGGCTGCATGCGATCTTCGCGACATTCTGGATGGATGGTCCGGCATTGCCACAGGAACAAGGCGCGACTGCCAATCATATTGACCAAGGCTGGCGTCGTTTGTGCCTTTTCAACCAGCGAACGGAACAAGCCTTTTGCCTTTGCGTAAGAACGGAAGACTTTGGCCAATTCAACATAGTTACCTTCAACAAATCGAAAGCGCACGGAACGTTGGCCTTGCCAGCGATTCATCGACTTGAACCAACCGGTGGTGGCGGTCATATTGGCGGCCATCACACCGGCGTCTTGGTAACCTTGATCGACCACAGCAATCCAGCCATGCCGTCCACGCAGGCCACCAAACCAGCGCATCGAAAGGTGTGCGGGGAAGACCCAAAAGTGACGCTGGCTTAGCGGCTTCTTAATCCAGCGTCCCACACCTTGCGGCACGACCAGACTTTCCGATTCAATGGGCGTGGGAAAAACCAAACTGGGCAGCGCCTCATCGATGTCGACCACCTGACAATCGAACCACGAACCATCGAGCACAAAGCGGCAGCGAAAATCGCCGAGTGGCTCCCCTTCCCTACCTAGTAAGGTGAAACGACAGGACTCACCCTCGCGCTCACCGCGAAAACGTCCCGGAAACTGCTCACAGATAGAACGCTCGGTTCGCAACCAGACATGCCCTTCGTTGATCGGTCCAGCTTCCTGCAAGGCCGCTGCACCCATGCACCAAGTCTCACCATTGACCTTATCGTAGATGATTACGGAAGCATCCGAATGAACCACGACTGAGAGATATTCATTCTCAGCACTCCACAATTTGTTTTTCATATGCTGTCAGTGTTCGCGGCTACTGCTTAATTTTATAAGGGCCGACATAGCCCGCCCACAGCTCATTGGTCGCGGGATTGAAGCGCAGAACTTGTGGATGGTTGTAAGGAATATCGCCGGCCATAGTCTTCTGTTTTATACACTCCAGCCACATCACCGGCCAAATAGATCACACCCGGCTTGCTGGGATGAAAGGCCGCCGCATAATAATAGCCACCCCCGCCCCAGCCGGTTTGCTCCCACTCACTTTCGATGGACTCATTCGTTGCGAACGCGCTGATACAAATCATAAAAATTGCCGTGAGGGCAAACACAGCTCGCAGAGACAATCGTTGAAAATTGAAACGTGGATTTAGCATTAATAGAATATGATCTCAGACCTTTATGAATACCTTTTGGAGGAGGCATTGGGGAATCAGAGAATATGGGGGTTGAATCCTCCGGGTGTCAGAATGCACCGGAATTTAGCGATTCGACATGAAGCAACAAGCACACACAAACTTTATCAGTTAGAGACGCTACAAACAAGTCTTCGGCTCCTACAAAAAGGCCGAGTCACTTGGCGAGCAACTCGGCCCGGCAGCCAGGAATAAACGAACCCCAATCAAATGAGGTCAGTATTGAAAGACGCCTCGACCGTCCGTTCCGAGAAAAACACTGTTCGCATTTTGACGGTCACCTGCCAGCACTGAGAATCTGGCGATCGTCGGATCTGCCAATTGAGTCCAAGTGGCACCATAATCTTCGGATTGATACACGCCGAGCTCAGAGCCTACTTTGCCATAAATATAAACGGCATAGCCCGTGCCGGAACTCGATTTGCCGAAGCTCACCGCAGATACCTTCGTCACGCCACTCAATTTTGACCAGGTTGCCGCGCCGTCAGTCGAACGCCAAAGCCCGCCTGCATTATGATTGTAGTCGGAATCGTCACATACCCATACATCTCCTCCCGAAGGATTGGATGGTGAGGCGGGTGCAGCCACAATTTGAGGTGTCCGCATATTGTAGGTCCATCCGTTGGTGATGCTTGAGGCCAGAGTCCAGGTCGCACCGTCGTCTGTGCTTTTGTAGATTTTATGCTCGGAGCTCCCGAAATTGGCCATGTAGAAATCGCCATTCACACGGTCGGCTGCGATCGGCTGCCCGGAAATGTCAGTGCTATTTCCATTGGTATAAACACCGGTAATTTCAGAATTGGGCCCACCCGTGGACTGTGTCCAGGTCACGCCTCGATCATGACTGTAGAAAGCGCGATTGCTCGTGCCCACGGGAAGCCAAACGAGCTTATCCGGATCGGTGGATGAAGCCGCCACACGCCCTCCGGCAAGACTCACACCGGTGCCAGTTTTGTAACGAGGCTCGGCAAATGGATTTCGAGACGAATTGCTACTCGCATAGGTCAGCGGACGGTTGTTCCAAGTGATACCGGTTTCTGTCCAAGTCGTATCCGCGCAAGCAAATACCCCGACCCTGTATTCGATCCCCTCGCTGGCACTGAGTCGATGCAGCTTTAATGTCGCAGAGCGGATTGTCGGCATGGCACTCAGATCGAACTTCATGTAAACCTGGTGATCACTTGTGGTATTCGTCGTATAAGTATGTGAAACCTTGAGAAGGTCAGATGTCCCGAAGTTATTGCCCTTGTTGGATGAGGATCCAACGACAAAGGCATCCGCGGTTGCGGCGTATGGACTTCCGGTGGCCCCGTTGATCACTAACTGTGGACGCAAGCTGCTATCTGCCGCCTCATTCGAAGAGAAAGCGACATGGGCACTCGTAAAATTCGTCGCACTATCTGAGGCGATAACCAATGTCACTGTAGAAACGCCCTTGGCCTGCTGTGAGGCGAGGTAGGTGCTGAGATCCCAACTCTCCCAGCCCGCAGCACCGCTGTCGATGTTCTGCTGGGCAATCTGTCCGAAGAGCAACCAGCTTTGCCCGGCATCGCTGGAATAGCCACCGCTCCCGTTCCCGTGGTTCCCGTGCCATGCACGCACCCAAACATCGTGATCTGCTTCACTAAAATCGAGGCTCGTGGTATTGGCTCCGGATGGATTCGTCAATTTGCCGCCATCGGCGCCTGTCGGGCGAACGCTGGTATCATAGTAGTAGAAACCAGTGACATCAGCGAGAGCAGTCACCAATCTCGGCCCTGTCGGTGCATTCAGGATGTCCATGACCACCGTTTCATCCTGCCCATGTTGCAGCATATACCAAGTCGATCCGGATCCACCGAGATTCTGAGCATCACGCGTGCGCGCCACGCCAAAGAAATCCGAGAGCCAGAGCTCATTCGAATCCGCAGGATTGATCAGCAATGACGAAGTATTACCAAACCAATAACCATTCAAGGTCGGTGTGCCGTCCGGCTCTTCACGTGTGCCGTTATAAGAGGACTGCTCAGACCAGTTCGCGCCACCATCCACGGAACGCCACAACTTCTTCGAGGCCTTGTCCGCAACGTAAACAATATTGCCCGTGCTGTCATTCGGATCCACGGCCACACCATTGAAGTAGGGATCGGATACTGAAGGAGTGATTGCGCTGATCGATCCACCACGTGGCAGCTTGAAAACGCCCTCACCGCCACCGGTGATATAAAGCGTTCCATTACTGGAGATCTGTGCCCGGCGCGGCGTGTTGAAACTACCCGAAGACATGGAAACCTTAGTCCAATTGGTGCCATCTGTCGTTCGATACACCCCACCCGTTGTTGGACTGGATCCGGGATCAAAGACTCCGGCGTAAGTAATTGTGCTGCCGCCGTTGGCATCACAAATCACGAAGGTCACCCCGTAATCGACGCCAACGGATGACGGCACCCCAAAGGGCACTGAGCTCGATGGAACCGTGGACCAGCTCCAGGTGCCAGCGGACTTCACGCCCTTTTGCAATCCATCTTTAACCGAGCCATACCAGATCGTATTCGGATCGTTCGGATCAACGGCAAGCCGCTCGCCCAGGAAACGAGTGGATCCGGAGTTTGGCTGCATCGACAGACCCGATAAAATTTCAGTCCAGGTGCTCCCCTGATCATCGGATACAAAGATTTTATTCCCGGCCCCCACATAGACGCGGTCCAGATTACTGGAATCCGTCGCGATTGATTCAACCCCCATCAGCTTGTCGGCATCCGGCGTGCCAAATGGAACCATGTAGTCACTGATTGATATCCAGGTGCCATTGCCTTGCGGATCCCCGGGATCGGGTGACCAGCGGAAGGCTCCTCCCACATCCGTGCGGCAGTAAATCGCACTGCCGTCCCTGTTACTCGCCAAGCCAGTCACATAACCACCACCGCCGAGTGGGACAGTTGTCCATTCTGAAGCTGTGCCAGCGGGGCTCGAGTCACGATCTGACTGAGCATATATTTTGTTTGCCTGAACTATTTGAAAAGCAGTCAGATAGCACAAAGGCGCAAGACATATCCGCAAAAATAGGACATTACATTTGAGGTATTTCATGGGCATTCGAAGGAGGAATTCCTGTATGGACCTGAGCCTGCAACAAAGGAGATCAAGTTAATGCGCCTTAGACAAAACAAGCACTGAAGTCTTTCTGCAACAAACGGCAAACTTTAACAATTAGGCTCATTCAGGCGCCATCTGTGCATCTAAATAGCCCACGATAGAATCCACCGTTTGAACGCCTTCCGGAAAATCAACAAGCTTCCAGTGCACGGTCCATTGCCGACGCTCTCCCTTCTGCAAGTTCCATGAGGGGCTGATCGTTTCAAGTTCGTAAGTCGCCCGCTCGGTATTGAAGTAAGCCTGTAAATTACTATGCTCCAGATAGAGTGCATCGGGCTGGTAGAGAATGCTTTGACAGAATGCCTGACGACCGTGGACCATAGCAATCCAATGGCCATAGCTTCCGATTTTCTGCTCAGAACTTTTCGACCATGATAATTTCAGAATATTTGTGTCAGTAATGTGAGACACATCAGGCTTTTCCGGATAGACCCCCGGCCAGCGTTTGTAGGCTTGACCAATCTTATGCGTCTTCGACGGGTCGACCGATTCCATTAAGATATAATCGCCCGCCCGCACACCGGTCACTGCCCAGACATGAACAGGATACACACTCTCAGCCAGTCGCTCGACGACGTAGCTGTGCCGCACTTCAGCCCCCTCTGGAACCAGTTCAATTTTATGGCTGATACGAAGCCCGAGCTCCGGGCTGAATCCGCTCCGCATTTCCAAACTCGTTGCCGTCTTCGAAATTAATTCCCACGGCTGACCATCAATCACAGGGTCAAAGCCATCGTTCCCGTAGATTTGGAGATTCAGGTGCTGAGCGGTCGGCCAAACACGAGCGCCCCCCCACGGATGCCAGTGCCAGGAAGGAATGGTTTCCTGATCGAAGGCCACAATCCAATCATGCGCTTCATGCCACTTGAAAGAGACTATTCGCCCGATATCCAAGGCAACCCCCAGGGAGACCACACCATTATCAAGCGTCTCGACCGTCCCTAAATGTTGATATGCAGAATAGCAAGTAAACCAAGGAGCCAACAGCAACCATAGTATGCGATAACGCGATCTGACAAAAAGACAGACGACCGATAAGGACATAGTACACTATCAGATATTCCTTCGTGATTGACAACAGTGATACTACTTTATCAGTTAGAACCCCTATACCGCTCCCCCCCCCCCCCACACACACACCCTGCAGCTTTAAGAATCCTAAACATATGGCCTCCCCGAGACGCGTACGCCAAAAAGATATCGCCGCCGAAGTCGGCGTTTCCACAATGCTGGTATCGATCGCCTTGCGCGGGATGCCAGGCGTCTCCGAGGAAACACGAAAGAAAATCCAGGCATGCGCCAAAAAGATGGGCTATCACCCCGACCCAGCGATGTCGGCTCTGGCGGATTATCGACGTCGCACCCGCCCCGCCAACTCGTACGCTCAACTGGCTTACGTCACCAACTATCCGGTCAAAAATGCACCGGAATGGGACTTCGCGAATGAGTTTTTCATCGGAGCGAAAAAACGAGGACTGGAGTATGGCTACGAGGTAATCTCCTATTGGTTGAGAGAGCATGGGTGCACGCTACGCAAAGCCAGTTCAATCTTGTTCAATCGTGGCATCAAAGGGCTGCTAATTGCTCCGCTACCCAAAGAAGAGGGGCACTTGGACCTCACTTGGAAATACTTTTCGGCCGTGGCTATCGGAACTTCGATGGCGAGCCCGAAACTGGATTACGTCGCCTTCGACCACCATAATGCCATGCAGATGGCACTGCGGAAGATGCGCGAACGGGGCTACAAACGCATCGGCCTACTCCTGCGCAATTCCAGCTCACGCCTGCGGCACGCCGCTTACGACGCTTACTTGGGTGACCAATACCGGAACAACAGAGAAAGCATGTTACCGCCCCTGCTCCAGCATAATTTTTCATCCTCAGAATTCTGGACTTGGTATGATACCTGTAAGCCGGATGCCCTGATTACCGATAGCGACTATACCATTATGGGACTCTTGGATGAACGTAAGTTGAAAGCACCTGAAGACCTCGGCGTAGTCTGCTACAGCAAGTTCAGCACCGAAAGCCCCCACATAGCCGCGATCAACCAGAACCTGCGGGACATCGGCGCCACAGCCGTGGACCGCTTGCATACGAACCTGCTGCGCAGCGCCTACGGGATCCCCGAGCATTCCTACGCCATGCTCGTGGAAGGATATTGGACCGAAGGCACCACCATCCTGAGTTATCCTGGAATAGCACGGAGACAGCCATCATAATCATGGAACAGGTGCAGCTTGGCTGCGCCCTTGGTAGAAAAGAACTTTGCCTAATCGAACATCGAAGCGCACAAGTCGATCACCTCACTGTCGAGCGAATAGAGTTTACTCTTGAAGCGAAACTTTTTCTTCGGTGCACCTTCACTGACTTTAGCTTTCGATTCCTATATGGGGAAACAATATAGAACGCATGCCACCCCCAAATGGTAGGTATACCTACTAGACACTATGTATCAGCGCCACTCGCGCCGGAAGCCTTAGCGGGACAAGAGAGCGTTCGCGTGACGGGCAAAGTGCCCACGACAATCCTTTGCGTATTGCCTGAGCAAGACTTCCCCACGCTGACCATGATCTCCGCAATGAAAAAGTAGGCGGGCCAGATGTAACTCACGTAAGGTGTCATCGCGGACTCGATTCTCATTAATATTCTCGCTTAATGCTGATTGTGCATCCGACACATCCAATTGCACATGCCCTTGGTAGCCTTCCCGATCGAGAATAGACGCAACGATAGGCGCCACGTCCCCATTCGGGCAACGCGCATACAGCGACTCAATCGACATCGTGAGTGCTCGAACATGTGAGAACTCGGCTTCCTCCGGCAGGGTCTTCAACTTATGAAGCAGGCAGGGCCAGGCCGCAGCACCACCGCAATTCCCCAAGCAGACCAGCAAAGCATCCAACTCCGACATGTTCATGCCAAACTGGTGCATCCCCCGGAAACGCCATCCGGCATCCCAATCCCCCCCCCTCGATGGCTGCGAAGTAGAAATCACAGTCGACGGAAAGGTTACCACGAAAAAGCGCATGGACGGCTACTGCACGTATCAGCGTCTATCCCGTCTAGGCGTAGGCTACAACCTCTCCGATACGGTTCATGAAGTCTCGATCCGTGTGCTGGACACGCAGCTCGACAAGCGGGAAATCCTCTTCGAACGCAATCGCGATGATTTTGACAAGCACCCTGAAAAGTATACCCCCCACGTCTGGCATGCCGGAGCGATTTTCATCGTCGGCGAGATGATCGATTGAGCCATCTTCTCATCAGATCAATCGTCTCAAACAAGTTTCGACGATTATTAAACCTAGATATCAATTAGCGCCCTCAAAGTCTCAGCAACCGCTTCCGCCTGCAACTGCTGGCCGCTCAGTTCATAATGCGTCCCATCCTCAGCATAGTGCTCCGGCCGTCCCTTCATTAGCTCATAGAGATCGGTCAATGGATGCGCCTCATTGAGGGCCAATTGGCGAATACTTTCATTGCGCTCGATCACTCGTCCATTGCGCTCGTGTAGTTGCCCCAAATTTCCTTTCTCCCGCACCGGCGTGCTCGTCGCCAAGGCCCATTGGGCATCCGGTGTCTGGGCACGCAGCGTATCGAGCACCTGCTCCAGGTATTTCGCATAGATCGGTTCATCGTAGTCCCAACCGTGAAGACCGTTGTTAAAATGAATGATGTCAAATCGAGTATGCCGAAGCACGAGACTGATTTCCTCAAGATAAGCAGGATCAGCAGGAAAACGCGACGTGCCGACATAGGCGATTGAAGCTGACTCCCCCATCACCTCAGCAACCTTCGGACCATAGCCCATGACAATCGAATCCCCGATCAACAAGACGCGGGGTTTGTCTAATTCGATCACATTCGAATCGGGCACCCAAGAGCGGCACCACTCGATGTTTTCACGGAAGATTATTTCAGGATATTGTATTTGTTGAGACATAAACAAAGGGCTTCAGCTTGTAGCCAATTCTATTTTCACATATATACGAATCCGATTATCACCTTCGTTTAATTGATCCCACGTGATGAAATGGCTTTCCACCGCTTGACCATTCAGCACCAACTTTGCTTCGGCTGCGCTTGGAATACGCTCGAAATCGATTCGCTTGCCACGAAGTGTCAGGTTATATAGGCGGAATGGCCGCGAATCGGACAACGGTTTCAGACTGAAACCATCGACATAGACCCGAAGTCCCAAGTTGAGTTCAATGGCATCACACAACCAGCTTTTCGCGGCGAATGCCTGCTTCCCGCCAGGATTATCCGTCGCAGGGTCCACGTTAGCAGTCTCATGCGTCAAACCTTCCGGATAGGTATGTTCCGCCCAGAAGCTCGTTACGATCTGCTCGAATTCGTCGATCGCAGCCGATTCACCACTGCGATTCATGATATTCCAGTAATAGCGGTCGATCGAGGGGTAATAGGCCCCAAGTTGGTTGCCGTCCGCCATGAAACCCCTCATGGATGGCGGATACATGTAAAGTCCGCGCTCAAAGCGATAATGCGTGCGCATGAACTGGCTGATCCGCAAGCAATCATCTGCGCGAGGCTCAGCCCCAAACGGCGATACATAGAGCTGACCGTATAGCGGATAATAACAACGTGGTTTCAGATCCACCTCCGCAACCGAATCAATCCAGTAGCCCAGCTCGTCGTCCCAAAGCACGCGTTCCAGATCCGAACGAACCGCTTCGCTCTCGCTCTGATACTGCCCCCCACAGAGGGCCTGCATTGCGCAAAGGGCTTGAAGATAGAGCGAATTATTGATTAAACTGATGTCGTTTTCTGTCTGTTCCAATAGCTGTGGAAAATCAGGATAAAAGCCCAAGCCAGTGCTTAAGGTATTATGCTTCGAACGGGCTTGGCCGGCCAGCTCAACGATACTTTTGGCAAAGGGCAAATGATGCGCCAAGGTCGCCTCATCTCCAGTTGCGGCGTAGTAGTTATGCAACATGACCACATAGAGGCATTGAGCACTTGGGGCCATCGCATAGTGCAGATTGAAATTGCTGTTCAGGGCGTGAGCGACTCCCTTCTCTGAGTCAGCAGTCTCACGATAAAAATCGAGCATCTCACGCACAATATTCTCATGTCCACTCCACAGATAAGCTTCGGCATGCACCATGCTGTCCCAGCCCCAAATCCAGTAACTTTGAGAAGCCTTGATTGCCCCCGGGCGATCTGTCAGCGTCAGCGAACAGACGGTCGGAACACAGTTTCCCAAGGCAGAGTCGAGCGCAGGATTTCCCGTATCGAAACGCAATCCATCATACATCGATTGCTCGTAAGAATGGATCTGGCGATTCATGCGCAGCGCACACTCGCACGCCTCGGGTTCCTGATTGAAAGCCAGATAGAAAATCATCTCCTCCGAAGCTTCCGTTGTTTCCATGTAGTTTTTGAACCTGCCGTGCCGCGAGTCTGACTGGACTGGCATCGAAGCCCCAATGGAAATTTCATTCAGCACCAATTGCTGCCCATCGGAATCGGTCACCTTCAGATGAAAATGGCCAAAGTGATCATTCGTAATATCACCGACATCCCTTCCCTCGGCATCCACCAAGAGGTGCCCGTGCAACAACAAGCGTGCCCTCACGGAAGAATCCTTGGGATTCGACAAAACCTTGACCCGTTGAAAGAGCGTATTCTGATCGAGAACCAAGTCGTGCTGTAAATGCACACTGTTGAGCCTACACTCCGAACGATACCCGAAGGGATAATGTTCTGTTCGCTCGAATTCCAGGTAATAGGCATCGTCATCAATCAGAACCTGCATCCGGGCCAATTTACCGAAACCTGAAACTTCGGATGCTCTGAAAAACAAACTCTTCTTGTGCGGTTGGCGACCGTGGTAACCCACCGAAGTCAGCCCACCATGACCTGCGACTGCGGCAGCAATCCGACCGGATACATAGTGATTCAAACTAAGGCCGAAGCCCTGGGGACTCAAAGGAATGGAATTCTTGAATTCTGTCAGCATGAGAAAAGTAAGCTGAAGTTTTTATAAGTCTGAAGCCGAAGGCAGCGCGCCAGCATCACACAAGACTTGGTAAACCGCCTCCGCGATTCGAAACGACGCCTCGACATCCGGATGAATGCCATCTTTGAAATGTTCACTCAAATCAGCCGTTACAGTGCGAATATCAATCAAGCCACAACCATTCTCCTCGGCAATCCTACGGATAATTGGCAACTGTGCTTCAAGTGCATCATTCTGAACTTTATTTGGAGCCCAAGCGTGAGGCGGCAGACAAAGAAAGATGCGTGCCTTTGGAATTCCGGACTGTAGCTTTGAAAGCAGAATCCGATAATCCGATTCAAAGCGAGCAGTCTGGCTTTTCCAGTTATCCGGCTTGGCATCATTCGTCCCAAGCATGATTACGACCACATTAGGTTGCTTGTTGATTGCATACTCGACGCGCCCCGTTTCGAGATACGCCTGCCCGTCCAAGGACATAAGCGTACGGCCATAGACACCGAGATTATCAACTCTACATGTCTCACCCAATAGGACCTGCAGTTGCCCGGGATAAGATTGCTCGATACGCTTTTCCAGCGTCGCTCCAGCCGTAATACTATCGCCCAGACAAGCAACAACACATGAAGTCTCAAGTGCCCATACCGGGCATACGGAAATTAAAATCAATAGAATCGGAGCTAGAGACTTGTATCTCATTCTTTAATTTCTAATCTTTTATAAGTTATTTCATTAAATCAAAGAACCTCCAACGCAGAAGTAGGTATAAACCGCAATGGCATTTAGATAAGACAGAATGGATGCTATTTCTGGTAGCATCGGACGTGAGGCCGATGACCCGTTAAGGGCCTTAGCTACTTGTCTCACCTGTCATCCGCCTCACGGCGGGATGCTACGAGTTTAGATGCTTAGTTCCCCTATCCAAGTTCCATTGAAGTATAAACCGAAAAATCAGGGAAGTTCCATCCCGGGACCGAAATCAACGAGCCCTTCGTAAAGGTTTTCATGAACCTCTGGAAACTGCCCTTCTGTAAACCATTCCGCACGCAGTAGCCGGACTTGCGGATCAAGTTTCGGATTTTCAAGACACTCTGCCAGCAGTTCACAAATCAGTGGGCCAACTTGGCTGGCATCGTATTCGAATCGAGCGACCGGATACGGACATAGCAAGCCCGAGCCTTTATTCCAGTGAGTTACAATTTGCAGCTCGCGCGGCACACGGATACCAGCCGCCAACATGGCAGATGAAGCACTCGCGAAAATCAAATCGTCCATACAGATAAGCGCATCCGGTTTCTCATCGGGACGTGAAATCCAAAGATCGCGAAAGGCCAGCCAACCGGCACTGGCAATATTCGGGTTGACCAGATTGTTGACCCATTCCTCATGAAAAGAAAGTCCACATTTGGTCAGTTCATCACGAAAAGCGGAAAGAGAAGGATCGGCATGCCCCTCATTTCTCCGTTGGGGTTGCCACCATCCGAGATAGGCTATTTTTTTGCGCCCGAAATTCGCCAGATAGCGAACCGCATAACGGATATAGTCTTCAATCCGAAATGTGAAACGGTGACGGTTGGTGGGATCTCCACTGAGAGCAACCACTGGCGCGTCTCTCAAGCGCAACTGGTCAATCCAGCCGTTATTATTACCGATGCCGACACAGACAAGACCCCGAATTTCATTGCGCTCAATACTGGTAGTCAGTCCGGACTGGTCGACTTGGTCTTGATGTGGCCATTCAACACCAACCAAATCCTTCCCCGATATCGGAATCATATAAAGCTTGTAGGCCTGATCGATCCGATTGAGCTCACTCATGATCGACATTGTCGCACGGTTGTGAAATGGCATGCGTTGCGAGCGCAAGATCTCCTGGCTTACGACAATCGCCACATGCTGGCGCTGAGAGATGTCCGCGACATAGGTGCCCGAACGATCCCGGCGGATGACCAATCCATCCCTGACGAGTTCCATCATTGCCGCACGGATCGTGACATTACTCACACCGAAACGCGTCGCCAGTTCACGGTCATTGTTTAAACGGTCACCTGCTTTCCGTCCATGAACCATTTCGGCCAGCAACCGGACCAACTCGGCATGACTATATTTGTTTTTGGGCTTCATTCTACATCAGTCTACACATCCAATGCGTATACTCTTAATAGGTAATGCGGATTCGCTTGGCCAGTTCCACTCTTTTCCGCGCCAATTCACTGGTATTGTGTAAAGATGCCAGAGTTCGATAACGTTCTCCTGTCCCGGTTCAAGCAATTCAGTGACATTGAGCTCAAGCCGTGTGCTAAAGGGACTGAAAGCATAGTTCTTTGATTTCGCCTTCCCGTTGACAACAACTGCACTACACCAAGGAGACGGCGTCACGAGTTGCACAAACACCTCCCGCCCCTCCCAATCCGCGGGGACCGAAAAAGTCCTCCGAAGAAAGCGTCCTGAAGGTGCCCCGGGGATGGAAATTTCCTTTGTGGTCTGCTGATCGGCCATAATGCACTCCCAAGTACCATTGAGATCGATAAATGGATCGAGTGTTTTCTCAGTGCCCAGCCATGCGGTCCCGCAGAGTCCGGAGAGTATCCCCTTCCCGCCTGTCACTTCGACGGCGATCACATTGGGACCGTCCAACACCAACCAATCGGTGATGTCGTAGCCGGCTTCAGACATGAGTTCAACATTGTGCCCCTGTGCAGAGTAAACGGCAACCCGGTGACCATTCACATAAAACACCGCACGTGTCGCTGCGACACCTGACATAAAATTGAGCGTCACCCGAGAACCAGTCCAGTGCTCGGGAACTTCAAAGGAGAAGCGGTAAAGCCCCAGACCTTCATAGTCCTCAAGCTCGCGATCCAGAAGTTTCCATGATCCAGCTGGCAATGTCCCCCAATCCGAATCGTCAAAAACAGGCAGCTTCCAACTGCGGTCTTTCACAATCGTTTTTTCAGGATCTGCACGGAATTTCAAAGAATCCAGAGGTATTGTGTCGGAATCAAAAGGCTTTGGTAAAGGAAGCACTTCACTGGGCGAGGCATGCCAGTAAGTCGTCTTCTCACGCCACCATGTCTGGAGTAGATCCGGCACAGACGCTGGACGTGAAGCGGCAAAAATACGAGTCTGGTATTTATCAAACTTTACGCCAGGCATCACGACACGCCCACCCGACTCGACTCGAAACGGAACACTCTCGCCTGTAGTCACCTCGACGATGTCTGCTGGCCTATAATCGAGAGTGATTTCCAAATCGGCATCAACTGCAAAAGGCGCGCGCTCTGCAATATTGGCCGCAATCAGCCAATCCTCCAATCCGTTTTTCGTTACAGCTTTCCGCACCCAGATTTTGGGAGAGGACGCATCCACCTCACGTGAAATGCCAAGCTCATTTATCAGCGTTTCGAGATAGTCCTGCGAACCGATCGGCAACCACTTACCTGTAATATCCTTCGCTTGCCGCCAGAATGTCGCTCCTAAAGTGATCACGCGGCCTTTACCAATTCGGCGCAGGCCAACGGCGGGTGTCCCGTCATCCCAACGCGCAAGCACTTCAGTATCCGGCCCGATCGATGTCAGCCCAACTGCGGCAGTTCCCTCATTGCCCAATCCCTGCCAGTCCTGCACAGCGCCTACACCATTCATCGTTTGACCGGCCCAAGTCGAAAACATCGGCAAATCCCGATTCCAAGTAATTTTCCTGGCACGGGTCGGTTCGACTTTGAAGCCAGTGAGCTTTGCTATCGGCTGTGCTCCGTATTGCAAAGGTGTATGGCGACCTGACGATGGAATAGAAACAAAAGTGCCCCCACGCTCGACATAATCGTAGAGCGAATCAACCGTTTCGTCAGTCATGATCGAGCTGCCCGTATCGAACAACACTGGGTAATCGTCTGCGAAGCCTTTCTTCAACTCAGATTCAGATAGATAGGTCGAAGGCACATGGATTGACTCGAGTTCACCCCGACCGAGATTCCAGGTCCAAAAAGACGACGCTCCTAAGATCTGGGAAATCTTCGAGGTAAACAGGGCAAGTTCAGGCTTTGCATTCAGGGATTTCCCGATCTGACGGATCAACGGAGCTCGTTCGGTCAGATAGCCCGTTTCCCGATCAAACTTCACGTATTGCTCGACGTTATGAAACAAATCGAGTGAAGAATCTCCACGATAGAGCAACATGCCAAGCATACGGTCAAAACGCTCGGGGTCGAGCACAGCTCCACTCGGCTCGGCGGAAAAATAGCTGCCGTAAATACGAGCAATCTCTGCATACCAATCGCAATAAAATCCCTCAACCGCAGTGTATTGTAGGCCGACACCATATGGCCCCGCCACCGAAGCAAGCGTTGCCATCGTAGGCCACCAACCACCCGAAATCACAAGTGGTCGTTCCGAATCAAATTGGCGTCCCCAACGAATCGCTTCGATAATACGACGGCAGGCCGCATCCACCTTAAACAACATGGCATCGGTATAAATAGCATTGAGGTGCGGGTCTGCGTAGGGATAAGCCTGAGCTGGCAGCGGAGAGATCGAAATCGGACCGTGAATGCGTCCGTCGCTACGCCCCTTCTCCGGAGTCTGGAATATAATTTCGTTGGGGCCATTGGCATGAAAGACATCTGCCGGAATGCGGATTGCTACCTGGGCCACACCAGAGTCACGACACACAGGCGATTCGAACTTCTGCCCATTCACCCAAGCGATCATCCGCTGGCCGACATAGGCATATCCGACAAATTTTAGATACAGGTCGTCTCCGGAATGTTTTGAAAAATAATCAGCATCTTCAAATTCCAGACGGAAAAACGACGAGCCACTATCCAAAAACATCGCTCGCTGCGATGGAGCCCAGTCAAAGGTAAGCCAATCAACATCCGAGCTGTCTATTGGATAGAGTCCATCCTGATCGCCGGAACCTTTCTTCCATTGCCAGGATCGATCACTCAACAGCAGACGTCCTGATTCGTATTTGCCTCCAACGACATCCATGAGTTGATCCGGAACGACCGTCTCCCAATTTTGGTAAAAAGCAGAATCTCCATGCCAACGCTCACCGAGCTCAGCGAGCGTATAACGCGCCTGAAGCCATTCACGCATTGCATCTTCAGCCACCTGGGAACCATCCCAAAGAGTCCCATCCATCAGCGTGCCAATCATATCCCCCACAGGCTGACCGCGATTCAAATGCCAGCCGCCTAGATTCGGATTATCGCGGTAGCGCTCAACGATTTGGCGATGCATCGCCAGAATCGGAGAATTCTCCGGTTCCCATGCTTTGCCATCCGACTCAACTGTGGCGGCAAAAGTGCCATGAGACCAACCCCCAAAGAGACTCGCATCTTGAAGCGCTGCAGTATGACCGGGAGCATCGTTATACATCCACAAGGGCAACGAACCGCCAACAGTCGGTCCCAGCACAATAAATCCGTCTTGGCGGCTTGCTTCTGCGAGTTCGTAGTCAACAGCGGCATACGGCAAGATACCGGGAGCCGGACTCTTGGTGATGCTTGGGTCCTGAACAGAAAGTCCACCGAGTCCGAGTCGCTTGACCAGTTGCCAGTGGCTCGCCATTCCCTCCCCTTTATCCTCCATCGCCCGCGTGTAAAAACGCATCGAATTGTTGTCGTAGTAATCGAGAAATTTCGGATGGGCTTCCGCATCTGGAAAAAGAACTTCCTCCAGATTCAGACTTTGCTTTGCAAACCCGGCCAGCGCATCCTCCCGCTCAAAACCAAACACGTAGCATATATTATCTTTAGAGAGGACAAGCGCAGTCATTCCGTTAGCTAACTGAAAGTATGGGATCTCTTCATCTGACACCTTCAAAGATCGGCGAAGAGCAGGACGCGCACCGAAGGAGCTTAAGTCCTTTGCTAGCTTGGATGCTAAAATCTGTGAATGCTCAGGATCTTCACAGAGGAAGGCCGCAAAATCATGGCTAAAAAAGGGCGTCACCTGACCGAACCCGCGCAGATTCACGGTTTCCTCATCATCAAGTGAAACCTGAGGTAATACTTGGAGGGCCTCTGTCCGTGAACAGGAGACCGTAGCCAGAGTTAGAAGGATAGAACAACCGATACGCTCGGCAGCATGATACAAGTCACTAAACATAGATGAAGGGTCTTTGCTGTTAGCACGCAATCAGCGTGCGAACCAGTGTTTGCCATTGGAGTAGGAGTTTCCAGCACTTCCATCGTCAGGCCACGAACTCCCGGTGTAAGCACCGTAGCCGGGCAGATAGTCTCCGTCTTCAGGCTTTGCGACAGACTCAACATGCCCATCAGCAAAAAGAATATTCATTTTACCGCTATGAGAATAGCGGACCAGAGTATACTTACCGCTGCCAACTTGACTGCGATAGTAAGTGCCTTCGAACACTGCATAGGTCATTGCAGGATGCTCAAAATTCGCCAAACGGTTTGAAGTGTAACGGTTCTCCTTGTCATAGGTATCCGGGTGTGATCCAGGGTGTTGAAAACCATTAATTGTATAGCTACAGGCATACTCGCCCTGCATATCCGCAAGATAGTAGAATTCCTGCTCGGAGTTCGCGGGACAACGGAAGACACTGTCATTTGATGAAGGCATATTCCCACGCGTTCCCTCGCTAATCAAGACGGACCAGTTCAAGCCGTGGTCATAGGTTGGCACCGTAACACCGCCATGCCCCACCGCATAGACATTCAGGAGGTTACCTATTTCCCTTAGATTCGCGCTACATTTCCCCTCATGAGCCTTGGATAGAACCTTACTAACTGTAGGTATCAAAATCGCAGCCAATAGCCCAGCCACCCCCATCACTACGAGCAATTCGATCAAAGTGAAACCACGGCACAATGCGCGTCTGGGGTAAACAGAGATCATAAAGGGGCAAGCTCCTCAAAATCAACTCGGTGAAACACGATTAAATTACAGCCACCCTGAGAGGAATCGCGAGACGAATCAGCACGTAGACTCAACGCGCACCACGGCGAAGAGCCAGAGCGGAGAGAGCGACCGCGCCGAAAACACCAGCAGTGACAGAAGGCTCCGGAATGTTCGTCACGACACTAATATTGTCCCAATGAGATTGGGCGCTACTGTCATTACCTGCGGTGATTCGAAGCGTATTGAATGTATCATAGAGACTGCTACTGTCGAGAATCGTGCCGGTAATCGAGCCATCGACACTATAAGTCAGCTCAGTGCCACCTTCGACTTTAGTGATGGTGAAAACCAAGGTGTGAGCTGAAGTCGGATCCCCCAGAACAACAGAGCCATTCCCCCAGCCTAAACTAGTGCCATCATTAATTCCAGTCTCCCCCGCCGCAACGGAACGGAAATTTGCATTAGTCGCGGTGGTTCTCGGCTGCTGATTAATCAAGTAACCAGTGGCATCGGTAATGGGATTTCCAGCGGTGCCGTAACCTGTGATGCTATTCGACGACAGGGTGACATCAGTGCCAAACAGCGCGATAGTGAATATAGTGTAATTCGGAGTCGTTGTAAAATGGAGATCCATGTTGACCGAAACATAGTCACCAACTTCAGTGAGCGTCACACTATCGAATTGCTTGAGCGCCCAAGTGTTCGAGCCCGAACTACCTGGATTCCAAATACTATCACCACTTAAGGTTCCGGTATTATCCGCACCAACGAGTAGACGGGTTCCATTCTCAGCCGGATTCGCCAACCACCAGTCCACGGAGTTCAGACCAGCCACGCTATTCGAAACACCATCGAAGTTATCACTAAACAATGTCGTCTCAGCATGGACGGCAGAACCAAGTGCCAGAGCAAAAGTCGCAGCCAAACCACCGGCTAAACGGCTCGCAGATGCAGGGTATAGTAGAGATTGTATCAGTTTCATGGGTTTTTATTGGGTTAAACTAATTGACTTACTCAGTTTTTATTCCCAAACAATCTGGTTTAGTCAACAAGATTTATTCTCCAATTCGAAATAATACGAACCGTCCTTGATTCCATGAATAGCACAACAGCCTCGCCCACCATTCCCTACAACGCCCTAAGCCTACGGCAGAGCGCCCATGAGGAGCGTCGAGCCGAAGTCATCCAACTTGTCTCCCACTATTGCCGAAAATGGTTCACACCCCACGGAGAATGGATCCATCCAATCAGGATCGACTCGGATGGTGCTTGGATTAACGGCCCAAAAAATCTACCTCACACTTACACGCGCATGGCTTTCTGGCTAACGATGGGCTTGATGGACGGCAAGGCAGAGGACGTGAGCCAAGCCAATGCGATCCTCGAAAGAGCCCCCTTTTCACTGGGGACGAACCGGAACGGACTCTCCGAAGGCGAAGCATCCTTCGACATTTTCTTAACCAACCACGCAATGCAGATGCTTAGAATGCATGAAAGCAAACTCCTCCCCTCCGTCCGCACCAAACTCGAGCACTGGGCACGCGCAGCTCTTCGCGACTATCAAGGCGATCGACAAGCCGACCTCCAATTCCACGGCTTCAACGACAACATGCCGGCCAAAGCCACCCTCGGTCTGGTGCTTGGTGGCGAATATTTCAATGACGATGACGCCCTTGAGCATGGCATCTGGAACCTCCATCAACTCGCCGATATTCTGACCCGCCGCGGCCTTATCAGTGAATACAATAGTCCGACCTACACGCCCTTCACTCTGGTCAATCTGACTGTCATTTCAGAATACGCAAAATCCCGAGAAGCTCGCGAATTGGCCTCCAAATGCTGCGAGCGCGTCTGGGCCGACATCCTCGCCCACTTCCATCGCCACACCGGAATCATGGGCGGCCCTTTCTCCAGAGCATACCATTTTGACTCTACTGCGCACCTTTCCACCCAGAGTTTCCTACTCTGGTTGGCTTTGGATGATAGGGTTCTCCCCAACCCGATTGAGGAATTTGAAAAAGATCCGGTCGAACTCCTCCATGCCCATGGATTTGCTCCCGAATCGCTAAGCAGACTCTCATGGGTCGCCTCCAGTAAATTGGTACCACCTCCCTACCTTCTGAAGTGGGCACAGTCGCGAGAATACCCATTCGAATTGCATGCCACAGCCGAACGCGGTGGCGGCAATGAAAAATACTGCAGCGAGGTCAACATCACCCAATATCAGGAAGAAGATTTTTCACTCGGCACAGCAGAAGCTGAGTGCTGGTCACAGCATCAATCCGAAGTCTTTTACCTTACCTACCGCAAACATTCCGAAGTCAAAAGTCGAAAGGATGTGGGTGTCGCCTACACCCGCTATCTAATCAACGATGAAGTCCCCGTCGATCCGAACGAAAGCTTAGCGAGCTATGGAAGCCTGCACACTCTTCAAGACAAGCGCACGGCGCTGATATTGGCACGTCCGACTCTTGAGCTTCAACACAAAGAGATTACAAAGCTTCGCCTATGCCTCATCATTCCGGAACACTTCGGCTTGATCGAGCGAGTCGAACAATACGACGGGCATGTCTTCATTGAAGACGGTTCAGTCCGATACTCCATCCGCGCGCTCAACCCTTCGGACTGGGGCGGTTCCGCCGAAATCAAGGTCGAGCGCATCGACGACTACCTACTTATCGTTCTGGAAAATTACAGTGGCGACGCCCGCAAGTTCACCGCTGCGGAACTCGAACGCACCCTGAACGGCTTCGTCTTCAGCATTACCACCAGCGAAGAGGAATCACAGGCCGAATTCCAACAACGAATACTCGCCGCACAATGCCTCGACTACTGGCACTTCGGAACCCGTACCCTTCACTACCAGAACGAGCAAACTCGATTGAAAATCAATTACGCACCCGGCTCCGACCACGTCCGCTACGCAAGCATTGGTGGCAATGCTCTGCCCAAACCCATCTGGAAAGCCGAAGGACTCCCCGCCGAGGAACTCCCCTTTCTCGGAACTTCACCCGAACGGGGTCCTCTTAAATTCCCCTATAAGCATCTACAGGTCAGCTACGACCCAGAGGCCTCCTGGTGTATCAACTCCCACCCAAGCGGCCAGCCCGCACATCATGGCCCGGGCTGGCGCAAAGGAAAATAGGCCGTGCCTGGACCGCGGAAAAGCGCGGTCTACAGACGCCCTTCGATGATTCCCAACGGCAAGGGTGCCGGCTGTGGAGGACGGGATTGGATCTCGACAGCGGCAGCACTCTTGGAAGCCGCTTCGAAGGAGTGCATCACCTCAAGAGCGTGATAGGCCAAGGCTCCACTCGCCCGGTGGGCATGCTTACCGTCGCTCAGAATCGCATAGGCCAAGTCGGCCGCACCAATGCTCCGGGAGGGCATCCGGTAGGGATGACTGTAGGCCTGCGTTTGCCACTCCTTGGTGGAGCGCGTCCACATCGAGACCGGTCCATCAAAGGTATTCGGATCCGGAACTTTTAGCGAACCTTCCGTCCCGTAGATTTCGATAGGACTGTGCCCGTGGGCACATACATCAAAGGAAACCACCATGTTGATCACCGCCCCACTATGGAACTCGAGAACTCCCGAGTAATGGGTCGGCACCTCGACCGGAAGCAACTTCCCAAACTCCTGCTTACAGGTAGCGATACGCTCTTCGAACGCTTTCGTAGCCACCGCACTCACGCGTTTGACAGGCCCGAGCAGGTGAATGAGAGCGGTAATGTAATACGGCCCCATGTCGAACATCGGTCCGGCTCCCATTTGATAGAAAAAGGACGGATTCGGGTGCCAGCTCTCCGGCCCACGCGACATAAGGAACGCCGAACCACTAGTCACGCGACCGAGCCAGCCGTCATCGACCAGTTTGCGGCAAGTTTGTAGACCGCCCCCCATGAAGGTGTCGGGAGCACATCCCACCAAGAGCCCTTTCGCTTCGGCGGTTTCCAGAACCTCCCCGGCCTCCTCCAAGCTGACCGACAATGGCTTCTCGCTGTGCACGTGCTTGCCGGCATTGAGGGCCGACAGGCTAACCTGAGCGTGAACCGAAGGAACCGTCAGGTTGATGACCAACTGAACCTCAGGGTTGGCGAGCAACTCCTCCACCGTCTCGGCCTTGCAGTTGTTTTCCTCTGCCTTGGCAGTCGCAACCTCCCGATTGAGGTCTGCACAGGAGACCACCTTGAGAACTTCGAAAAGCTTCGCGCCGTTGAAATAGGCCTGCGAGATGTTCCCGCAACCAATGATACCGATACCAATTTGTTTCGTCATGGAAGAATCCTCTTACTTGTTGCCTTGGGCGATACCCTTGCTCGTGAGGTAGTCGTAGCTGGTCTTCACCGCTTGCATCATGTCTCCCTCGAAACTGTCCAACTCGACAGCGATGTATTCGGCATGCTCGACCGCCTTCGAAGCTTCAATCAGGTCGACCTGCCCGGTTCCGGCGGCCCGGAAGGGGATGGCATCACTCACCATGATCCGACCACTTTCCGTTTCGGCTTCCTTGAAATCGGCCCCGTCGCTGACGATCCCATCCTTAAAGTGCAGCGCCTTCCCACGAGCACCGATTTCCCGGATAAACTCCGCCGGGTTCAAGCCCGCACGAGCCACCCAAAAGATGTCCGCTTCGTAGAGAACCGATTCCGGAGTGTTGGCGAGAAAAACCTGATAGCCCCGTTCTCCCTCAACCATGGCGAGGTCCCAATCGTGGTTGTGATAACCAATTTGCAAACCGTGCGGAGCCAGCTTTTCCGAGACTTGGCAGTACTTTTCCGCCATCGCTTTCACACGATCCAGCGAAGTGTAGTTTTCCTTAAACCCCGGAGGACACCCCGTAATCACATACTGGTGGCCCATCATCTGAGCTTGCTCGACGAACTGATTGATTTCCTCCGCTTCCGGAAGAGAAATATGAGCCGTCGGCGCCTTCAGCCCGAGATCGGCAAAAAGCTTTGCCGCTTTTTCGGCGGTATAGCCGGGATAGCCCGCTGGCTCAACGCAGCCGAATCCCATGTCGGCAATGGCGCGCAGAGTGCCTTCATAGTCGGCTTCGGCTTGTTCTCGGACACTGTAGAGTTGAACAGTAATTTGAGGGGTCATTGATTTTCGTTGTTTTTAGTAGATTGACTGAATCTTTTGAAGATCGGCGAAAAAACGACTATACCACGGAACAATTCCACTGTATATTGACTAAAACTATTATCCACAGGTCGAAACTACGAAATGAAACTGGGTCACATCGGAGCGTACCTAAGCCCCCGCGGAGGAGCGCAGAGCCCCAACCGCATCCCCGAACGCCATTGCTTTTTCGAAATCATCCGGGAGGGAGCGGTATTCGGTTTCGAGGACCATCCGGTGCTACACACGGAGGGAGCCGTGTTCTGCCATTACGACGGCCAGATGACGGTTTTCAACTCCCCTTCCGACAGTTACTACAGTTGCTACGTCGTTCAATACGAGCTCGAGAAAAAAGACGACAGGAACGAGATTCCCCGGTGCTTTCATTGGGAAGACCGGAACGCGATGCAGCGATTCATGGACGAAATGCTACACGCCTATCACTTCGCCGCTATGGATCGTCGAGCCATCGGAGATCTGGTCATGGCTCGACTTCGGTTTGAGCTCGAACGATTCCGAAAATCATCGAGCCATCAGAGAACCCCTCCCCCACTGAGAGTCGCCACCGACTTCATCAACGCCTATTATGCGAATCCCATCAGCCTCGAGAACGTGAGCCAGGCGGCCGGAATCAGCGTCTCTCATTTGCACATGCTCTTCCGAGAACACTTGGGAGAAAGCCCACATCAATATCTCATCCAGAAACGCATGCGCGTCGCCAGCCACATCCTCGCCTCGAGCGATCAACCGATCAAAGTGGTCTCCGCCGACGTCGGCTACCCCAACACCGAGAACTTCTGCCGTGCCTTCCGCAGATTTTTCGGCCGCTCCGCAACGGAGTATCGGCAAGCGTATCAGCAGCAGCGGTAGAGCTTTTCCAGTAAAGGCGGATGAAGAAACCTCTCGGAAGGTCATCCGTATCATCTGGCGAAAATCGATACGGGCTCGCCCCCATTCACGCCGTCAAGCGTAGTCTCTTTCCTCTTCCTTTCGCCAGACGCAAGATCAGTGACAATCAAGGTGGCTCGTCGAAGGCACAACTTGAGCGCAGCGCAAGAATTCGCAGGCGAAAACACCGCGCTCTGGTTGGGGACGCCGGTATTCAGTCCAATTTTCCCGGATCTTCCCAGTCTTCCCACTTGAGCCGGTCGATCCGTGAGAACTCATCGCCATTGTGCGTCACGAGACAGCGGCCCACACTGATGGCATGCCCGGCAATCAGCATGTCATAGGGGCCAATCACCTCACCCTTTCTTTCCAATGCCGATTTGATCCTGGCAAATTCGGCGGCGGCGCGTTCGTCAAACGAAAGAATTTGGATCGGTGCCAGCACTTTGCGCAAGGCCGTTCTCCGACGGGGGGTGGCGTTCTTGAGAAGGCCTACCATTAGCTCTCCATAGGTCACCGAAGAAATCGCCAGGTCGTTTCCTTTCCCTCTGGCCACGAGCGTCCCGACCATCTTTTGATTTCGGCGCAGACACTCGATCAAGACATTCGTGTCGAGGAGGTAACTTACCATTCGGGCCTCTTCGAATCCTTCTCCTGAACGCGGTCGGGCCACTCGCCACCTAGCTCAGCCAAACCCTCTCGAAAAAGATCCCAAGGGTCACGGGGCTGCTGCAACTCCTTCAGCAATACGCCATCCTTGCCAAGATCAACGATCTCCACCTCCGGACCGGAGAGTCGGATTGATGCCGGAATTCGCACCGCCTTCGAATTTCCGCTTTTGAAAATTCTCGTCCTCATAGATACATTATGTATATACGCATCCGAAAAATTGTCAACGGGTAAGCATCTCATAGAAGAGAGTCACCCTGCCTTTATCTTGTAGACTGGATATTCGAGCTGCAGAACAGTCATAGTCGTCCTTACCGAATCGCCAATTCCGCCCGGGCAACGGTGCCTACGGAAACCATTTCGACCCTGCGCACTGTGGAACGCAACGGATATTCCCCAAGATCAACCCCGTCCACATCGCACCGGATCCGATCATTCGAAAGAAATCGTAGAACCAATTCATGTTTTCCCAGAAACCGGGGATTGGGCGAGTTGGTAAGAGTCGTCAGCTCCCAGGACTTTCCGGGACGGGTGCGAACGCCACCAATCATAACGGTATGCTCCTCGGCGGAAGCGGAAATCCGGAGATCAAGGATTTTGTCGCCTTGCTGATCGTCCAGATTGATTTGAAAGGTGCTCATCCATCGTTCGTGGCGCGGAGCTTTGCGGACATCCACTGTACAACGTATCTCTTCGACGGGACGATTCACATTCAAAGGCATCTTTTGAATGCGACCCGGACGGGGGTCCAAAAGTAGCTCTATATTTAGCGTTTCGGTAAAATTGATCGCCTTATCGGTAACGGGAAAAAGAACCAGAGGGGTTACGGAAATCGCTTCAAGATAATCACACCAGGTTCCCTCTTCATGGGTGTAACCTTGCACATTGAATTGGGGGTAATATTGGAACGCATCCGGACTGTGGAGTTGCATAATCAGCCGATTTCCATTTCGCAAAATCAACTTCGGCGTAAATTCATATTTCCGCCCAACCACTGAAACAGTTTCCACATTCACAATCCATTCATAGCCATCCTTCCCATTTCTGGATTCGAGTGCCAGAACCACATCGGCCCCGATCCCTTTGACGGATAAACCTGTATCCGGATCCTTGTCGAGATCGAGATAAAGGCCGATCCAGGAACGATGCCGGGTAGGCTTGTCCGGGATGGGGTCTCGGGTCTCGACGTTGAAGAGCAGGGTTTGGTCTCCCTTTCCATACACCTGCAGACCGGTAAAATCCATGAATCCATTTGATTCATCCACCCCTTTCGCATCACCGCCCGGGTCAGCAAAGACCTCGCCCCGGCTGGTTTCCACGGGATCCGCCATGAGTACCCGTGCAAGAATCAAGCAGGCAACAAGTCCTATTCCGTACTTATGGTTTGGCATATTTTTTTCGTAGTTCATTAAACTTTTTCGGATCCGCATCGCTGGATTCTACAAAGCGTTCGTACAGATCAAAGATGGAAGAACGTCCCCCCGTCTGCTCAATTAGGGCGATAAAGTGAGGCTCGATACCTTTGAGTATCGGCGCACGGTAGCGTGCGTATATGGCCAGCCAACGAAGCTCCTTGTTCTCCGGATTCCGCAGCAGGCCTGCTTCCGCGACTTCAATTGCCGGCCGAATCCAGTACAATTCCCAAAACAGTAAATTAGAAAGATCGACATAGTTTTGTACCTCATCCGGATTCCCGCGGATATTCGCTTTCAATCTGTCCATCCGCTCGAATAAATCCACATCATCTTCCAAGAGTTCCGGAAATCGGATACGCTGTGGTTGATCCGATGAATCCGGAAAAGCGAAATCCCACGGATGATCCCGAACATAGGAAGTAATGGAATACGTCGAAAAATCAAACGATACACTAGCCAATCCCCAGCTCTTGGACAAATCATAGCGCCACTTCCCGTCGGAACCTCGGCGGAACAGCATAAGCTCCGCCGCATTTCGATTGAATTGAATCACGGCGAGATCGTCTTTTTGTACGATTTCATAGGGCAAGGCGTTGGCATAATCCGCCGCTTTTTCCCGAAGGAAAGTTGGTGATTCGGGATATTCATATCGCTTGTACTGACTCCCCGCTGTGAGTACATCCAGATGCGGATAAGTGACCCCGTCTTCCAGGGATTGGACGAGGTTCCAGAACGATTCGTGAATGGAAACGGAGGCGGGATAGCGGGCTACGACCCCCGGATCGACGGACAACACTTCTTCCAATTTCTCAATTTTGTTTCGGAAATAATCGTTTTCACTGATTCCGCCGCCGCCGGATAAGTAGCTTTTTGAAAACGAAGTCGAGTCACGGGGGGCGGTTTGCCCCAGGTACGATTCATTTTCCGGATTCAGGTAGCGCAGTACCATGTTGTTGATGGAATTGGCGAGTACGTCACCGAAATGTTCACTGGCGAAGTAGGTTTGAATGGTTTCTTGATAGGATTGACAGAATGCATCGGGAAAAACTGCTTCCAGCTCATAGGAAACTTCGATTTTCAAAACGCCTTCGTCTTCAACGAACAAGAATAGCACACCCTTTCCTCCGTGATTTCGCCCGATTCGCCAATGATCGAAAAGCTCAACGGCAAAAGTCTCCAATGTGTAGTCCGCAGGCACCGACTCGACAAAAACCATGGCGAATTCGATTTCCGTCAGGGATTCGGCCCGTTTCATGACTTGCGAAGCAAGCAAAGGAATGTCTGGAATCGATGAATTGTTGTAATACGGCGACTTATTGCCGGGCCGATCCGGAATAGTAGAAGTGTCGGCCGAAATGTCCGCCCCCGCCGAACCGTCGGCCACCTCCTGTTCTTCCTCCGACGAAGGACCACAAGCATTGATCCCCATGAGACAGAAAAGCAGGAAAACCAATATCTTGGGATGCATGGCTGGGGAGGTTAACTTTTCGCGCATGATCAAAAATCGACTTCGGGCGCGTTCCGTGATTCGGGCACGGCTTCGAAATAGTCGACACGCGGCTCGTAGTCGAAAAGGGCCGCCACGACATTTCCCGGAAACTTTTCTATGAGAATGTTATATTCCCGAATCGCCAGGTTCATCCGCCGTCGCTCGACGGCAATACGGTTCTCCGTTCCCTCCAGCTGAACCTGCAACATTCTGAAATTTCGGTTGGCCTTGAGATTTGGATACTGTTCCGCGACCACCAGGATTTCGTTGAGTTTCGGATCCAATTCCACGGATATGCGTTGTCTTTCCTCCGGGGAATCGCTTTGCGACCATTGTCCGCGCAATCGGGCGACTTCGCGAAAGACTTCGGATTCATGATCGGCGTAGCCTTTCACCGTTTCCACCAGATTCGGGATCAAATCAAAACGTCGTTGAAGCACCACCTCCACCTGCGAAACGGTTTGGTCGATGTTTTTCTCAGCCTCCACAACCCGATTCCGGTAGGAAACCATGGTAGTGAAACCGATGATCACCAGAGCGAGAAAAAGAATCACACCGCCCGCCAAGAGGCCGCAAATCAGCATCCATGGGCGAATCCGCCTTTTTCGCGCCCCTTGGCCGGTCTTTTCCGACGACTCCGAAAAAGCCTCCACGTAACTCTCGGGAGGATCCAGACTACAGACAATCGCGTCGACATCCAGTTTCTCGGCCCCCGAAGATCCCAATTGGCTGACCACATGGGCGAGGATTTCTCCTTCAATATCCTTATAATCCGCTTCGGAGGCACCCGCTGTATCCAAGCCGTCTCTAACCGCCTGCAGGTAGTCTCGCAGAGATTCCATTTCCGGAATGCCTAAATCAATGGAGTTGTTCATGTTTCAATCGTCATTATTTTCAATCGCCCCCTTACCTTGCGACGGTGCTAGGCAGGCTTGAAGTTCCACAATGAACTGCTTCATGTGCAGGAGTCGCACTCTACCGAGTGCGGTTACGGCATAGAGGGACCGTGTTGGCCCCAGACTGGATTTTTCTTTTGTGGAAGACAACAACCCCTCTTTCGCCAAACGGCCCAAAATCAAGTAGACGGAGCTTTCCGTGACCTCCATGGCCGGAAATTTGCGAATCCGTCGAAGAATGTCGTAGCCATATCCTCCACCACGCGAGAGTTCACGCAAGACGAGATATTCCAATATACCTTTTCTCACTTGGGCCTTCCACGAAGGCAATGGGGAAACCACAGACACACCGGTACTATTCTATATTAAGCACCGGGGAGTCAAGGGTCTCTTACGCTCCAGGCCACGGTATTTTAAAACCAATCAAAGCCAACCCTGTGCTTCCACTGCTCTGCAATAGAATGGAGCAAGCTCAAGCCGATCTCGTGTTAATAGCACGAAAGAATCGTTCTCCGATTCAAATCCGACAATAACTCACCCCAAGCAACCGATGAGATCCGCAAGCATTCCTCGGCATGTGCCTGAAGAAATTCCACCACGGAACCGGGTGTCTGGCCATTCGTCAAAATCAACGACATCGAAAAAAATGCCACGCCCGTCACCTTCCCAATGTGGACGGGACCCGAACTGCGTTAACCGCCGGAGACCATTTCACTTCGTTAAGCTTATTCGAAACTGATCGGGAACTAAACCAGCCCCACCGTTCGCATCCAGGTCTCCGCGATCAGTGCGTCGCCCACCGGACTCGGGTGAACCCCGTCCACCGTCCAGTCAATCTCCGGCTTGGCCGCCATCGCGTCGACAAAAGCCGCGTGCAGGGGCACGGCGGGGAATTCGGAATACCGCGCTGCCATCTCCCCGACGACCGCTATGTAGTCCTTTAACATTGCGGCACTCTCCTGTACCCGCGGGGGAAAGATCCCACAGGGTTCACAGACCACAATCCGGCACTCGGGCAATTTCTCTTTCACCCCAGAAAGGCATCGATCATAGCTGGATCGAAATTCGTCGAGGCCCACGGCATCGTCGGTTCGCTCTGGATTGAAGTGACACCCCACATCATTGACACCAATCTTCACCGACAAAAGATTCGGCGTTAATTCGAGAACGTCCTCCTCCCAGCGCGCAGCCATACGACGCATGGTCTCGCCACTAATCCCCCGGTTGAGCACCTCGGGAGCGCTGCCCCGGCCCGCCAGCCACTGGCGAATCATGCGGACATAGCCATATCCCCATCCTTGCGGGTCATCCCGCCGTTGATAATCCGTGATGCTGTCTCCAATAAACAGCCAGCGTTGTTGGGTCATTGCGTCCATTTGAAAAGAAGGATGATGAACCGGCCCTCATTTCAAAGCAAGGCTTCGCGCTTCTTCTCAATGCTCTCTCGATACAAGTTCGCGTGCGGGGCAAAGATCTGTTCACTCATCTTTGCGAAGACGTCTACGTAAGTAAATCAGGCCCGTTGGACAAGACGGCTGAACCCAAGGAAAAAACTCCTCCCCTCAAAAATACTGAATATAGAGATCCTTCTCCACGTCCTCCAGAAACTTCTTTCGAGAGGTTTTCCAGTTGCCAAGACAAAAGCAAACCCACGATCAAACGAATCTGTTTTGCCGACCTCCCTTCTTCCGAAGAAAGCCTACTGAAATCCTTTCCAAACAAATCCCTAATAACCTTTCAAAGGCGTTAATATTTACAAGGTTAACCTTACTGATCAACTTCCCGATAGGAAACAGTGACTTCGGTGTTTTCGGAACACCACGAAAGCTCCTCCTCTGCTTCATTGAAATCGGGCATAAATCCGGAAGCTTCGACGGTAGGACCAATCTCAGAGAGCGCCAAAGCGAACTTGTGGCCTTTACTTCCCGCCGCGACTTTAACAAATACCTCGTTTTCGCCTGGGTCCAAGAATACCAGCACGTAGACATATCCGTTCGGATTCCCGTGCATCCCATCGATGCCAGCAACCAACTCCCCGTTGACCCACATCTTGGCATAGTAGTCCACCTGAATCCCGAGGAGAACCGAACCTCCACTCTCGCTCTGTAGAGAACCCTGCAAATAGACAACGGAAGGCTCCTCTTCCCCCGTCAGCTCCGCCAGATTGAGCTTTTCATTCTCCGTTTCCCCCATGAGCGTCCATTCCACTCCGTTCGGGTCGCGTTCAGGCAGAAATAATACGTCGAGAAACGGAAGCGCATCGGAAGCCTCGGTCTCCAAACGATAGGGACCGCTCCAAGACCACCCATTCAAAGGCACCTGTTCAAAGGACAACCCGGCCATAACATCGGAAGAGATCGGCCCCATCGCCGCCTTTTCCCGAGTCGCGCCTCTCTCCCCGGCCAGCAATAAATACCCCAACTTCACCGGACCGTTCATTCGTGTCTCCGGGTCTGATTCCTGGGGGAGAACGATCGTGAGCTCATGGTCCTGAGGCTCCAAATCTTTTGCGAAGATCCGGTACAGGTAGCCACCACGCGTATTCGTAAAAACGTGATCCGGCACCCCTCCGTCGACCGAGGCGTAGAAACTACCATAGGACTTGTCCATGGCCGCGTAAATCCCGACTCGGGTACCGCGAAAGGGAATCTTCAAGACCGTTCCCGGCTCTTCGGCACTGAGAACGCCATTGAAAAACTTATCCCACCAGAACGGAAGCGAGCTCTCACCGCTCCATCCCTCCTCATTAGACAATCCAGTGAGAGGCACAATGCGACCATCGAGAATCAAGGGCTTCACGCTCAAAGGCTTCGGCAAGGATCGGGAAATCCCCTCCGGAACCGAATTCAGGTAGGGAGTCAGCGCCTCCACCATTACCTCCCGATAAAATTGGTTCCCCTCCCGATTCGGATGGACGGCATCGCCAAAAAACCGGGACCATTCGCTCTCCGATTCTTCCAGTTCCTCGTCGACCGCTTTTTGGAAGTCGATCTCCAGAAGGCCGTAGTGCTCGGCCACCTTCCGGTGCCGACTCAAGTTCACTCCTCCCTCAGCAGCCGCCTCAAGAATGAGAATCGCGGGCGGATAGGGCAAAGACTTCAGACGCACAATCAGACTCTCCATATTGCGAACCGCATCCTCGTCACTCAGGCCGCCGTCGTTGACGCAATATTCGATCGCCACCAGATCCGGCTGATAATTGATCACATCCCGCCCCACGCGAAACACCCCCAAGGCACTGCCCGTGGCACTCATTCCCGAGTTGAAGACGGTCACATGACTCTCCGGAAACTCCTCCTTCAACCAGTCCCCAATCCAACCTTTTCCGGACTGGGTAATCGAGCCTCCCAGAGCCACATAGCACAACGGTGCGCCTTTCTTGGCCCGTTGGAACACTGCGGCCACATCACGGCCGACCTCGGCCGCCGCATGGAGCGCAGCTCCCAGAAAAAAAACAGCCAAGAAAAGGTCTCGGAGTAAAGAAATCATCGTTCACGAACATGGGGATTCCATGCGATGAAGATAGGTCGAACAGAATCCACAGTACAAGCTCTCAAGCTAAAAAATGTCCTCAAGAGAATGTGCGTTTTGGGGAATCCGCACGGTTTGATTACTCAAAGATAAATTAACCGAATCGTCAGTGACATTCACACAGCCTCCCGGCAACGATCCAGCCATGTCGCTTGTATCGAATTGAAGAGAAAAACCAATCACGCTCTTACCCATTGTAGGCATATTAAATGACCTCTTCCTCCCTTCATACAAAACAAACTCTAACCATTCAGCCTCATCTTCGCCGCCCAGTTGCCAATAGCCAGACTGTCCCGCCCACAGCGCAACAGGCATTTCAGATTCGATATGGACGTGTTCGTCAGAAAACCTCCAACGATTACCGTCGAAATTGAGCAACTCTGATAAGGCAGTCTTCAATCCACCAAACTGAAAACGCAGGCATAAGCTTTCTGCCCGAACGATACCATCTTCAAGCATGTCCAGAGAGACATGCGTATCTCCTCCATCGTAGGCGAAGGTTATGCCCGAAGCGACCCTACCCTCATCTTGCAGACTGGATATCTGAGCCGCCGAAAAGTCGTAGCCGTCATGCATAAATCGAACACGCATGTATTTGGGAGAAACTGCATTCCCCCAATAAGCGATGAGAGCACGCCGCTGATTCCACATATCCCCGTGGTTTACAGATCCCAACGTAAAGGCGGGATGCAGGTATGTCGTTCCAACAATATCAGGTTTCCCTCGACGGAAAACCTGACGAACCGTACGAGCCTCCTGAAGCGAGAGAAACGACTCAACAAGATAAGGCGGGCAATTATGATCGTGTCGATGCTCATCCAGCGTGGGTTCCTCCTGCGGGAGATCTGATTGAAACCTTCCCGGCATAGAACGCTCTAAAAAGCGGGCCGTCTGAGGTCGCAGAAATTCACTATAGCTACGACAGTGCGGCCCTGCCCACTGCTGCGTAGGGGCATGAAAGTGCGAGGCGACAAGCTCCCAACCATGACGATAAAGCTCGCGGGCTCGCCGCAACGTTTCCTCATGTCGGATATGGCGAAGGATCCGTTCAATCTCGTTCAACGCAATATACGTATAGGTCGGACTGTTATACTCATTAAAAGCTCCATGGTATTCCGTGTTCTCATAGAACGTCCGAAAGCGCCCGACAGCATAGCCCATTAAGTCTTCGATCTGTAAGCGTTCCGCTGCCGCCAAGGTCACAAAACTCCCCATAATCGCAATATTGGTATACTCAGGGCCAACATTACGGCGTTGGATCGATCTTGCCGCATGCAGGATAGCCTCGTCCATTTTGGGGATAAGAAACTCTGGTAAACGGGACTCATGGTTCAAGAGTGCCTCAAGAATTTGCGTGCCACAAAAGTCCGCGAAATTCCAGTCCGGAGGAGCCATTGCTTCCAACGGCTCCTCCAAATACCAAGACCAAATCCCATAGGTGTCACTCTCCGGATCCTGATCCTGCAACCCGAGAATGCGCTGTAATATGTCAACGGCACGAATACGGTGCGAGGCGTCTCTGGAGTCGAGTAGAGCAACCCCATAGACCAATGATCGAAATACGGGATGCGCTTTTACGTTTCGCAGGCGCGTGTGATAGCTCGTATTTGCAGGAACGGGCAACAGAAGCATCTTCTCCTTGGAGTCATAGCATTTCTCATACTTTTCCAAGCTTCCAAGCAAGAAATCCATTTCTTTCTGAGATAGCGCAAAAGAATCAATCATTTTGAGCTTCCCCTAAAACCAAATTCCCGAACCCAGTAACATCCGAGTTATTTATCGCTGTGCCGTATAACATAAGCTGCGTCTTCCGAGTTCCTGGCAGCTGTCCCGGGCCATCAACGCCTATATCAAAACCAAAGCTCCTCCCGAAAATCGCGTCCCCCCCCGCACTGGACCATGGGATACTCAGACCGACCCAATATCGGTCATCCGTGTCCCGCCCGCCAATGGCCTGAATGTCATCTAGCACGCCATACTTCTCAGAGGCATTCCAAATCTCGACCGACTCCGTGTCCTTCAGAGCCGGTTTGAGTATGATTTGGTAGACTCCGGACTCATAAGCTCCCCCCAAGACTCGCTCGTCATTGGACCTGAAATCAAAGAACAATTCAACACAAGAGCCGAAAACACTTGGCCATGGAACTGGCTGACGTGCATTAACGTCATGGACTTCGACTTTGACCAAGAGGTGCGTCGACGTGTAAGCAACCCACGCCAGCGCCGACAATTCATCCGGTCCATTCCAGTATCTCTCTTCCTGAAGGGACGCCATCTTCGGGGACCTGCCGATCACTGCCTGGTCCGCGCTATTGATTCTAAATGGTTCTAACGGAACCGTTACTCCCAGCGCAGCGGGGTCAGTTCCCTCCGGCACCATAGGGATTGTGCTGGAATGCTTCAAAGAAAGAGTGATAGGGAAGGCAAAGGACTTTCCATCCGGAAGTTCGATTTGCGATGATATCGTATAAGACCCCGGCTCGATCCCGGTCGGAAATGTAGACCTGAACCTGAGATTTTCGCGTGAACGAGCCTTTATATCAAATCGACGGGCCGAATCTTTGATCTTCCATCCCCCGGGAAGCTGGAAATCAATTTGACTACTCCACGGCTCCTGACTGCGATTTAGAAGGGAAATTTCAAATTCGATAGTCTCATCCTTTTGGTAGAGTTGCCGCGTTCCCAAAATGGGAGAAGGAATGAGGCTCAGTCCTTTCTCGGATGAATGCAGATAGACCGGCTCCTCCCCCAATTCCAGCACATGCAGATAATCGGTGGTCGTGCCCAAAGCCGTGTCGATTTGAGTTTGCCCAAGCATGGAAACGATCTCCAGCCCAGGAACAGGTGACGAGACCAAGACCGTTCGCCTCCCCATTTCAGACCACAGGACAGCCACTTCACCTCCGTTCTCCTTGGGAAATATTGCACCCGAGATTCCGCTTTGCTCGACCAATTGGCTACCGGAGAGCTCCCCCGTAAGAATACCCTCAAGCTGAGCACTTAAAACCGCCAATGCCAACGTATACTGGCTAGGCGTCCGCTCGCCTTGCATATCCGCAGATATAATCGAAAAACCCGGCAGCCCTGAAATACCCGTATACTTGTTAGGCTTCCACCAACCCGGTTTAGGCCACGAGGTATTCCAGCCGAAGAAGGTGAATATTCGGCTTCCTGCCGCAAAGTTATAAACGGCATTCCGCACCATCGATATGCCAGAATCGGTCTCTGTCGCCGCATAGGGCGGCCACCCATTTGTTACAGTAAAGCCCGTAGCCCGTTGATCGATTAGCTGTTGTAGACGTTGTTTGGAAACTGCCTTTTCCGCCGTCTCCCTTAATGCAGTGTAAGATCCTGTTTCCGAATTCACCAAGGACAAACCTTTCCCACTCTCTTCGATACGTTCGCGAATAATCTCCAAACGCTCGGGCAAATCGGCCTGTTCGGGAGTTCTCGGAGTCGTGTATGTGTGTAGCGAGATAGCATCTGACCAATTAGCAACGCCATTCTCGAAAACCGATTCCGTCCATTCATCATGCGACGTCCCGACACCTACACTAGCAACAATCGTTGCATCGGGATCTTCTCCCTTAATCGATTCGGAAACCGTTCTTACGATCTCAACATAATCATCGGGAGGCTTACCACAGTGGTGCAAATAGTAAGGTTCGTTATCTACCTCATACCAACGAATGTTTTCCCCGTATTTGGCGGTCAATATCCCGGCGAAGTCGGCGAGCTTATCCAGGTCTGGAAATCCACCCATTTCTCCCCAATTATACTCCTTCATGCTTCCCGGCTCTTCGTAGCGTCTACTCCGCATCCAAGGCTGCCTCGGCGTAGACTCCACACTCACGTACAGCTCCAGCCCTTGTGCAGCCCCCCGTTCGAGTAGATGGGGCCAGTTCCATTCCTCGGAAGGCGTTTCCGGATCAAGACCATATTCGCCGTCATTGTCTTTGAGCCAGACCGGACCCACGATCTCACCCCAACGAGCATAGAGATGACTGATGCGAATGGGCAAAGCATCCGGCCAAGCACCAAAATCATTGCGATTGGAGTCATGAATAGCAAAATGCGAACCGCTGGCCGGCTCCTCTCGTAGATTCGTGTGAATGAAATGTTTTGTTCTTTTCCAAGGCTTCGTAAGGCCCTGTGTGAAAACAGTAAGGTGGTATACATCACTGCCCAAAGGCTCTGGGAACTCAATCGGTAACCAAGTCGATTGATGCGGAGCTAAATCGACACTTTGAGTCCAAGAAAGACGTTCACCGGAGACTTCCGCTGACATCTGAAACTGAAACTCAGCTGACACAGCCTTTTGGGAACCATTTAAAATTTCAATCATCGGTGTGTCCCGCCGACCTTGCTTGGAAGACACAACAAAAGCGTCAAAACCGAACAATCTCGCCGAAACGTAATTACAGGAGTCTCTTGGCGTGACCACGGCAGCATAACCCTCTTCCCAATTCAGTAAAAATCTCCCTTCCCCTCGGAGGCTTAGCTCATCAACCATGTTGGCTTCGACAACGAGAGATGTCGGTGAGAATCCGACAGGAAAGGACAGCACCGTTTCCGCTGCTTCCCCAAAACGACATTCGACTTTCCCTGAACTCCACTCCAGTTCAATCTCCCGCCAATCGGTACCAATCGCTTCTCTACTCAAAACTTTTCGCGTGAGTTTGTCTCCAATCGCAGAGACCAACACCAAACTCCGGTTTTCGGATGCTGCCTCAATATGAATCGCCAAGCTCTTGTCGCCATCTTTTAAGACTAACACCTTTTTGGCAGGTCGCCGCTGTATATCACGAATGGCTAGAAAGAGCCCGCCCCCGTCTGGAAAGGTTAAAAAAGGAGTCAGCGGATACTCGAAATCGACTTTGACAGAAAAAGCCTTCCCCGAAGCCCCTTCATCATCGGGCTCGATAACAGGAATGCGTGGATTTAAGCTTGTCTCGGCATCGGGATAGACAAGTAAATCCCCTCTACATTCTATCGCCAAGGACAGGGCTAGGACCAAGTAACATCGAAGTTTAAGTCTCATGAACCCAATATCCTATTTTTCAGTCAATACGACATCACCAAAGCGAATGCGAAGTACCTCTCCTCCAGGGTTATCCAAGCCGAGACGCACCCCAGCAATCGCAGCGTTATCCGGCGGGGTAAATGTCATAGAAAATCTCTTCCAATCCCCCGTGACATAAAAGTTTGGGATGGGTTGGTACCCCAACCATTTTCCATCAGCAGTTGTAAAAAAGACCCCAGCTTCGCCACGAGGCATACGATCTCCCGAAGCACTAGCCTCCAAACTCAGCTGATAACTCAATCCACCGAGCACTTTCACTTTCTGCAACCACCAAACATGAGCATCAGAAGGCTCCGGCATCTGGATTTCCAAAAAGCGTTTCTCTCCTTCTTCAGCGCGTGCCCATGTCACCTTACCTTCGGCAATGGCAACTTTAGACTCCTCCGATATTCCACTGGATGTTGAGAAGATCCAACCTGGTATCTTCTCTGGACTTCCTTCGGTCAGAGAACCATTCTCCAGCAAATTCTCTGCCCCATAGCACGCAGCCAAACCGAACCAAAAGACACAAACAACTAGTACCGTTTTTTTCATATTCATAGGATTTTCAATATTTAAGATCAGACGAATTCCCACCTCACCAATCATAACCCCGCCAAAATACGTCGTGAGGATTATCCGAAAGTTCGATCATCTCCGTTTCCGTCTTCTGGCCAACATGTCCATCGAGATAGAGAATGTTCGCTTTGTCGCCGTGAGGATATTTCACGAACTTACCCTCTCCCGGAGAGAGATAGATAACACCCATATTCCCGTAGCCGCAGATGAATAGCATCGTGCGAGAGGGGGCCACCATTTGGGACATATAACATTTTCGAAATGTCCCCGTATTCGAAAATCCGGAATTCGGACTCTCTGTCCGGGCGGTAATATGCAGGTTTATCAAATAACTGGCGTAGTAGCTTTTACCGCTACTGATCGGGAATGTCGTATAGCCGATACCTTCATCGTCTTCCCCGATCGCCGGGCAAATATAAGGGTTTTGATCTTCCGTAAATCCTCTCCATGGATCTTCGGCTCCCAGATAGGGAGCCAATTGCCCGACCCAGTAATGTGCACCCCCTCCCGGTTTGATTCGGGACGGAACAATAACTCCATTGTTATCCGAAGCGTAAGCCAGCGCAGCGACTCCCATTTGCCTGAGGTTACTGGCACAAGCAGCGGAGCGCGCTTTACCGATAGCTCCCCTCGTAACGGGAATCAAAATGCCAACCAGCATCGCTAGTATGGCCAGACCAACAAGCAACTCAACAAGGGAAAAAGCACTACTCTTTCTTATGGAATACATGGGGTATGTATGCTGGGTATACGGGCGGCGGTAGAAATCTATACGTCTCAAGCGACTTGCTATCTCCGCAATCTGATAGCCGCAAAACCAAGTAGAAAAACCGTAAGAAACATTGCGGTGGAGGGTTCAGGGATAGTTTGCAACACCATATTATCCAATGTGTAGTCCGAAGATCCGGAATAAGGCGAATAGAGACGAATACTGGCACTCTGAGTATCATTGTCCCACGTAGCTCCGCTGCCTGTAATCGTCTTCGTCGCAACGTTTCCGCCCGCTTCATCCACAGTAATCCAACGGGTCCCGTCAATTGAATTGTAATTTAAGCTTATACCGAGCTGGCTCGTCCCATTATTGCTAGCGTTCTCTCCATCGTAAGCACCGAAATTAAACCCATCAACCCACTCGTTTGTAGAGGCATTGTACCCTATAATATCGTCCACAGTCGCCACATTGTTCGTCCATGAGGCGATATAGAGGGCATTCGTTGCAATACCATCGACGGTTACCTCACCAAACCCCAAAAACAACCGACCAGTCGATCCTCCCGTATAAAGGCCAATCTGAATAGCGTTTTGCCCCGTACCTTCACCAGAAAATCCATTCACTTTATAATCGAAGCTCAAGCTCACAGTACCCTGTCCGGCAAGACTCGTATCAAAATCCGACATAGCCGACATTTCTGCAATGGCGATACGCGACTCTCCATTCAATTCAGGAGTCGTTACATGCAGTTGATCGCCCGCAGTCTGAATCGTGCCAGAAGACCATGTAGTCGGGAATAGACTCCAGACATCGCCTTTTCCGGCATAATCATACGGTCGAAAATCCTCCCGATCAAAATCGTCTTCGAAAACGAGAGTGGATGCGCTACCAACGCCAGAAATCGCGCAAAATGTTCCAAAAACAAAGAAGGCCTGGCGGAGAAGCGGAGTATTAAGAAAGCCGCAATTGTTATATGATTTTTTCATCATAGCTATAATCTGGGATTTGAATAGTTTGAGGTTACATAGATATCGGATCGAGATTCCGATGTTCCTCGCAATAATACGACCGAAGTCGGTTGGAGCGTTAGGACGAAACAGGATTCAAGCTAGCACGATTACGACATTTGTTTGATCCCCGCTGCCCCACTCTCCTAATTTGACAATTCGATGAGTAAAACAGCAGATATGATCGATGCTTCAAACCTGGAGCACCTCCGTTTACGCCCCGCTACTCGCACGTTCAATCCACCAGTCTCCGTCTTTCACTTCCCGAACCGCACGACCGACGAGCTCCAGCACGACCACGACTTCGTCGAAATCCAGATCTGCGCCGGAGGCGAGGGTTGGCAGCGCTGCAAGAAGGGCGACATCTCCTTCCGCAGAGGCAAAGTTTTGATCATTCTCCCGGGCGCGTGGCACTATCACCATGACAATAAAAGTGTCGACGCCTACGTCTGCTGCTTCGGGGCCGAGATCCTCAAACGAGAGCTTCTCTGGACTCTCGATGATCCCGCACTGAATTCTCTTTTATGGAAGGGAGGAAATGAAGCGAATCATGGCGTCGTCGAACTCGACCTGAATGAAAATACGCTTAGCCAATGTATTGGCTTTCTCGATGCATTAGAAGGAATAAAATCCAGAAACTCCTCCCCATCACCCTCCTCTCTGCTCGGATACTTGACCTTAGTTCTCTCCTCTCTTTCCGAATCCCACGTCGAGGCGAAACCCGCATCCGAAATTTCAAGCCATCCTCCGGTTCACTCGGCCGTGAAACGATGTGTCGCTCTCATTGAGGAAAACGTGGCGGAAGAATGGAGCACGAAGGACTTCGCGAAAAAGCTCAACATCGACCCTTCCTACTTGGGTAGACTCTTTCAAATCGCCATGGGGCTCTCTCCCCTGGCCTACCTCAATCAGGTCCGCGCCCAGCAAGCGGCCCGCATGCTCTTGCGAACCCATAAGTCGATCGCCGAAATCGGGATTGCGGTCGGCTGGCCCGACCCCAACTACTTTGCCCGAAAATTCAAAGCAAACTTCGGCATTTCGGCCACCCAATACCGAAACCGTTATATTCAGCACCAAATGAACACCGGTGAACAAATCGGGCTCACCGTTTTCGAGTAGATCGATGCCATCTCCTCATCCGATCTTACCGGCTGCTCGCTGGATCTGGCCGCGTAGCCTCTTTCACGACCTCCACAATAGCTACGCCCTCTTCCGTCATCAGGTTGAGCTATCCGACGTCCCCGAGACCGCTCCGACGCTGATTACGGCAGACCAATCCTATCGTCTGTATGTCAACGGCAAGTATGTTTGCCGAGGTCCGGCCCGGGGATATCAACGGTCGTGGCCCTGCGATGAAATCGATCTGGCACCGTGGCTCCGTCCCGGAATCAATCATATCGCCATCCAGGCCTACAATCCCGGGTTCAGCACCTTTCAGTATGTCTCGGAAGGATTTGCTGGACTTCTCTTTATGGGAGATTGGGGCGGGGTAAAGGTGATATCGGATTCCCACTGGAAATGTCGCCTTCAAGCCGGAATGAAACGGGACACCGTTCCCTCGAGCCTCCAACTGTTTCCCCAGGAGCATATCGACGCCCAATGCGAGCCCGACAACTGGACGATCCCAGAGTTCGACGCTTCGGGAGAGAACTGGGCCGCTCCTGCAACGAGTAGCGCGTGGAACTCCGAGCCCTGGCCCCACCTCGAAACGCGAGGGATCCCATTGCTCAGAGAACAAAATCTCGAGCCCAAAAAGCTTTTGAGCATTCAGCAATCCCCCGCAGCCTCTGGCGCGCAGGATCCAGGCCTTCGCAATGTCGTCGAATTGGCACGGAGGGAGAATCTCTGGCACCGATCGAACGCCCACACTGAAAATGACTGTCGCTCCCCGGAGACAGTGACCAGTTATTTCTACGACTGGAACCATACGGTTGTCGGGTGCCTTCGGCTTGAAATTGAGAACGCTTCCGGAGGAGAAATCGTCGACGCACTGTTCGCAGAAACAATCGAGGAAAAAGATGACATGATCGCCCCCCGACTCGATCAGCCGGAAGTATCCCTCGGCTCCCGATTGATCTGCCGTAAAGGAACTTTCGAGCATCTATTCTACCACCCGTACGGCTTTCGCTATTTGGTTCTGAGAGTTCGCAACGCCCACTCCGTCATTCGCATCATCCCTTCGATCCAGACCATCGGATACCCGCTACAGATTCAGGGGGATCTCCGTTCCTCGGACGCTCGAATTAACCGAATCTGGAAGGCCTGTCGGCATACCCAAGAGATTTGCTCGCTGGATGCCTACGTCGATACGCCATGGCGCGAGCAAGCCCAATGGTGGGGAGACGCCCGTGTCCAAGCCTGGAATACATTTCATCTCGACAACGATCCTCGCCTTCTTCAACGCGGCATCCGAAGTATCGCCGGCCAGACCACTTCGAACGGACTGACCTACGGACATGCGCCCACAAAGGCCCACCATTGCATTCTGCCAGACTTTACCGTGATCTGGATGCTAACTCTTTGGGACGATTATTGGCAAACTGCAAGCCTGGAGACTTTTCGAGATCCCCTCGTCCAGAAGACGCTCCAAAACGCTCTCAAATACTTCGACCGCCACACGGACGAAAAATCCGGACTGGTCAAAGATGATCCCCGGCACTGGCTTTTCCTCGATTGGGCTCCCCTGCAGCGACCGGCTACGCCAACCATCCTCAACCTGTGGTTACTCCTCGGCTTGAAGAAGCTATCCATCCTTTTTGACTTAAATCACGACTCGGAACAAAGAGATCGATGCCTTGAGTGGTCCGAAAAACTGAGCCTCGCCTTACTTGCCCTCAAAGACCCGACTGACGGACTCTATTTCGACGGCCTGGACGCAATGGAGGAACCCGTCTCGCTCAAATCCGTTCATGCTCAGACTCTGGCCATCCTAGCCCAGCTCGATACAGTGGAGTTTACGAAGAACGCCATGGACAGGGCTCTCCTGCCCTTCATTCGCGGAGAATCGACAGAATTGGTCGGACCCTCCGTTTACTGGTGTACCTACGCATTCTCCGCACTTCATGAAGCGGGCTACGGCGCGGACGTTCTCGACTACATTCTTCGTCACTGGACAAAGATGGCCGACCACGGAACGACTTGGTCGCAGAACATGCCCTACGGTAGTGAACAGAGTCACTCTCATGCCTGGTCCGCCCACCCTCTCTATCATCTCATGCAGATTCTTGGCGGAATTCGACAAATCGAATCAGCCTGGGACTCGATCCTCTTTCGGCCTCTTTTCTGGGGAGAATTCAGCAGCATCCGAATCCCAACGCCCCACGGACTCCTCAAATCCTTGTGGCAACAGACAAGCGAGGACTGCATCGAGGTAAGCCTCACCGTTCCAGAAGGCGTTCGGGCACGAATCGAACTTCCTTCCATGAAGCCATTCTCCGTTTGCCAGGGGACTTGGGAGTGGACTGCAAAGGGATCTCCGAAGTCCAAGGAGTGCGCCCATCTCGCCCGATAAAACAAGGACAGACGACACTGGTTCTACAACCAAGCAATCTACAACAGAAATCCTTCATCCTTTTAAGAATGGCCCCCGACACCCTCTTCTCGCGTCTCCCCCATCCATTTGTTTCCAGCACCAGCGCGGAGCGACCGGGTATTCTCCAGAATCTGGAGAACCCCATCTGGCATCAGTTCGTGGAAGAATCTGAGAAACACTTTCGGACAGTCGGAGGACTTCGCCCGCCTCATATCGGTCACTATTTCTGCCACAATGGAGATCTCGACGAAGTCATGGCAACCGCCATGCTGGCCTACATCCGCGACGATAGACAGCTCTGGTTTGAGGTTGGGGACTGGTTGCGAGCTCTTCTCCAGCACTACAAATCCCTCAAGGAAGTCTGGGCGGAACGGTTCGCCCAGATCTCTCTTGGCAAATGGCCCGAAGATTTAAAGCGAGGAAACCAACATCCTGGAGTTCCAACATCACAATCGGAGCGCGGTGCTTCAGCCCGCGTTGAATGGGTTCCGTATAAGACAATATACGAGGATTGTTGACACATTAATGCCTGAGTCGTCACCCCTCCACCGCACGAGGCGGGGTCCCCCTCCCCTGCTTGTAGGGAGGAGTCTCGATAAATATTCCGGTTTCCATCCTGCTCGTAGATGCGTCAAGCCTTGCTTGATGGTCTGCTAACGGTTCTGCCTAAAAATACACCACTTCTATCTTCAAACCCCATTCAAAGCGAAGGGTTTGCGCTACACTAGAATCCCCCCCTAACCCACAGCCCTTCATGAAGAACCGTCTTCGGATGGCTCGGTACGCCTCGCTCGTTCCGCAACAAATCAGCGGTGACGAGGTCCACGGCGTTCATGCCCGCTCTCTCGTTTTGCTGGTCCAGCCCCGCGATTCCCTTCTCCTCCATTTCCGGTAGCCAGTCCAGTGTGGCATAGGGGATGAATGGCTGAACTTTCTCCGACCGAGCTTCCAAGAAAGAATCGATCTCTCCACCCTGAAAAAGAACAACTTCCGGCTGGCATTTTTGCAGCCAGGCCTCGACTTCACTCTCGGCAAGATTCTCTTCGACCAGCATCAGTGACTCTGCCTCACGGACTCCCAGGGGGTGATGGAGAAGGAAGCTCCCTTCCCAACGGCGGTCCTGACGCCGAAAACTCCCGCCCCCCAAACATAGAGCGATCCGACGATAGCCCAATTGCCGCAAGTTCGAGATCGCGCAGGACATCCCCTGAAAATGATCCGGACCGGTTCGATGCAACGGAGGCCCAACCTGCCCTCCTCCGATCACGACCGTCGAAAAGCATTCCCATCGCAAATCGAGATCGAACTCCAGATGGTGGTGCAGCGGCGAGATCAACACTCCGTTGATCCCACGGGTGTGGAGAATCGTACTCAATCGATCCATACTCAGCCCCTCCTCTTCGAGATAAAACTCCTCGACTCCGTAGCCGCGCATTTCGGCCCGCACTTTAACCCCTCCCAGAATGCGCTGCGCATGCGGATTCGCGCGCACTTCGCGCTCGGTCGCATCCAGCCACAGGTAAGCTAGATTCTCCTGCGTTCGATGCTCACGGGAGGATCGCAAGTACGCCATCATCCTCGCGATTTGCGGATCGGGCCGGTAGCCTAACTCTTCCGCAATCGCCAGTACTCGGCGGCGCGTCCGTTCGGAGACCTCAGGATGCGCGCGCAACGCACGCGACACCGTCATCTCCGAGACCCCGGCGACTTTCGCAATATCCTTGAGAGAAGGATTTCCCATTTCCCGTTACCTTAACGAAAACGGCGTGTGGCAAAAGAAAAAAGATCGGAATCTACTGGTTCAAAATCTCCTACAACCCCATCTGCAAACATTCCAAGAAACATACCATGAAAAACGAAAAACTGATCGCAATCGTAACCGGAGGCTCGGGCGGCTTTGGAGCCGGAATGGCCGAGGCATTGTCGCAAGTCGGCCACATCGTCTACATCACTGGACGGAACGAAAAGAAGCTGACGGAAGCCGCCGAGCGGGTTGGAGCGATTCCGGTCGTATCCGATGCCACCAACCCCGCCGACTGGGACCGAGTCGTCACCAAAGTCATGGAAGATCAGGGACGGATTGATGTCTTGGTGAACAATGCCGGAGCCGGTGGTCGCATCGCACCTCTGGAGGAACAGACCGACGAGGAGATCGCCCACTCGATCAGCCTCAACCTCACCTCCGCGATCTTCGGATGTCGCCGGATCGGCGCAATCATGAAGAGACAAGGAAGCGGCTGCATCATTAACGTTTCCAGTGTCTGTGCCAAATACTCCTGGCCCGGCTGGTCCGTGTATTCCGCGGCTAAGGCCGGTGTAGAACGTTTGGGCAAAGGACTGTATGCCGAATTACGCGAGTTCGGTGTACGAGTCACGACCCTCACTCCCTCTTGGGGCGCCACGGAGTTTGGAGCGGCTTCTTCCATCGAAGGACATCCGACGCTGGAACCTTCGGTCCGGGAACGCTGCATTCAACCCGAAGACATGGGTCGGTTGGTCGTCGATGTCGTCAACACTCCCTCGCACCTCGAACTGCTGGAACTGACGGTGCTCCCCACGGTCCAGGAGATCGCTCCCCTCTGATCCCGCGATGTCGGGTCAACCTAACCCAGAAAAGACTTCCTATGACCTGATCGTCGTTGGCGCTGGCAGCGGAGGGTTTGGCGCGGCTCTCGCGGCGGCCCGCCAGGGCTGCCGCGTGCTGCTGGTCGAAAAGTCGGGCTCTCTCGGAGGCAACGCCGTGCGAGGTGGCGTGAACGTCTGGGAGCCGGGAGTCGGAGGCACCGGAATCCCCTTCGAACTCTACAAGCGCCTGAAGGGCCGTGAGAATGCCGTTGCGATCTATTCCTTCGGTCGGCACGTCGCGTGGGAATCTCCAGAAATCCAGCCTCATTTCCCCGGAGGCGAACTTGTAGTCGATCCCGAGAAGAGTTACCTGGATACGCTCCGTCGCTTCGGCGCGCCTCCCGATTTCGGGGAAGAACACTTTCGAAGAAAATACTGGCACGGCGTCCTCTTCGAGCCCGACCCTTATGCAGCGGAGATGGAGTCCATGCTTCGCGAAACGGGTCGCTGCACCGTACGCACCGGAACCGCCTTCTCAGAAGTTCATCGGGATGGACGCCTCATCACCGGCCTGACCCTGGACAACGGCGAACAGGTTACAGCGCACTACTACGTGGATGCAACGGCCCACATCGTCTTCGCCAGAGCTGCTGGCGAAGCGTCTTCCTTGGGAAGGGAATCCCGTTCGCTTTACGGCGAAACAGGCGCTCCCCCCGAACCCAGCCCCCAACTGAACGGTGCCTCCTTGATCTTTCGGGTTTCCGGTAGCAAGAAGCTTGGCGTAGAACCCTTACCGGATGATATTCCGTCCCACTGTTGGTGGCAGAGAGAGTTCCCGGCAGCAGTCTTCGCCCAAAGCCCCGCAGGCGATTACACGATCAATCCACTCCCGACGATGGCGGGACTTGAAGTTGAAGAACGAGGATATCCTGCCGCCTATCGTGAATGTCTCCGGCGCACACAAGCGCTGTGGCATCACATCCAAGTCACCTATCCCGAATTTCAAAATTTCCGCAAGGTCTGGGTCGCGCCGGCTCTCGGCGTCCGCGAAGGTCCACGAATGGTCGGTCGATACGTTCTCACCGAGCACGACTTGGATGCGGGCCTTTCCTACCAAAACCACAACGACCTCATCGCGATCTCTGACCACGCCAAAGATACGCACGGGGATTCCGAGGCCGGTGGCGGAGCCAAAGAGCTCAACGAACCGTACGGCATCCCCTACCGCTGCCTTCTCCCCCGAAATACGGACAACCTCCTGGTCGCCTGCCGGGGAGCCAGCTTCTCTTCGATCGCCGCATCCAGTTGTCGCCTCTCGCGCACCATGATGCAGCTCGGTCAGGCAGCCGGAACGGCTGCCGCAATCGCCTCTTCGGAAAAGATCTCCTCCTTGGTCGATGTTCCCCCTGAATCGCTACGCCAGTCCCTCATTGAACAACGAGTCGAACTCTCTTGGCCACGTTCGCCTGAATTGAACGAATGCTTGCGAAACGGAGAGTGAGACGACTTCGCTCAATGGACTGATAACCCCAAAAGGACCAAGAGCCGGTCCCATCATTCACTCTTCCGGAAGAATTTTTGGGATATCTCTCCATTGAATACCCGCAGCCTGAAGGCTGGACAACGAACCGGAGAGGCAGTTGGAGGTTGAACGAGTAAAAACCTTTCTTCCCAAGTGGTGCGAACCAAGACTTCGTGTAATTCTCGAAGAATAGCTCTCTCACGAGGAAACACGGCGTCAGCGATACGAAGAATCTCCAAGCACGGATGACTCCTCTTCAACGAGTGCGATTCTGAACGGCCCCCCTCCCAAAGGTGTTTGAAAATCAATTGATTTCCCCAAAAGGATATAGAGGCAGTTCGCGGTACTTTCGGTTGATCTTTGCGGGATCCAAAGACTCGACGTGCATGTCCACGAAGATCACATTCGCGTTCCCATCATGCCTTGGAGCGAAGCTTCTCTCGTAGAGGTAAGACATATCTCGAACCAAAGAGTCGGCGAGGAGGAAGGTCTTCTCAGGATAGGGAATCTGGGTGACTTTCACAGTCCTAGAGGGGCTTCCGTTCAGTTCGATGTTCTTGGAATAGTGAGAGCGATGGCTCCCGGTCATGGTCATATCATGTTCTTCCGGACATGAAAACGGGTCTGGAGGAAGCTTTCCTTGATTGACGGGTCCCAGAAAATCAATCCCTACGTAAGGAGCTACTCTCTGTTCCCAAAGGAAAGGAGAATCTTTTGAACCTGTATTCGCAGGGAACAAACCCCGATGGTCATTCGCATAGAGCTGAACTCCCGATCCAAGTTGCCTCAGGTTCGACATGCATCGACTCGATCGACTGTTAGCTACCGAACTGCGGACAACAGGGAAGAGAATGGCGGCGAGAATTCCAAGAATCACAAGAATAACCAAAAGTTCGACCAGAGAGAATCCTTGCGGAGATTTGAGCGTCTTCATTTTTGGAGGTAAACTGCAGTTTGCATATGCTTTCATGGGGCAACTGAACGGTTCTCGATTAAAAACACATCGTGATAGAGATAGGGACGTTCGAAGGGCTGAGTTCCGGCAGGGGTGAGAGTCAATGCCTGCGCTCGCCCTTCTCCATCGTTATCATTGATGATCAATGAGAATCCAAAAACCTGACCCGATGAAAAGTCCACCTGTGGCAGGCAAACCCGAGGGATCAGAATCTCATAGACCGTTACACCGTCCTCGCCACGCACAACGGACACCTCGACTTCTCGATCCAGTCCTTGCGCCTGATTCGCCTCTCCGACATAGCGACCCTCGCTGTTTTTCTCCAACCACGCATAGTGCTCTCCGTCTATACTCGATATGGCATAGGAAACGTCATCACCGTCGTAAAAGTCATTGCCAATCGATGCATTGTTGCGTTGGTCAAAGTATAACTGAAGCGAATCGAACTTCCACGCAGCACTTGGTGAATTGGGCGTAACATGAAGATCATCTTTTACGACCACTGCTATGGCCAGGTATTCGGGAGACCATGCCAATCCCAGAGAGGCACTCAAATCCTCCTCCCCGCCATAGGTTTTCTTTGGATCGAATACAGTCCGATGATTTTCCCCCAACGTAACCCACTGAGCTTGATTCCATTCGGATAAATCACCGTCTGAAACGATTGCGTCGTTTCTAGAGATCATCAGAGGCGAGAACGACATTTCCTTTCTGACAAAAGCCTTGTCTTCCGACTGGATCAGAGCCGTCAACGAGTATCTTTCACCCGCACTGATCTTCAAATCACCCTCGAACTCAATCACAGTTTCCTCCCCCGGCTGGAGGGACTCAAAATCCGCCATACTGCTGTCCAAGGACCATCCGAATGGAAGATTCGTCAACTCTACACGTCCACCAATCGTTTTATTCAACCGGTTGGATATGCTGATTCCGAGAGTGTCTGAATCTATCATTCTCAACTCCGCGGTGAAGGGCTCTCCCAACCCCAAAATTTCGGCCTCTCGGAGAAACGCTTCAATTTCCGAAACTTTGGTTCCTTCAGGGAACCGCAGATAGACCGGTAAGGGCGAGAGGGGGAAGGATTTTTTCAATTCACCGGACGCAATTTCATTCCCCATCGGGTCAAACACCTTCACGCAAGAAGCCGCGATGGTCATCTGTCCGTCAGTATCGAAATCTCCAACCGTATTGACGGTCAGCAAAGGTCCAGTTTGAGCATCCGGAAATAGGAAACTGCGCATTGCGCTACCGACCTCAATCTCTTCGGCGATCCCGGCATCCACGAGAAAGCGAGTCGCCGCATTGTATAACCCAAATGCATAATACAAATAATAGCGATCGTATCCTCCATAGCGAAACAAGGTTCCCGGCGGCGTAAAGAGGTAGTAGGGTATTCCCAAGGCACTATGATAAAGATAGTTTCGAATGATCTTCGAAGCCGCTTCCAACTCGCGTTCATCGGGGGAGAAATAGTTTCGAATCGCTTCGGAATCATGGGCTGCCATTATGAATTTATCCGCACCGAAATATTGCTCGCTATTGATCACCGGACCAGTGAATCCGGCGCTAGAAAGCATGTTCTTGAATCTCAACAAATCGGCGTATACGTCCGGTAAATCAGGAGACGCTCGATAAGAATGATAGGAAAAAACATCCATGTACTCGCTCCCGCCAAGATCGAGAAATTCTTGCAGGTAAGAGAAATCCGCACCGTTGAGGCAGCCCCCAACCACCTGAAGCTGAGGATCGATCTCTTTGATCGTTTCATAAGAGACCTTTAGAATCTGCGCATATTTCTCGGGAGGCATTGTCTTGACTCCCTGCTTCGGCCCCGATCGGTATCTCCAGATATTCGGTTCGTTGAGAATTTCCCAGTACTTCACTTGCCCCCTTAAAGGAGTGACTACGCCACGAAGATATTCGGTATATTGGCTCAATAACTCATTGCTAAGAATCTCAGCATCCAAGACTTCGCTTCGAATCGAATGGGGAATTACCCCCACACAAAATAGCGCCGAAGTCATCCCACCTTCCATCTGAAGTTCCAACCGCCGCCGGATGGACTCGATTAGATCCGAATTCGTAGTAAGACCTTCCTGATTTCCATGATTGAAGAATGATCGGAAAGACTGAACCCCGAGCATTCGCCAAACAGTCAATTCCTCGGCGATCATCCAATCCGGAAGCTTGGGTATTTCGATCGCCGAACTAAAGATACCAATCGGATCATCCGAAAATCGCGCTTCCTGCAACACCGCATAGCGCGACTCGCACCTCACCAACAAATTTCCGACAAAGTCTTCTACTTTCGCTTCGATGTCGAATACTCCCAAAGACTCCCCCGGCAAGCTGAGTGGGACCACATTTTCCCCTTCCCCAATTTCCACATTGAACTGCGAAGATCCAACCGAGTTTCCCCAAGCATCCCGGACAACGACAAACGCCCTTACAGAATCATATTTTTGCGAATTCGCTAAAATCTTGAGATTCAACTCAGGATTCTGCTCTCCCTGAAGAAAGAAATTTCGAGAGCTCGAAACAAGTCCGGCCTGAAGGATTCCAGCATCGTATTCACTCAGATCCCCTTCCTCAAGTTGGACGTTATCCAGCAATACTTGCCTACCATCGAAACGAGCATAGAATTTATCTCGAAGAGAACTTTCGTTCCACCGGAAATGAAATGACACTCGGCGCCACTCACCAGTCGTAAGGTTTACATTTCCTTTTCGAAAAACATTCCAGCCCGGATCAATCACAAACAGAGACAGCTGCGCATCGTCGGCCAACGCTTTGGCATACGCCGAGAGCGTATAACTTTTCCCTTCTTCCAAAGGCATACTACCGGAAACCAGAGAATTATTATTCGACAACAACATGGCCGCAGATCCATCGATACCACTGCCAAACCGTATCCCGGGAGTGTTGATTCCGAAATCATACTGGTTCCCGAAGAAATTATACATCCAGCCATTCATTCCGAGTTCGAAGCCCGGATTCCATACCATATTGCGATTTCCCGGATACAAATCTACGTAGGTTGAAGGATTCTCCGACTCACTGTTTTCTTCGGCCCAAATGAGTCGCACATCATCAATCATCGCAGAACCTCCATCCGCGAGGCTCAGGCGGGCATGACAAAAAGGATGCTCCTTCACCTGCTCGGCCACATTTGTCTCCATCGAGTATTCCTTCCATTCCGAAGTTAATCGGAACTCTTCTCGAGAGTTCCAATTGTAACGGTCTCCTAGCAGGAAAGCTTTGATCACGGTATTGGGCCGATCTGAACGCGCCCAGAAACTGAACGTGTAGACACCATTCGTCTTCATCGGGAGCAGAGAGCTCTGAATCGTCGAAGTTTTCTCGGGATCGCCCAAAAAAAGCGAGCGTTCTCCGCTGCGAAAGCTAGTACTCTCCACGATTTCCGCTACTCCCTCTTCGGTTTGATACGCCCACTGCCAAGATGGTGGCACCCAACCGATTTGCCCGATCTCAAAATCACTGTTCAGCAAGAGATTCTGACCACTCGGAACCTCAAAAGGTCGAATCCGCAATTCTTTCAAAAATACCTCAGCGCCCTTCTCAAACTTAGACGGATCCTCAATGCGAAGTACAGGAACTACAGACTCATTCAACCGAAAGTAGACTGCAAACGGAGCCCATTGATCCGAAGGTGCGACCACCTGCCATGGATTCAAGACCCCCTCCCCGTAAACATCCAATACGAACCGACCATCCGGTCGAAATCCCGTGGTCCTATACTCTCCGACCAACTGATACCAGCCGGGCTCTACTTTTTGAGCAAAGGTGGCGCGCAATGACACCTCTTCGGTCAGTTCACGGTCAGTGACCCATTCCTCATTGCTTTCGTTTCGGAACCCACGCAGCTCCGAGAATTCAAGCTTCTCCGGTCGGGAAACAGAAATTCCCAAGCAGGACTCCATGAATCCGCCAGCCAATAAAGAAGAGCAAATCAAGTAGGTCTTTAATTTCATAGTAGGGTAATTGTATCTTTGCCCCTCAGCCTGAGAAATGGACCGATTGCTCCGGTAGAGACATTCCATATCCCTCAAAACAACCCAATATCCTCAAGTGTAAGGTGTTCGCATTATAAGGAAAACAATACCGGATGTGTTAGCCTTATCATGATGCAATAGATAGCACATTCTTGACATGATCTTGATTCGAAAAAGGGAATGAGATTCAATGAAAAGATGGGAAAACTATTAGACACGATGGATCTTTCCGATCTATCCCATCTTCGCCTTCTTCCCCATAAAGATTATCTCCGAACCCCGATTATCGGACACTACTTCGCGAAACACGCAGTGGAAGAACCGAAGCACGACCACGATTTTTTCGAGATCCAGATCTGCGCCAGCGGCCAGGGATGGCAAAAGCACGAAAAAGGAGATTTTCGATTCAATAGAGGGAGAGCACTCCTCATCCGGCCCGGCGCATGGCACTATCATCACAAAAATGAACAGGTCGAATGCTATATCTGCTGCTTCGGAGCGGAGATTCTCAAAAGCGAACTGATCTGGACGCTCGAAAATCCGGTATTCAATCGACTTCTATGGAGAGACGATCCCCTGAACCATTCCGGAGTCACAGAACTTGAAATCCCGGAATCCATCCTCGTTCCCACAATCAAAACACTCCAGCTCCTCATTGATACCTACGATGACTCTGCGCTGTTTGCTCGCTATCAAAAAATTTCATATCTTACTCTAATCCTCTCGTATCTTGCCGAGGCGTACTCTCTGAAAAACCAAGAATTGATTCCCAGCGAGTCCAATCCGACTCATCCGGCCATCAAAAGATGTATCGGGATCATTGAAGAAAGTATCTCCGCCGAATGGAGCACCAACAATCTCGCAGAGAAACTCAACATCGCCCCATCCTATCTCTGTCGACTTTTCAAGAAAGCCCTGGACCTCTCTCCCATTGAATACCTGACACAAACACGAGCTCGCCGGGCTTCCCATCTACTACTGAATACCGAATTACCGATCTCCGAGATCGGCATCGAAGTCGGCTGGCCCGATCCGAATTACTTCGCCCGCCGGTTTCGAACCATCTTCGGCGTTTCCGCTACCGAATATCGAAAGCGCCAGCGGAAACACATGGAACATCTTTCCTTGAAAAACTATGACTAATCCCTCTTCTCTCCCCTCTCACGCCAAAGCACTGAACGATCGCATCCAACAAACAATCTGCGCCGAGGTCGCCGAAATCACCGATGTCGTGGTCTGCGGAGGAGGTCCAGCTGGAATCGCGGCGGCCCTCAGCGCCGCCCGTCAAGGAGCAAGGACCACACTGCTGGAAGCACAAGGATGTATCGGAGGCGTTTGGACATCCGGTTCCTTGAGCCTGATCCTCGACAGCGACAACAAAGAGGGAATCATGAAAGAGATTCTGGAAAATCTTCGGCTCTGTGGGGGCATGGGCGTTACAGAATCAGGAAAGCGATCCAACATATACGATGCCGAGAAGATGAAATTCCTCCTCGAACAAATGGCATCGGATGCCGGTATCCACATCCGACTTCACACTCGCATCGTCTCAGCCGAGACAAATCCGGATAGGCGACTTACCCACGTGGTCACGGAATCAAAATCAGGTCGCGAAGCTTGGAGAGCAAAAATATTCATTGATGCCACTGGAGACGGAGACCTCGGCGCACAGGCGGGATGCTCCTTCTCAATGGGACGTCCCGAAAACGGACAGACTCAGCCTATGAGTTTAATGGCCATGCTCACGGGCCTTCCTCCGCAGTCTGTCCAGAAATATTGCTTGGGTGGAACGGACTCCTCACCCCGGGAAAAATTGAAAGAGCTGCTCGCAAAACAAGGAGTCACACCATCTTACGGAGCCCCAACTCTCCTGCATGTGAATGGCCAGTCCTTCGCACTGATGGCCAATCACGAATACGGTTACAACTCGATACGAGCAGAAGATTTGACCCGCGCAACCCTACACGCCCGACGCGAAATCAATCAGATCGTCGATGCACTCAGGAGATCCGGCCCTCCTTGGGAAAAGGTGCATTTGGTCTCCACCGCGAACCATATTGGAGTCAGAGAAGCCCGTCGCATCCGGGGTCGCTATAGGGTCTCACGCGATGATTTAGTCGAGGGACGAGTTCACAATAATCCCATCTGCACAGCCACTTATTGGGCTGACGTTCATTCCACGGATCCCAACAGCGGCAAGACCTACGGTTCCGAGGGAACCGAAGTAAAGCCCTACCAAATTCCACTCGAAGCCGCCATCGCAGCAGACGTGGACGGTTTGATGATGGCCGGTCGCTGCATCAGCGGAGATTTCATCGCCCACTCCAGCTACCGAGTAACCGGAAACGCTGTAGAAATGGGAGAAAACGTCGGCAAAATCGCGGCATTAGCAGCAAAGACGAATAGACTCCCTCACGAAGTAATTCTTCCCGGCTCCGAGTCATTCGATACGAAAGCTTCCTAGCGAATTTCGGAAGGGATTCCGGTAATTCAATCTTCACGCATGACACTCCCGATGAGGAGATTCTACCTCTTTTCTCTACACAGAGCTTCGATCAAAATTATGCTACTGTTTTTAAAAAGCTGTCCTAACCACTTGCGGGGAAATCCGATATCATGGTTTCGATAGGCGGTCGTCCGAACCGCCCCAGAACCTCAATCCACCACATTATGGAAATCAACCTGACATCCCCCTTAAAATTCCCCAAATGGCTAGGTTTCGCAACGGCGGCAACCTGCATCGGAGCAGCCATAGCCGGCTCCACTCTCCATGCGGCAACGACGATCTTTAGCGACAACTTCGAGCGCAGCGCTTTAGCGCCCTACAACTACGCGGGCAAGGGCAACGTCTGGGCGACCTACGGAACGAGTGCCGGATCGATCGGCATCGTCGATTCCGAGTATTTGGAGGTCAACCAAACTTCAACCGATCCGGGAGGGGCATTTGCCGCCCGAGCCGACCTCCAGATTGCCGCAGACTTTGATACCTCTCAAGCGGGACAAGGAACAATGAAACTTACCTTCGACCTCGACATCAGTAGCTATCAGAATAATACGATCAACACAATAAGTGTCGGCTACTACAACGAGGCGTCACTGACTAACCTCTTTTTAAATTTCGGTGCCATTGACATTGAAGGGACCCAACACAACGCCCTCTTTCTTTCCCCTGGGCGGGACTCCTTCCAAGCAACCGAAAGCCAGATTATCGGGTACGATGCAGGCACCAATGAATGGGCGAGCGGTTTCGATTTTGGAGTCTATGACAACTCTACCTACAGCAACAACGGAACAGGATCTTTAAACGTAGAACTGATCTACGACACGCTGAACGGCGTAGGATCTATCGTTGTTACTACTGCCGGAGGCGATGTCGCCACCAAATCAATCAATCTTGAGAACTCCGGCCCTTGGAGCAATCTAACGAATAAAGCCAGCCTTCGCTATTACGGACCGGAAAACGGCGGGACCGGTAGTTATACGGTGGACAACATCAATCTTACGGCAATACCGGAGCCAGGGCAGATCGGAATGGTACTGGGAATGACCTCTATTCTGATCCTGAGTCTCCGCCGCAAGCAAAGACACCAAAAGTGAACGAGTAAGTTCATCCCGGGAACATCCATTCTCAAATCGAGATGCTGAATCCTCTCCTCACGCCCACGAATCCAATCGCTGATCCGCTCCCCTCAGAGCATGATCGAGGATCCACTTTGTTCTCTCGACTTCCGCACCCCTTCGTTTCCAGCACAGCTTCTCAAAGGGACGAAATCCTTGAAAACGTAAACGACCCTCTCTGGCAGCGCTTCCTTCTCGAGGCCGAGTCTCATTTCCAAAAGGCTGGGTCCATTGGTCAGCCAAAAGCTGGCCAGCTATTCTGCCACGACGGCAAGTTGGACGAAGTCATGGCGATGGCCGTCCTCGCCTATGTCCGCGATGACACCGGATATTGGCATCAGGTCGGGGATTGGCTTCGCTCTCTCTTGAAGATCTACGAATCCCTGAAGGATGAGTGGGAGATCCGCTATCGACAACTGACCATAGGCAGGATCCCCGAATCTGCGATGAGCAATCCACGGCAGTTCATCGACACCTTCACTCCGGCCTATTGGCTAGAGGGCGGTTTCATGATCATGGTCCTTGACCTCTACGACATGCTGGAGGCCTACAAACCGAACGAACTTACCAATGACGAGAAGCACCATCTCGAAGAGCTCTTGATCAGCTTCGCCTCCCGCTACATCTACCACGAGGAATCGAATAAATTCTCAAATCGCGGCCTATGGGCCAACAATGGAATCCTCGCTGCCGCATTAGTTCACCCGAATCCGAAGACTGCAGATATTCTCTTGGAGCAATCGTGGGAGCGATACCAGATATTCCGATCAACATTCTTCGATGACTGTCTTCACGGAGAAGGTTCAACCTCCTATCATGTAATGTCGGTCGAGGGGGTATTTTACTATGCGCTAACCGCATCCACCGTCTTCAAAGATCGCGATTGTTATGAAGGGCGTAAGCCTGAGAACCCGGAACTTCAAAACCTCCGCTACCCCGACTACGTTTCAATCGCGCGCGCTTACTACCAAACTGCCATTCCGGGCCCAACTCCCATGAGTAGTCCCCGCGGAGCCGCCTTCTTCAAACCGGTTTCGATCAATCCCGCATTTCTTCATGCATATTCAATGAGTAAATGCCCCGAACTGGGATGGATGATCCGGCAAAGAGCGTCCTCGATCAACTCGAAGATGCCGACTCCTCTCAAGGTGAGTAACTACGACATCTTGGGGTTAGGTCTCTATGAACCCCTGAAAAGCTTCTGGGTATATCGTCCTATCGAAGAAGTAAGACCACCGAGGCGACGTTTTCATGTTTTCCCGGATCACGGAGAAGTATTCAGCAGGAGCAGCTGGAAACCCGATGCTACCTGTGTCACCGCCAGATTCGGATACGAGGGAAGCGGAAAAGGACATAGGGACCACGGGCACGTGACCCTCTATCACAGCGGCCTGAAGGTTCTAGCGGACCCCTTTCCCGAGGGAGAAATTGACGGACATGATTCCAGCCTTTTTCACAATACGGTGACGTTGGACAATATGGAGCCCCGTGCTGTCATCGGATCGATCTCTACCCCTCAATCCCTTTTTGATGCGGATTCATTCATGATTTTGAATCGAGGAGGTTTCATCCCCCCTCGGAACTACCTTCATGATCTTCGAGAAGATGCAAACAGCTGGTTTTGCAATCAACCCCATGAGCCCAACCACGAGTATAAGCGAGCGGTTCTCCACATCCACGACCAAGCAGTCCTGATTTTTGATTCGGTCAGCCGAGAAACCTCGGAAACCCAATCCCCCCATATTGACTGGTTCTTCCATTCCGAATTCAGTCCCACACTTGGGACTCCCGATTCTGTCGTTCAAACTGAAATCTACCGATTACAAAAAAAGAAAATCATCGATTCAGAGCAGAACCTTCAAAGGAAATTCAAGATTTCCGAAAAACCTGTCGAACGGGGAACCTCGAAAGAAATTCAGTGGAAAAATTCTCACCACCAAGCCACGTTGAGAATCTATCCTCAAAGCCGAGCCCTACAGCTCTCGACCTCGCACGACAGTCTCGAAAGAAAAGAATGGGGAAAGGTCCGAACAGAAGCCTATTCTTCTCTACGAGCACGGCAGAACGGACTGAACGGAAGCGTGCTCTGGGTGTGGGATGTGACCACTCCCCTGATCGACGTTTCAACGAATACTCTGGAAGATGGTAAATTTGAGGTTTCTATAAAGCGGAAAAGTGGATCGAACCTCTCTTGGGTCGTCGATTTCACGGAAAATCAAACCACCCTTTCGGTCCGGTAATCCCACCTCGTTAGGGTTATCTAATCGCCAACCGCGAAAAGGGGGCAGCTGAAGCTACTCCCCTACCTTTGATGACTGAAACGGGTAGGAATCCCAGAAGGGCTTACCCTTGTCGTGTTCTGGGTCGTCCCAGGCCTCAGCGCTTGCGATCAGGCTCTGTCGCATCGTGGAGACTTTATCCTGACAATCCGCCGCCTCGGCCAAGTTCGTCATTTCCCAGGGGTCGTTCTTCAGGTCGAAGAGCTGCGTCTGAATGTGCTTCCCGTCGACGACATACTCGATCAATTTAAACTGCCGATCCTTGTAGGCCCGCTGAAAGGTCTCGTAGCCGAAAAACAATCCATCGCGAATGCGGTCGTCTCCGGTGATCGCTGGGAGAAGACTTTTGGATTCCACGGATTCCGGGATCGAAATCCCGGTGAGATCGCATAGGGTCGGGAAGATGTCCATCAGGTAGGCATAGGCTTCCGTTTGCTTTCCTTGGGGAACTCCCGGCCCGGCAAAGATCAATGGGACACGAACGCTGTGTTCGTAACAGTTCTGCTTCCCGAAGAGACCGTGCTGGCCGAGGGCGAGTCCGTTGTCGCCGGCAAAGACCAGAATCGTGTCCTCGTAGATTCCCTTCTTTTTTAGAGTCTCGATCACCCGGCCGAGTTCATGGTCCAAATGCGTAATCATCGCATAATATTCGGCGAGGTGCTGACGGACCTCTTCTGGACGACGTGGGAATGAGGCCAACATCTCATCGCGGATGTTGAGATGCCCAGTGTCGAAGGGATGACCCCCGAGAAAGTTGGGCGGCAGCTCAATCTCATCCGGATCGTACATTTCCAGAAACTCCTGTGGCATCGACCGGGGATCGTGAGGAGCGAGAAAGGAGATGTAACTGTAGAAGGGAACATCTCCTTCGTGACTCTCGATAAAATCAATGGCGGCATTACAGACCGACTGAGAAGAATGTTGGCCACTGTTGATATGATCACACTGCCGATAGGTAACCTCCCGGGATTGTCCCGGATTGCGGATGATGGGCAACTGCGTGTCATATTTGCCAGTGGGATCGTAATGGTACGCCGGCACATTCCAGTGATCACTCATCCCTCCGAAGAAGATTTCATCGCCATCGCTGAAAGATCGATTGAAGGATTCGCGACCATTGTGCCATTTGCCGGTCCCAAAAGTACGATACCCATTAGAGCGGAGGGCTTGCCCGAGGGTTGTGTGATCGAGAGGAATACTCTGCCCCGAGCCTTCCAAGTGGTACAAAGTCCGCCCTGTATTGAGCATTGCGCGGCTCGGCATACAGACCGCCGCGCTCGTTCCACTCGGGATATGCGCCTGTGTGAAGGAGCAACCTTCCTCGACCAACTGATCGAGATGTGGGGTTTGAATCGCACCGTTCCCCAACGCGCAAATGGTATCGAAGCGTTGGTCGTCGGTAAAAAAGAAGACGATGTTGGGTAATTTCTTGGTCATAACTGCAGGATTGTCTGGGTTCAAAATCAAATTTCCATGACAGTATATGATTCCATGAAACCGATTTGAATGGCATAATCCGGTATTTTCATGACAAAATCGCCTACAGATAAGCCTGAGGACAATCTCCTCCGCCTCCTGTCTCCGGTCCCGGGCCAGAACCATTTTCGGTTCACGACTATCGGACGGAAACTGGTTGTCCCCCCTCAATGGCGGATCCAGCGACGGATCATCGAGGATTTTCACCTGCTCTTCGTCTGCGGCGGCAAAGGCACCTACCGCGTAGGGGATCGGGACTATCCGCTCAAACGGGGCTTGGTGGTCTTTCTGACCAATGGAGTCCCCTATTCCGGGATCCAAGACCCCAATGACCCCCCTCAAATCAGACCCATTCGCTTTTGCCGATACGACAACCATACCGGCAAAATGAGTCCGTGGCTGGGAAAGCCTTTTTCGGTAGTCTGCCAAACCCTTCGCAGCAGCTACTTTGAGGAACTCTTCGAAGGGCTCCAACGATGCCAGATGACCCTCGGCGAAGAACACAGAGATCTCACAACTTCCTACGCCAGCACGATTCTCTTCGAGCTAGACCATGAACAAAGGACACTGCAGACGAATCACGATTCCGTCGAAAACCGGATTCAACAAGTAGCGACCTGGATGGCCGACCATCCCTTGGAGCGGGACAATCTCCAGGCTCTGTCCACTCGGGCGGGATTGTCCCCCAAGTATTTTTCGCAGGAATTCAAAAAGCGGTTTCAAGTTTCTCCGAAGACCTATCAGGTCCAGCAGCGCCTAATCTACGGACGGACGCTTCTGGAAAACACTCATCTCAATGTCGCCGAAGTCTCCGAAGAACTCGGATATCCGGATCCGTTTGTTTTCAGCCGACAGTTCAAAGAACTGTTCAATCGCCCGCCGAAAGACTTTCGTCAATCGAGCCAGCTGCGGGAATGACTGACAGAGAATCAAATAGCGGCTTCCGCCGACTCGTAGAAATGGCTCTCGCCATTCCTCTACGCGGATGCCCACAAAGGCAGGGGATCTATCGGCGCGGAAGCGCGATAGCGATTTCGGGAGGCTCCCGAGAAGTCTGATTCCCCCAAGCCATTCCGTAGAAATGGCTCTCGCCATTCCTCTCCGCGGATGACCACAAAGACAATGGATCTATCGGAGCGGAAGCGCGATAGCGATTTCGGGAGGCTCCCGAGAAGTCTGATTCCCCCAAAGCCAATCCTTAGAAATGGCTCTCACCATTCCTCTCCACGGGAAGCTGCCTCGGAAATGAGACTCCTTGGCTCGAACCGAAAAATCAGCGCAACGGAATGATCCCGAATCCATGTCCTGCGACCGTAACGGAGAGGGATTCACCATGACGCTCGCAGACACATCCTTGACCCAGAAGAACCTCACAGGGCTCTCCCGCGACCCTGAGATCGACCGAGCGCGCGTGCCGAGATGGATTGATAACGACGAGGCAACGCGCGCCATCCAACTCGCGCAAATAGGCGAAAGGATAATGCTGCTCGGTTGTATTCAAAAAGGTAAACTCGCCATCGGTTCCCAGCACAGGGTTTGCCTTGCGGAGACGAATCAGTTCACGGACAAAATTGAGCAGGGAATTGGGATCCTTGTCCTGTGACTCCACGGTCGGTCGGTCCTCGTCGGGATCGATAGGAAAATACAACCGCTCGGCAGGAGCGGTGGAGAAACCCGCATTTTTCGAATCATCCCATTGCATCGGCGTCCTCGTCCCGGCGCGTTCCCCGAGATCCGTTCCGGCGTTGACCGCAGTAATTCCGGCTAAGGTCGATCCCTCCTTTGGCTCCAGGTTTTCGACGAAGCGCATCCCGATTTCCTCACCATAGTAAATGGTCGGCGGTCCGGCTTGGGTCATAAAGAACACCCAGGCACACCGCAGCTCATCCCAACCTCGGGGGGCGCACCGCAGACGCTGAAAATCGTGACAGCCGACCGGGAGGGTGATCAACCCTTTGCCTCGGGTTGCTTCCCGCTGCTCGGAGTACGATTTCAAAAAGACATCGAGACTCCCCTGCCCCTCGGCGTCAAAATAGCAGTAGGCCTGATCCTTCGGAGGCGCCAGCGTGCCCTTGCCGTTGAAAAACAAGGACGAATACCCCGGAGTGTTGAAATGCAACATGAAGTCGAGATGGAAACCGGCATTGATCGACCGACTGGGAAAACTCCATTCGGAGAGTAAGACCCGATCAGGATACGCCTCATCCATCCATGCGCGGACTTCCTGCCAAATTGCTTTGGTTGCCTCAACCGACGCGGGAGTATCCTGCGGCTTGACCAACGAACCTGCCATATCAACCCGGAACCCGTCGCACCCGCGATCGAACCAATAGGCGAGAATTTTTCGCATCTCCTCCCGGTTCTTCTGCGGCCCGGGGGCGTGCAGCGGATCCTGCCAAGGCTCGGTGATCTCGGAATACCCGAAATTCAGCGCCGGCTGATACCAAAAGAAATTGGAGACGAAGTCGCCCTTCTGCGGTCCGGTAGCCGGGTCGAAATCCCGATTTCTCCAGATGTAGCGATTCGAATCCGCCGAATGCGGTTTCTCAGCTTCGGCCTGAAACCAGGGATTGTCCATCGAGGTGTGGCCGGCCACGAAATCCAGTACGACCCGAATCTCCCGCGCGTGCGCCTCCTTTACCAATTCCTCAAAATCCTCTTCGGTGCCATACCGGGGTGCGATCTTATAGAAATCACGAATATCGTAACCCGCATCCCCAAACGGCGAATCGAAACAAGGATTCAACCAGATGGTGTTGATCCCGATGCTGCGGATATAGTCCAGCCGCTTGATGATCCCTTGAAAGTCGCCAATCCCATCCCCGTTGGTATCCTGGAAGGACTGAGGGTAGATTTGATAGATTACGGCCTCTTTCAGCCAGTCCATTGCCTGCATATGCTATTAGATCCTTGAGAGGGTTTAAGTTCTTTATTCGAGAGGCCTTACTCGCCCCTACCCGTCGACGAGCACTTGGCCACCGGCAATACAGACGCTCTCCAATCGAAGCTCTTCGTCTCCCTTCAACTTTGGAAGGATCGAGATCGTGTGGGCTACGTCCGGCTTCAGGTCCATGGCTACGATCTGCAAGTAGCGCATACTTCCTCCCGCGCATACGGTCGGATACTCCTGCGGCTCACCTTCATCGATGCGAATTTCAAAAGATCCGGACCTCTGAGTTCCCTCACCGAAAAGAAGAATGGATTCCCCGACGAACGAAAGCATCAGAGGCTGGGGAGCCTTGCCCTCTTTGCTGCTAGCAATGGCCAAGTCGTCCATCCAACGCGAGCAGATGAAGTCGAAGGCAATGGCGTCCCGGCGTGGGACTCCCCGGCTCCAGCCTTCCGGCAAATTTTCCAAAGTGCAGAGCGGGAAGCGGTCGATCCGCATATAACGGTCTGTATGCACCATCGCCTCTGGGACCTGACAAATCCGCTTCTCTTCTACGGCAGAAGAATAAGCACCCCAAGCAGCCTTGGCATAGAGAGCATACCCCGCATCGCCAGGATGCGTCGAATCGTACGGCAAATCCCACAACTCCTCCGGAGTCACCTCGCCCGAATTGACCGCCGCCCGCATCACCGCGACCGCGTCGCCCACGGGCAGCCCGTAGGCCTCCCCAATCTCCCGATGAAGGGCGTCCAGGGGACGGTCCGTGACCTTCTCCACATCGACCTTTACAGCCAAAAGCATCTGAACCACGGGAATACCAGCCGACACCATCCTGCGAATGATCGATTCGTAGGAGGAGAGCCGATCGTCCTCGGGAATCTTCGAGGCCCCATCATTGACGGTAAAATCCAAAAAGACCAAATCCGGCTCATGGGCCAGCACATCGCGCTGCAAGCGGAATGCCCCCAGTTGGGAGCCGGTTCCACCAATCGCCGCGTCGACAAAAGTAAAATGGGCCTCCGGATAGCGCTCCTGCATCTTTTTCCCGATCAAGGCGCGATACGAGGTTTTCAGGGGATCCGTCGCTTGCGCGCCCCAAGTCAGGCTTCCCCCAAAGAAAGTCACAGTTAAACGTTCACCCGCTTCGGCTCGTTTGGCAAAAGCGGCAAAATCAAGAGTATTGGATTGGGTCATAAAAACAATGAATCTAAAGAACCGTCTCCGGAAAACCAAGTCACTGATTCCACAAAATCACGTGAGCTCCATGAAACGAGTTCAAAAACCCGGCGATTGAGGCTAGAAAGAATTCGGGCCAGAACTCTGAGAAGAACCTATTTTCAGACCCCCGTTCATGAAATCCTCCATCCCACTCGCCCTTACGGCCCTCTTTGCCACTGCTGCCTCTCTCTTTGCATCCGATGCACCCACCGCCCCATCGTCATCCTCTGAATGGCGGTCGGAGCTCTACCCCGTCGATTGGGAGCCAGGAAAGGTTTTTCTCGATGGATACTCCCTGAATGATTTCTCGTATGCTGGCTATCATTCCGGCCAAAAACCTCTCCCCATTGCGAACTCCCGGGAACCGGTATTCGACGTAACCGAAGCCCCATTCCTCGCCGACCCAACCGGAACTCGGGACAGCACCACGGCAATTCAAGGCGCCATTGAAGCCGCAAGCCAAGCTGGTGGCGGAGTCGTATTCATTCCAGAGGGAGTATTTCGCATCTCCCCGCAAACCCCATACATCGACGGAAGAAAAAGGACGGTATTTCATATCCAAACCAGCAACCTCGTTGTTCGTGGAGCGGGTCCGAAAAAGACCCATCTGTTCAACGATGATCCGATGATGCGGACCACGAGCATTTTTCACGTATCGCCTCGGATCCGGCAAAACGGCCCTCCGCTCTGGTTTGTCCCAAAGTCCGAGACCACTCCTCTCGAGCAGGACATCCCGAAGGGAGCAACAACGCTACAGATCGATGATGTCGACAAATTTGCAATCGGTGACACCGTAAGCATCCGGGAAGACGTCACCCAACAGTTCATCGATTCCTTCGCTCCCAGAGAAATCTTCAGTCGATTGCAGAAACTGAATCTCGGTCAAATCTATCCCCGCAAGATCATCGGGATCGAGCGGGAAACGAATACTCTGACCTTCGATATTCCCGTCCATACCAATCTTCGGGCAGACGCCAATCTGAGAATCTTCAAGATTCAGCCGCTGTTGGAAGAAGTGGGAATCGAGCACCTCTCGATCGGGATGATCCTAGACCCCTCCATTGCGGCAAACAGCGCCACGCGCAAAGGCAATGCACCGGGTGGCAACGATGTCGAAGATTGGATCTATTTCAGCAACGGAATCGAACACGGAGACTGGAAACAGCTTCTCAACTCCGAAACCAGCTCCCTCTACGGCCTCCATGCTTCCTATCTGATCCACTTTGAGCATGTCGCCAACAGCTGGATCCGCGACGTCCACACCTACCGCCCCGAATCCAACCGCGAAGCAGTCCACCTCCTTTCCAATGGATTCGCCCTCGACTGGTCTCGCCAGATCACGGTCACGGGGTGTCATCTAGCGAATACCGCGTTTGTCGGCGGCGGTGGCAATGGGTACGGCATATCAATGGGAGGACAGGACTGCCTCGTCGAGCAAACCAGTATCGACCGCTTTCGACGCCCGATCTCCCATCGATTCCGATCCACTGCTGGAAACGTCATCCTGGAATGCAGTTTCTCCAATAGTATCGGAGCGGACTGGCACATGTGGCTTTCGCCCGCGAATCTTATGGACAGCATTACGGTCGACCGCTGCATCATCGAGGCTCATTTTCGCGGCCCCGACCATGGATTCGGCACCACCGAAACCGTGATCTGGAATACCACTGGCAAACAATACCGCCCGTCGTGGTACGATCCTGACAATTCATTCATCATCAACACGGACCAAACGGGAAAAGGCTATGTCATCGGAACCAGTGGCCCCGCCTTCGAAGTCCGCAGGGACTCCGTCGACACTAAAGAGCCCGACTGGGTCGAGGGCGTAGGCCGTGGAGACACCTTGGTTCCCCAGTCTCTCTACCGGGACCAGCTGTCTCGCCGACTGGCCCGAGCTGAGCCCCAAAAACCTATTTTGGAAAACTAAGCCTCAACCCACCGATTCCGAAGGGCTGAAATCATCCGCCCTTTTCGGGACCTCCAGCTTCAGAATCCTCAGACGATCCCGCAGCCCCGGAACACTGTAGATGACAAAAAGATACCCCAACTCGGGCTGAACGATCAGTTTCTCGGAATGCCTCACTGTCCATCCCCCTGTAGGATCCATCACCGCAAACTGTACAGGAAGATAAAAGTCCTGAACCTGTCCCAGATCGACTGACACGGACTCACCAAAGGAAAGGACCTTCATATCTCCGCCAATGCGGCTCGCGAGGTCTTCGGTTCCCAGATTCAGAAAACGACCCTCCCCGCCGGCGATCTCGTTTCCTGAAAATGGGATTGGGATCAGGTGAACCCCCGGACCACTACTCCGGTCTGGCATGATCAGGATGAGCAGTCGTCGAACGCCTTCCGGAACCCGCACCGCGCCCAGTTTCATCCTCCGAGACGGATCTCCCCAATAGAGAGAAATCTCAGGCGGGCCTTCATACAAAAGCTCCCGGGATAGACGACCCACCGAAACTTCGATCTCTTCCCACGAATCCTTTCCCGGATTCCGATAGAGAATCTCAGTCGGCTTATAGCTACGCATTTGGGTCCCTCCCCCATCATCGGGTGCCGCGGCCTCAATACGAGCAGAGGGCTGGCTTAACAAGTATACCTGAAATTTGACTTCCACGATCGGAGTTTCCGCCCTCAGGAAAGTGCCTCCCAAAAGAAGAAGAGACACGAGAATCCACCCAGTTCGTAACGCCCTGCTCATAACTCACCCTCCTCCAACCAACGAAACCCTACGACCCGGTAGGCTCGACCAAACTGCTCATTGACTTCGTTAAGTGCTGGAATCCCTCGCACCATGGCTTCGTTCCCATCCCAGGGAGTCTCTGGAATATTCGCACTATCAACAAAGTCGGGAACGCGCTGCACGATCAACTCTCCCCACATCTTCACGGCATTCTCCTCGGTTAGGTCTTTGTTGGCCACGCCCATACCACGAATCCGAAACGTATCTGATCTAGCCGAAAGCACGCTTCCCAAGCGGGCAAAGAGATCCGCCTGGGTCAACCAACCCGGAATTCCCTCCGTCCGCCAACCGCGTTCCGCCGCAGCAATGAACCCCGCGAATCCACTTGGCTCCGCCTCGACGGAAATATCCTGAAGTCCATCGTTGATGCCTGCAGCGTCAATCGCTGCGGCGAGCGCCCCTTTCAACTGTGGCCCTTGTCCCAAGCCCGGATCGAGTTGCCGATTGACGAAACCCGCAAGTGAAGGAAACGGTCCTCGCAACTCAATTTCATCGACTATTGCAGTGGCAAGGTTCGCAATCTCATCCCGACTCAACTTCCGGTAACCGTCGTAAGCATCCTCGTCCTCAACACTGTAAGCTCCGTCGACCGCGGAGCCGACCGGGATTTCAGTCCGCAGGACCGGAACTCCCGGAGATCCACCAGCGGGATCCGTCACTCCGGACTGAAGTTCTACATCCGAACCGAAAAATGAGGAAAGCAGTGCGATCCAAGCCTCTTCCGAAGTGGAATTGACGTTAAACGAACCATCTATCATCAGTTCCGAAGCCGAAGTATAATAACCTCCGATAATTGCCCCGTTCCCGACGCCAGAGGATACCAACCTTCCGTTCGCAGGGACGATGGTTCCGGTGACCGGAAGAGTGGAAAAGAAATAGGCATCCCAAAGACTCTCATTCAGCAAATAGGAATAGTCGTAGTGAAGCCCCTGAAAATCCACGAACGATCCCGCCGAAGCCGGGGGAAACGATTCCCACTCCACGAAGGACGAATCGAGAGGTATTCGTGGGTCCGCAACGCTATTCCCGACCGCATACGCCGGAATCAGATTGTCAAAACGGGCATGATCATTTCTCAATCTGAGCCGATCGATGGTATCAGTGGGGACAGTCCCCGGTGGATTCCAACGGTAGAGAGGTGCCTGCATCAATTGCCCCACTGAATAGAGCCTGTCAAAGCCCGGAGAGCTTTCAAACAACACCGCGTTCTCCACCACTCCGAAATCGGACAAACCCACCGGGACCCGACTATCCGTTCTCTCATGAATCAATTGCCAGTCGGCATTACTCTCCAACATGCTGATCACCGAAGGATTTCGGACCAGATCCGATCCGGAGAATGTATGAAAATGAAGAGGGTCTGCCCCCATCGTCGAGGCGCGCGGATTGTGATTGCCCAACCACTTCACCCGAGCCACCAGCGGTCGATCCGTATCGTTTTCGACATAGGTCCGCAGCACACGAGGTCCTATTGCCTCGGCTGGTGCGAGGGGGATCGATGGTTTGGCCCGCATTTCCGCCGCCGGCGCCCCAATGGCTCCCGGAAAGCGGTAGTTCAGGTAGAGCACATCCGCCAACACCTCTTCCCCTTCGTCGCTCGTCTCCCGACGGAGCTGGATCGACTGGATTCGCGACTGCTCGATACTCGTCAGATAATGACGGTACTGACTTCCTGAATCGGTATCCGTGTTCAGGGTTCGTCCCGTGGGGAAATAGAAGCTCCAACCGGGACGAAAACCTTCCACCAAGTCATTGCTTCCCGGATCGCCTTCGAAGGCGTATGCTTCGTGCCCTGCATCCGGACTGAATACCTTCGACTCTCCCGGAGCCAAAACCACTCCCGGAATCCGAAAGACTAAGGGCTCTCGTTCTGGCGTAAATCTCATTTCATACCGAGTCGGGGAGAAAGAACCTGATTCGCCGGATCCCGGAAGATACTCGTATACGGGATCGCCATCCCCGTCTTCACCCGACTGCAGGCGGAGATACCAGTTATTGAAAAAATCCGCCAGATCCACCAACCCTGCGTTCAGGGTCAAACTCGAGGACCTCCCCGCCCGTATCACGTAATCCGTGAGCTCGAGCGGTCGATCATAGGGATTCCACAGAACGACCGCTGGAGACATGTGCATGTCGACTGTCCCGTCCGGATTAAAGGTCGGAAAAAGATAGTTCTGAAATCCCGCCAATACAGGGAAAAAGCCCACCGAAGTATCGGTCGAAGCCCGAACCGGCAGCGAATTCCCAGTCGCGTAGGAAGCCTGCACCCACGACTCCAATTGACTCCAAGCCGGTCCTCCCGGATCCCTCAGGGTTGGGGCGTCATCCAGCTGGGGGCCAAAAATCGAACCACTGGGTCCATCCGCAGCCCCCGGCCGTAAACCCGCGGTAAGATCCTTTTTCAAACCGCCCCTCACCGTATCGGCCAGAACTCCGTGACCATGAGCCGACAGATTATGGAAATGTAGTGGCAACACCTCATCCTGCCCGAATGTCGTCGCCCATTGCTCAACTTCTTCCAGCCCGACAAGGTCCCTTGTCTTCGTCGCCTCCGGATCGAACCAGCCCAGATCACGCATTTCCTGAATTCCAAAAACCTGAGGATACAACAATCCTTCATTGATCGCCCCCTGCGAGGCGCGTCCGACTACGTTCACCTTGGCTTTGATTCCTTCATCGCCCACCCAAAATGCAAACGAACCCGCATCCTCTCCATTTTCAAGGATCGATTGCAGCGGAACGACTACTTCGTCCCCTTGCCCCGCTTCCGTCTCCGTCACGAGAACTGCGGATTCCCCAGCGGCAAAGGTTATTCCACCACTGACCGGATTCCACTCCAGCGGCAGATCGCCTTCATTTCCGCTTACCAGCCAAGTCTGAACCGCCCCACTTTCATCCCAAACTCCCGTCCAATAATCCGGTAAATTATCATTCGCGGGATCATCCCCTTTGATCAGGTCCGAACGCGCACTGACCGCCTGATCCGGGCCGGTAAATTTCTGCAAGTGACCCAAGGCCACCGAAAGAGAAAGGATGGTATTCTCACGCGCGGAACGAATCGATTGATCACCTCGAGAAGTCCGCACCTCCACGTTGAGGTGCGTGTAAAGCGTGACCAAAAGGAGCAGCATCAGTCCCATCATCCCGAGGGCCGTAATGAGAGCAAACCCTCTGCGAGGGTCGGGATCCGAGTCGCGACCCCAAGTTTCGAAGGCGAATTTTCTCATGGCGCAGCTTCACTTTGAGGTTCATCGCCCCATTCATCCTCCACCGCAAATTGCAGCGTCAGCGGCTCCCCGTCCCGCGGGAAGGGAATCACCAATCTTCGAATTTCCTTCAACGCCGACGTTTCCAGGATTCCGGATTGATCGGAATTCCAGGAAATCCGGACTCGCCCCGATCCCCGGTGAAAACTCAGCGATGACCGATCCTCCGAGATTCGCACTCTTGCCTCTTCCGAGACCAGAATCGGCAGATTCAATCGATTGTCATCCGAACTTCCTTTCGTCTCCAACGACACACCAAGTCTCAAACCATCCGGCTCCTCTTGATAGTTCCACCGCAGATCGGTGTCCTCTCCCAACCGGGAAACGAATTCGGTCAAGTTCTCACCGCTCGTCTCCGCCCTCCCGACCGGCTCTTGTGCATTGTAGGCAAGGGATCCGGTCGCCGTCTCTCGATACACACAGCTAAAGGTGAAATCCTTGGCATTCTTGACGGCTCGATTGGCAACTGGACTCGAAGGCTGCATCGACGCCAGGAAAGTGCCGACCTCCGGACTCCAGAGCACAGTCGGTCCGCCCCCCGCCAGCAGCCCCAGATCTCGCGTCGAACCGGGCACCTCATAGAAAACGACTCCGTAGATGCGATTCAGATTCCAAGCGAAAAGCCCCGGAAGATCCCAAACTCGATCGTTTTCTTCAAACGGCAAGGAGGCTGCCCCGACCTTCTCCGGCAAGGAGAAAGCTTGGGCCAAATAAGGCAGCCAGAGTCCCCGGGCAGACTTCCCGGGAGCCTCGGCATGGATCCCGCGACGTATTCCCTCTTTGATGACATTCACGGCCTGCCCATCGCTTTTTGCAAGATAGGAAAACGTCCATGCCTCCCCGGGCTCGTCGTCTTCACTGCCTTTCACGAGATCGAAGCGGGCCGCGCCAAGCGGAAATTCCGACCGGCTCATCATATCTCCCGGATATCCGTTCCCCGCGAACGGCCCCTGAGTTCGGCAATTCATCGAAGTGGGCGAATGCAAACGGCCGGAAGGCTGAGGAAGCCAAAAGAACTTTCGAAACTCCAAGTTCTTTTCAATCCCTTCCCGCATCATATCCACAATCTCAGGATCGGCTTCAGGCAACTCTTGGTATTCCCAATAGGAGGACACCAAGCAATAGGTGTTCAGCCGATCATAGTTCCCGTCCGGTCCACCGTTCTCTAGAAAGTAACCCGCCGGATGCTGTCCAAAATTCGAATTCACGCCGTGTGCCCCTTCCAGATACGCGGTCATCATTCTCTCGAAGTAATCAAGAAAACGCTCCTCTCCGGTCGCAAGAAAGACCTCCAGATGCCCTCTCATCATATGTGCCCACTGGTTGGACATATAACCGGTAAAATCGGCCGACTTGTCTCCAACCGCCATCATCCCCTGCTTCCAGATCGAACGAACCTCCGGAGAGAGCCATGGCTCCAACTCCCAGTATGCTTGAGAAAGAGCTCCCGGATAGATGAAGAAAGTGAGCACGATCGGATGAGTCGTTTCATACAAGTCATTATCGCGCAGAAGATCATCTCCCTGCATCGAAGCGATGTGGAAAAATGCGAACAAAGTGGCTCTCCGGATCAACTCTTCATTGCCATACGCTGGGTTCCCCTCGGAATCGAACGCGACGGCGGAAGCGATAGCCGACGCGTCCATCCAGGCCAACCGCTTCGTATAACGAAAGTTTTGCCAAGTAGGTTCCCCTTCGAGGTAGCCGTCAGGAGCACTGATCCCATACCAGGGACTTGAAGGATCAAGGTTCCGATTTTGCGCCTCGAGGATCCCCCCCAGATTATTGATCGGACCGTATTTTCCATAAGCCAATGCGTCCCATCGAGGTTCTTCCAACGCCTCAGGATCAATCTCTGAAAAATCAAGATTCGGATTCCCAATCTCTCCACTTTGACGAACCATCCAGTCACGCGCCCGGGCCTGCAGGGGTCCACCGACCCAGATCCCGTGGCTCTCGACCAATCCTCCTTTCAGGCGCTCCGCCGCTTCGGGGGTAGGACAGATCAAACCGGGAACCCCCTCAAAGAACAGGCCTCCCGCAAATTGCTCTGGAACAACGACCTGAACCACAGAATCCAGCTCTGGAGAATCGACCTCCACCCGGCCAATGCCACGAGGAGAATCTTCCCGGATACCCTCAGTGAGAATTTCGCCTGCTTCGGTCAGAATTCGGAATCCCCGTGGGCTTCCTGATTCCAAAGCGACCAGAAAACCCTCGGCTGATGGCGGCACCCAAACATAACCAGGACGCGGCATTTCTGGAGTCACCCCCAGGCCCATCTCACCCCGCACTCCCCAAGTATCGGATTTGGGAGCACAGATTTCGACCAAATCCCCAGACCGCCCTCCTGAAAAAGAAATCCTCCAAATCCCCCCACTCCCTTCTGGAATCGGCAAATCCGCTTCAAATATCCCGCTCTCATCGCCGGGGAATTCGTGAAAAGCCACGAGATCTCCGCTCGGCGAGAACACCCGAACAAGAGTGATTGGAGGATAAGTCTCATTCCTCGGCTTCGACGTACTCCAACGCACTTCCATCGTCTGAGGACCAGGCGCTGGATACTCGATCAACATCCCCACCCCGCGGACTCCACCAGGTTGCGAGACGATTTTTGCCGTTTGGCGCAAGGATAGGTCCTTCTTCATTTCCATGAATTCTTCCGCTCTCCCTGACAGCAGACACCCAGAGAAGAAAAAAATGCTCGCGAGGAAACAACGCGGTACCGCACGAGAAGAGAGCAAAGAGGTAGTCATCGAAAGGGGTAAAAAGAGTTTAAAACAGAAAACAGTAAAATTCAGGTATTTTTCAGAATCAAACAAGCAGGACAAAGTTCAACATCGCCGAACCCGTCGCAGGTTCACTCCGGAGCAGAGAATCCATGAGATATTCTGAACCATTCTCTGAAGCCCACTGGGGATATGCCGGAACTCAAACATTCTGATGATTCTCAACCGGAGCTGCCGTCGAGCTTTCGAGAACCTTCTCTCTCACGATCGCCATCGACTGGCGATGTCCCTCTCGCACCCGCACCATAATTTCATTCACAAACCGGAGGGCCGATTCACGGTCTTGGTGGATCTTCAAAAGACACTCCACGACTTCGTCGCTGGAGGTCTCATCCATCTCAAAGAACCAGTCGTCCATTCCGATATCGGGCCACATCTGACCCTTAATCGTATCCGTCGCATGACGAAGAAAAATCGTAGGGACGCCTACCGAGAGTGCAAAGATTGGCGAATGGTTGTCCATACTCAGGACCGCCTCTGATCGAGCATAGACCGAGCAAGCCATCCCCGGAGACCAGAAATATGGCAACCAGACCACGGAAGAGCGAACATCATCCGGCAGTCGGTCCACGATCTCCTCCCGGCCAAGTTCTACCTGATAGGTCATTTCCGGACAGATCAGCACCTTTCTTCCCGTCTCTCGAACCCACCGAATCACAACCTCTCGCATCAAATCGAAATCGTGTTTCCGATACCGTTCACTGACCTTCGCTCCTCGAAGATCACGGCCCGTCGGAGTCCGGCGATGGATTTTGTGATAGGGAGTATATCGCAATCGCGGAATAACGGCGAGAAAGCGCCCGCTCTCCAATTGATTCCCGACAAGAAAGCGCTCGCTTTCCTCCTCCTCCCTTAGGTCGATCTCGAAAGCACCATCGGGAGTAAAATCCAAGACCTCACACGAAAGATCCTGACTGCGCAAATACCGAAGACTGAGAGAGTCGCGGCAGAGAACGAACTCCGCCCCATTGAGGATTCTCCGCAATTTTTCCGAGAGATCCGAGGAAGGAAGACCATCCACCTGCTTCTGCTGTTCCGCTAAACTCCCTCCCTCTCCAGGTCCTCGTTCATCCTCTGCCGGAATCGTCAGAGGATCAACCGTAACGCCAAATATTCCGTAAGGCTTGCCCGTCATTGCCGACCAGGCAACCAAATCGTCTCGGGCCACAATTCCGGGACCTGATCCATGAAGCAGGAAATCGGCCTCCCGAAAGATCCGCTGGAGATCCGGGTTTGAATGCGTGCCCGCTTCATCAAGCTCTCCGCGGATCAACTCCACTTGAGGGAATCGCTCCTGCAGAGCTCGCTCATCCTCCAGATTCGTCCAAAGAGTGACGCGGGCCTCCGGAAAATACATCTCCAACAAGTGAAGGACTCCCGGCGTGTGACCGATATCGCCGATATTGACGGCCTGCCATGAGGACCGCAACAGAATGTGGGGACTCCGTTGTGCGGAGGTGGAATTCGAGGGACAGAGAGGCGCTGACATGACCCCACAACCTCGGATTTACTCCCTCGGATGCAACAGGCTGATCTCTGCACCCGTTCAATTGTGACGAGTAAACTTAAAGCCTATGAGTGTTCGGGAAAGGACTTCCCCGGATTCCAAGCTCCCTTCACCGCTATCGTCCGAGGATATTGAGGGATCCCATACTGATTGCTCTGCAAAAGCGAAATCAACAATTCCACCGCAGCGCCCCCAACCTCGGAAGTTTGCGGATCGATTCCCGCTAAACCGGCCTCACCCCGCTTCACCAAATTGATCAGGCGAACATCATCTGGAATGGAAACCCCAGCCTCCTCGAGCCAATTTCGCACTTCATCGCCCGCGACCAACAACGTGTCCGGAGTATGCTTCTGGAACCATACCAGGAATTCTTCTTTCCCAAAATCGCTCCCCTTTTCCGGGACAAACGGAATCCTCCGACGCACCGGAAGCTCCCGCTGATAAAGAAGAAAACGAGCCATCCAGTTATAATCCGAACCCCGATTGCGGCTCTTCGGAATCGCAAACCCCACACGCTCTCGATTGCTTCGGTGCAACATCTCGATCGCAATATTCACATCATAGGTGTAGTCTGGAACCACTTGATTCAGCTCCTGATAGTTCCCGTTAAAGCCCACCAGAACCGAGACGAAATACTGCCAGTCCAGTTGAATATCCAAGCGCTCCCCAGAAGCCGTAGATCCACCGGGAAAAATCAGCACCCCGTGAATTCCCCGGGACAAAAAAATCCGACTCAGCCGACTCGCCGACACGCCCAACTCATCAGCACAGAAAAGGTCGACACTGAATCCTTGTTCGGCCGCCTTTTTCTTAATCGAATCGTATAGCATCCCGTAAAACGGGCTCGCACTTGTCATCTGCTCGGCAACATACGCGGTCTTTACCAAGACTGCAATCGTCTCACGATAATCTTTATGCTTCCCTTTAAGCTGTGCCATCAACACCGAGACCAACGGGTTTGGTCGATAGCCAAGCTTCTCCGCCTCACTGCGAATTTTCTTCCGAGTCGATTCCTTGATGCTCGGATGATCCCGCAACGCCAGCGAAACCGTCGAGCGACCATAACCGGTCTTGTCGGATATATCCTGCAGGGTAACTCTTGTCGATTTTCCGGCCATCAGGGCGAGTACTGGGGTGTGGTAGTGGGAGAGGAAAAGGTCGGGAAAGGTCCCTTTTCAATCGAACAATTTGAACGAATACAATAATTCAGGAATTGGGGTTTGCCCCGAGTCAACCATAAAGGATTTTCCATGATCACCCCTCCTCAACTATTTCGCTGGGCGTCCGTCGCATTCGTAGCCTCCATGCACATATCCACTCAAGCCTCCCGTGCCGAAACCCAATCTTTCGGCGAGCGTCTCGATTCGATTCACCCGGAAAGTGCCCATGTAGAGACCACTCAGATTCTTGAGAAAGCGGCAGCCATTGCCCAAGGTCCGATTCTCGAGAGAGCCGATTCGGTGGCCGACATGGAACCGAACAGCGGGAAACGCGTAACCGACAGTCGCGCCAAGTGGAAATCCCTCCTCGAGCGGAAACCCGATGCCGCAGAACCGTTCGCGCTCGCCAGCGGAGACATGGGGGCCTCCCGTATTCTTTTCGAAGAACTTCCTCTCCTCGCAGCGACCTATCGCATCAATGGTTCTCCCGAAGTCAAAGACTACATGATTCGACAACTGGAGGAGATCGCCACTTGGTCCCCATTCCAACGCCCCGGATGGACGCTTCCTCACCGAAAAGACGAGCTTCCCCCGGAGGGAGATGGTGTCTGGCTCGCCACGGGAACCATGCTTCAAACCCTTGCCCTGGTCTTCGACATCCTTCCCGAGGACACCCTTCCCGACGACTTGGTTGAATCCATCCGCACAAGAATGCGGGAAGAAGTCGAACTGACCTACGACCATTGGGTGCGGGAGATTCCTTGGTATGTCCAAAAGGAAGCGTCCCACTCAAACCAGTGGATCGTTCCCGCGAGCGGAATGCTGATCGGAGCGATTTCCCTCGGAGAAGAGGATTTACAAGACGCCTATGAACTCGGGCTCAAAAGTCTGACCCTAAGCCTAGCAAATACCGGATCCGACGGCTCCATGAACGAAGGCTACATCTACGCCCTCTCCTGGAGCATGCGCTCCCTCATTCTCGCGAATCACTTTATGAACGAGACCGGGAATCAACAGTTCGCCAAAAACAGATTCTTCACGAACCTTCCCGGCTGGATCGCCCTCTTCTTTCAACCCGGTGGAAACCTCGTGAATGCATTCGACGGTTTCCGCACTCAGACCGGAGAAGTCAATGCGGTACGCCCCGATGTCACTTTCGTAGCGGGAATCACTGGCGATGCCTCACTTCAGTGGGTCATCAATAACATTCTTGAGGGACCCAGTCCTGATTTCTCGGGATTGCTCGTCCTTGCAGAATCGTCACAACCCGTTCAACCCTCCCTCTGGGGAGTGTTCGAAAAATCCTCTCTTCTCATTTGGCGAAGCTCCTGGAATACAAATGCAAGTGGTCTCTGGGCTCGCGGTGGAGACGTCGACGACTTTCATGACCATCACGACCGTGGACATGTGAACTTCATTGTCGATGGAGTGCCCATCCTAATCGAAAGCGGAACGCCCGGATATTCTCATCCTCAAAAGAAGCAGAACTACGACTCTGCTATGGGCCACAATGTACTCCTCTGGGGAGAAGAAATCTATCCTGCAAAACAACCTGCTGGAATTCAGGTGACCCGGCTGAGCGAAGAAGGAGGAATCGCGGCGATCGATCTCCAATCCGTTTACAACCAATTGGAGAGCTACACAAGGCACCTCGAATGGAGCACCCGCAATCTTATCGTCAAAGATACCCTCACCGCCTCCGAATCAGATGCACAACCTGCGTCGATTCGCTGGCATCTCTCCTCCGATTCCCCACTCGAGATCGAAGAAGAAAACGGCCAATTCGTGGTCCGAGTTCCGTCCTCAACGAAGAATCTCAATCACGGGAAAAAGCTCGAACTTCCAGCCGTTCAAATCTCCATTCGCTCCAACATCGGAATCACCGTTCAGGAACAAAAACATCCGGACCACACCCTAAAGTTCCGCTCTCAGAACAACCTTCATACCGTTCTCGAAATCAGAGCCGATGCGCCCGTCACCGACTGGACTCTGGAAACCGAGTTTGACGTGCAGTAACCCCCAAACAAAGGGCACTTGAACGAGTGCAAAAACGAGCGACTTGCTAATTCAACCTCACGCTCTTCACTCCCAAACAGTCATTCAATAACTCGATCCGATCCGGTTCCGGCATACCCATTGTTCACCGATCGGAATCTCACCATCATAACCTCATCCATCCCCAATTATGCACAACCTCGTAAAAACCTCCCTCCTCTCCTCGACACTCCTTGCTGCCAGCGGCATCTGCTCCCAAATGGTTGCTCAAGTTTATGTATGGGAAAATCCGACACGTCAGACTGATACCGGAACCATCTACACGATCCCGAAGCTTGTCGAAGCGAGCAACGCTTCCTCCGTTTCGGCCGTTCGGGGCTCTGACCAATTTGGAGCAGTTCAGGTCTGGGGAGATACCGGCACCGATTGGTTGGCTGGAAATGCCACGATCAACGGACTGCAAAGCAACGATGGAATTATGAATTTCTCGGACAGCAGTCTTCCTGACGTTCGTTTCAGCTTCTCGGGAACCCCGAGCTCTTCGGCAGGCACCCTGATCGCGAGTAATTACGCATTTTCTTCAGCTCCCGGTGAATCCTCATCGATGCGAGTCACTGCAGGAAGCACCACCGTGCCCGTTTCCACCACTTTGACGATTGATTTCGGAAACTGGAATGGATCGATTTTCGACAGCTCCGTGAACGCCGTGAGGGCCGCAGGATTCACTCTAAATTCCACAGAAGACCGTTGGAATGATCTCGATTCCCTATCGGTCACCTTCTACGACACCGAAGGCGGGGCCCTGAGCACTCAGGCCTTCCCGGTCGGGTTTCCTCCCGCGGATTCCTCTTCTCTCTTCTTTGGATACGAATCCACCTCGGCAACCGTCGGATCCGTGGAGATCACGATCGTCGGCACGAATAGCGAGATTCTCGGCCTCGACGAATTTGGATTCTCCTCAATCCCAGAAGCATCGACGATCCTCTACGTCGCTCCGATTGCCATCATGGGAGTCCTCCTTCATCGACGCCGCAAGAATTCATTGAGCCGCTGAACACGGCTCGAAGGCCGTTGGGAAAATCCGAACCCCATCCGACGAGACTCCAGAAGGAAATTAACGACGAGAAAAACTACGAAGGAGAAAATTCACAACTGGCGTGGGGTCCTCCAAACCATGAGGGTGATGCTTGCCGCCGGGTTTGAGAATCTCCTCGTAGCTTCCTCCCAGTTCCTTGAAGCGATCCCGAAGAACGACCGTATTCTCCTCGTAAGGAACCGTCTCGTCGCTGTCCCCACAAACGTGAAAAACCGGGATCCCGGCCTCCGCGATCGGTTGCAACACTTTGGTTGACAGCGGCTGCTTCTCATAAGCCCGGGCCTCTTCGTCTGTAAGGTCGTAAACACCGAGAAGGTTCTGCCAATCGCCCTCGCTTCCGGGACCAACTCCCGCGCCACCAGGCCAACTGCGGAAATCGCAAACCGGATTGTCGGCATAGATCCCACAAACGTGGTCCGGATGCTCGGATGCATAATTGTAGGCCGAAAGCCCGGCGCGGCTCAGGGCGACAATGCCCATTTTTGGGGCCAGTCCCAGCTTGCCGGTGACAAACTGATACATCTCCTCAAATCGCTCGACCGCTTTCGGACAACCATAGTGGTTGGGAAGATCCAAAAAGACCCGAGCCCACCCTTTCTCCAAGAGCATGACATCCGTATTGGCAAAAGGCTCAAAAAACTCGGGCCTCCAGAACCACGGACGCCCATCCGCAAATTCACGGGGTAGAACGATTCGAAGGGAAATATCTCCCAAAGGAAGAATCCATCCTTGAAAGCCCTGCCAATCGGCACGCTCAGCTCCCAGCTCCTGAAGGGTAATACAACAATTTTCGATCATAAGGTTCTCGGATCATTCTCTGCTTCGCTGTCAAAGACAAGAAAGAGATCCTCTCGCCCAGAGCAAATATTCCCAGACGGTTGGAATTCGAACAATCCAGATGTCTCGCCTAGTGTTTGAACCGTCTGCCCAAAACCGTACCGTGTAGCTTCAGCAAACGGATCCTGCCTCACCGGCGTTACCTCTCCAACGAGTCCGGATCTGCTGAAACAACTAAGACTCAATCCAGTTCTCATCCGAATATCCGTCGGAGGGGCAAACGCGGAGGCGCAGCTGAAGCTGCGGCCTTACTTCCCGAACCTTGTAGCTTCAGCAAACGGATCCTGCCCCTCAGACGTTACCTCTCCAACGAGACCGGATCTGTTCAAACGGCTAAGACTCAATCCAGGGCTCATCCGAGTATACGGCGGAGGGGCAAACGCGGAGGCGCAGCTGAAGCTGCTGCCCTACTTCCCCGTACCGTGTAGCTTCAGCAAACGGATCCTGCCTCTCAGGCGTTACCTCTCCAACGGTACCGGATCTGTTGAAACGGCTAAGACTCAATCCAGTGCTCATCCGAGTATCCGGCGGAGAGGCTGGCGCGGAGGCGCAGCTAAAGCTGCGGCCCTACTTCCCGTACCGTGTAGCTTCAGCAAACGGATCCTGCCTCTCAGACGTTACCTCTCCAACGAGACTGGATCTGCGGAAACGGCTAAGACTCAATCCAGGGCTCATCCGAGTATACGGCGGAGGGGCAAACGCGGAGGCGCAGCTGAAGCTGCGGCCCTACTTCCCGTACCGTGTAGCTTCAGCAAACGGATTCTGCCTCTCAGACGTTACCTCTCCAACGAGACTGGATCTGCGGAAACGGCTAAGACTCAATCCAGGGCTCATCCGAGTATACGGCGGAGGGGCAAACGCGGAGGCGCAGCTGAAGCTGCGGCCCTACTTCCCGAATTCCGTATCGGCCTTCTTCGTTCTACACCGCAACTGTCGCTGGCAGTTGCTGGATGTCCATGCCCCCGTCTAAGACGATTTGGGAGCCGACGAGAGTTGGCGCGGAATCCGAGGCGAGAAAAACCGTGGTGCGGGCGATTTCTTCCTGAGAGCTCGGTGCGTGACTCGGAATATTCGCCTTTCGGCGATCCGCGACTCCTTCATCGAGATGGTTCCAGCGCTCCGTCCACACATAGCCGAGGACAAGCGAATTTACCCGAATCCCATCCCCCGACAACTCCTGGGCCATCGACCGTGTCATCGAATCCAAGGCGGCCTTGCTCACATTGTAGCCGCTGCGACCGTGGATACCTCGGCGCCCCGCAAGGGAGGAGATATTAACGATTGAACCTTTCTTTCCCGTATCCTTGAGATACTGCGCAGCGATCTGCGAGCAGAGAAAAGCCCCGAACAAGTTCACCTCAATGACCTCTCGAAAGAATTCGGGTGACTGCTCGAGAAAACCCGATTCTCCAAGCCCCAGATGGGCCGCATTGTTGATCAGAACATCCGGCATCCACCCCTCGGACTTAAGTTGATCGAATGCTTTCTCAATCGCCTCCGGCTGACCCAAGTCAAAACTGATCGAATACAATTCCGCTTTCGGATAGTCGGACTCCATTTCGCTCTTCGTCGACCGCAGATTTTCTTCAGATCCGTGAAGAATGACTCGGCCCCCCGTTTCAATAAAGGCGGCAGCAATCGTTTTTCCCAGGTTGCGGGAAGATCCCGTGACCAGAACGGTCTTACCGGAGAAGTTCAGATGGGGAATGGTATCCACTTTCATAAATCAGCTAATTTCGGGGAACAGGGAAGCGTCGGTCAGGACCAACGGATAATCGGCAAAAGGAAGACGGAACTTCATCCCTACGTGTGCATCATCGCAGATGAACGGCTCGCCATGGCCGGAAAGATCGTACACCTGCCCGGTCATGAGGTCCGCGAGAACCGGTTTCTCGAATTGAAGATCACTGTCCGACCAGAAGACGAGATCGATACTCTGAGCCGGCATCTTCTGCTGGGGATCGGCCGTATTCCAAAAGGCCAGGAGCGGACAACCGCTCCGCACAAACGAAACGCCCATCGCCGTCGCCAGCACCCCACTTTGCTGCGGATGTTGCTCGTCCGGATTGAGGAATCGATAGAAGAGCTCTCGCCGCTCACTCTCATCATCAAAGAGAGAACAAACCCGCTGAAACACTTCGAACGAATACTTCGGTTCGTAGGTCGCTCCGTTGATAAGGCCCATCATCACCGGCTTTTTGACTCCCCCATCCGCTTGCCGATACGGACGCCCCATCAGATCGATGGCGTGGAAATACAAAGACATATCGAAGCCGGCTTTCAAATCGGCGAGCACCCGACGAGCGACCCACTTGGCCTGGACCACCTCGTCCGTATCATAGAGACCCAGCCAATCGTCGTTATGACCCGCGGTCTGCGAAGGACAGCCATTCTCTCCCTGCCAGACGTCAATCACCTTTCCTCCGGAATATTGCTTCAACAAACGCCGCACCAGATCGTGCATGTTCTGCAAGTTCGCCTCGGGAACCGACTGATACGGATGGAAGGAGAAAACATCGATCTCCTCGGTCAACCCGGCCTTCAGGGCCGCTTCGAGAAAAGGAGGGTCCATCTTCGACATGGCTCCACCGACGATCTTCGCATCCGGAATCGATTCCCGGACCGCGGCCGCAGTTACTTTAACCAGCTCCGCATACTCCGCGCCGTCCGGCTTCGACGGATGCCAGAACTGAGGAATGTTCGGCTCATTCCACACTTCCCAGAAACGCACCTTGCCCCGAAAGCACTCGCCAAGCGCTCGCACGTAATCCACCCAAGCGGCTTTTCCTTCCTCGCCGTAGTAGAGTGGCACATAGCCCACGGCCGATTCGTGTGGAACATCCGGCATGTAGAGCTGATTGCCGAAACTGACGCAAAAGAAAGGCTCCACCCCGACCCGGAGGAGGTTGTCCACAATCTCCTCCAGCCAGGCAAAATCATAGCGCCCTTTCTCGGTTTCACAGCGACTCCACCCCGTCTGCACCCGAGCCCACTTGGCTCCGAGCTTCTCCATGAGCGGATAGACCCGGTCCGGGTCGAACATGAAACGGTCCAGCGTCTCAAACCCCACCCCGATTCGGGACGACCGAATATCAGTCGTATTGCACGTGCTCATCTCTCCGATACGGGAGTATCCGAGCTCCTCCAGATTCGCAATCTGCTGCTTTTTCAACGCCGGAAGATCCTGTTCTTCGACGAAGCTCTTGGGGTCGATGGTTTCCATCGGGGCGATCCTAGTTTTTGAAAATGTAGCCGCTGTCCTGCGGACGGATGTCGGTCAACGTTCCGTCGTAGTGGCGCAAGGCCCGCGGTTGGTAGGGATGCTCCTTCATCGCCTCGATATCGATATCAACGCCCAGTCCCGGAGTGTTCGGGATGGTCAGGAATCCATCAGCAAACTCCGCATCCTCCCGAGCCACATCCTTCCGCCAGTTCACGTCCGTCGCCATCGTCTCCAGGCGAATGACATTATTCGAAAGGGCCGCCACATGCAGGGTCGCCGCATTGGCCACCGGTCCGCAGGGATTGTGCGGGCAGCACGGAATGTAGTGGGCTTCCGCCATGTCGGCGATCCGGCGCAACTCGAGGATGCCCCCGGCGTGAATCACATCGGCTTGCACGAAATCGGCCGCTTTTGCTTCGAAGAAAGGAATATATTCCCAACGGCTGTACAGACGCTCCCCGGCCGCGATCGGCACCCGCGAGTAGCGTCGCACATCCGCCAGAGCTTCCAGATTACCCGGAGGAAGCGGCTCCTCGAACCACGCCACATTGAAGGCCGACAGCATATCCGAAATCCGTTTCGCGGTCGGGACGTTGAAACGCCCGTGTCCTTCAATCAGGAGCTCGGCCCGTCCGTCCACGACCTCGGCCACGGCCGCCACACAGGCTTCCGCAGTTTTCATCACCTCGGGCGAGGCATCGAGATAGGATTTCCCAAACGGATCCCATTTCAGTCCCTTGTAGCCGGACTCGATGGCCACCTTGGCCTTTTCGGCAAACTCCTCCGGCTTGCGGGCTCCTGTAAACCAGGCGTTGGCATAGCACTGAATGCCGTCGCGCACCTTCCCACCGAGCAGTTCGTAGACCGGCACGCCCAAGGCCTTGCCCTTGATGTCCCAGAGCGCCATTTCCACCGCGCCAAGAGCCGACATGTAGACCGGTCCGCCCCGGTAGTAAACTTCACGATTGACATCATCCCAGATCGACTGGATGTCGCCGGCATTGCGTCCGATCACCGATCGTCCAATCTCAACCATCGCCTCGGCAACGGTCTGTTCACGGTATTCCAGAGAGGCTTCCCCCCAGCCGTAAATTCCCTCGTCAGTCTCGACTTTCAGGAATACCCAGTTGGTGCGAAAGCAATCGCAGATGTAAGGAGTCAGCGCAGTAATCTTCATAGGAATCAAAAGGGGTGAATGAACTAGAAGCATCACAAACCCTTCGACTGAGAGCAACCGAACACGCTTAGCATTGATGCGCCAAAAGTTAATAATTTTGGGCGTAGAGGAGAGCAGCGAATCCTCCTCTCGCCGAATTGTGCCAGTGACCTACCCGATCCAAGACATCCGCCCGTTCCCGATTCAGGACGTGATCTGCTTACTGTAGGTGGAGAGCTTTTCCTGATCTGAACAGATCGTGTGCGGAGTGGTTTCATTCGCCAGGCAATAACCTGCGAAGGAACCCGAAGCCTCTCCCATCGCGACCGCATTGCCGGTCACCCTATAGGACGCATGAGCCCAGAAATCCCCGCTAATACAACGGCCCGCCATGAGCAGTCCATCCACATTTTTCGCAACGAGTGCACGTAGGGGTATGTCGTAGGGTTGGGTTTGAACTCCGTCGGAATCATAGCTTTTGCCCGCTTCCGGATTCGTGGAATGGACATCCACGCAGAAGGTGGCACGGGCAATCGCATCGTCAAATCGTACCCCCCGCACCAGATCATCCACAGTCAGCCGATACCACCCATGCAAGCGCCGGCCTTCTCGCACCCCGATTTGCTCAGCGGTGGCGACCAACCTCAACCCAGCAAAAGCCCCTCCCTGTGATCTCAATGATCGAACAATCTTGTGAATTTCTCCTCGTGCTTCCCGGGTTGCCTCGGAGATACCCTCGGCATCATCACAACGAACGGAATATTGGTGATTGGTCATCAATCCGTAGACATCCGGATGAATGCGAAAGAGACTCGGACTTCGATAGGAAGGAGAATGCCCCCCGGACTCGATGGCCTTACACAACACCTCTTTCGGAGAGTCCGAATACTCTCCATTCGACTCAACGACATAGGGATCGATCTCGGGTGACGAGACCCCCGTGACGATCGCCATCAGAGACATCGGCTGAACTTCCCCCGACACCGGGTGCCCCATTTCAAAGCCGTTTCCAGCCAGAGCGCCCAAATCGCCGTCCCCCGTACAATCAATAAAGACTTTCCCCTCCCAGGATTCAAAACCCGACTTACTGTGCGTTTCTACCGAGGTCAAACGCCCTTGAACCATTCTCGCTGCCGTCACCTGGGTATGCAGCCGAACGGCCACTCCCGCCTCTTCACAAAGCTCGTCCAGCACCCACTTCATGACCTCGACATCGTATCGGTTACTGGGAATCGCGGACCGACCTTCGTATTGAGACAACCGTTGGTAAATCTCCTCCATCAATCCGGTCTTGTTTTCCGAATCCAAAATTAAGGTCAAAGCCCCGGCCGTCCAGACCCCTCCCAAGCAACCATGCCCTTCGAGTATTAGCACCTTCGCCCCCGTCCGACTGGCGGCAATCGCAGCCGCTATGCCAGCCGGTCCTCCGCCGGCCACGATGACATCGAAACTCCGCGAGTGTGAGGAAGAAGGCAGTTTCATAGAATGACTTTTATGGAGAGAAAAAATTGCCGGAAAGACGAAACCATCGATTACCGGAGGTACATCCCTCCATTCACATCCAGGGTCGCTCCCGTGATGTAGTCGGCGGCGGCGCTGCAGAGGAAGGCAACGGACATCCCCACATCCCGAGGCGCACCCACGCCGAGTGGAACCGATTTCGCCAACTCTTTAATCCCATCCGCTCCGTGCGAACGTTCCAGCAACTCGGTCAAAATGATCCCCGGCGCTACCGCGTTCACATTGATCCCTAGCGGAGCCCCCGTCCTGGCCAACGTTTTCGTAATGCCAAGCATCCCGCTTTTCGATGCCGCGTAATGAACCGGCCCCATAAATGCCCCGCGATGGGCGACGACCGAAGCGATGTTCACGATACGCCCGAACTTTTGGTCCCTCATTAGCTCCATCGCCCTCTTCGAGCACAGAAAGCAACTCTTGAGATTGGTGTCGAGGATGCGATCCCACTCCTCTGTCGACGTCTCAAAGATATCTTGAGTAATCGCGGTTCCGGCATTGTTCACCAAGAAATCCAATCTCCCGCAATCCTTTACGATTTTCTCAAAGAGAGCATTCACCGCAATCTCGTCCGAAACATCGGCGGCCATATTCCAGACTTTGTGCCCTTCTGCCTTTAGCTCGCCAACCAATGTTGCAGACGCACCCTCAGCTCTTAGGTCGTTGACGATGACCGACGCACCATTCCGAGACAGTTCCTCAGCAATCGCCCGTCCCAAGCCTCTCGCAGACCCAGTCACCAGGGCAATACGACCTGAAAGATCAAAGGGAGATTTTTTGTGCGAATAATCCATATTCCAGACAAAGTTGATACACCACCATCAAGGCTCTACTAGAACAAACCAGAAACGGAATACAGAATCAGTCCGTATCCCGAATGGTCCAACCCCCTCCGGGGGCCGCCATTGTTCCGTCGCCAATGGTTTCTTCAGGGTTCAAGAATTCGACATGTCCATCCATGTACAGGTAGTTAAATTTTCCACCATACATATCGGCTCCATGCGTTAATTGTTGATTGGGATTGTCAGTCACTGCCACTGAATCACCAAAGACGACATTCGTATCCGAGCTTCGTTCGACCAGCAAAAGAACCTTCATCGGCTCGGGAATATTCAACCCACGAGCCACCGGAGGAGCCTCCTTTTTGCGTGATGTCGCAGCAACCCCTAAGCCATTGGCGCGAACCATGGAATAAGTGCGAGGCTCTTGGTTATTCCAACGACGTTTCAGGGTGTCCGCTGGGGAGTGCAGCAACGCTTCGATCTCCGAGTCATCCTCCAAATACTCGGCTAAATAGTGGTCCCACACCATTCGCCTCCCGTCGTAGGAATGGGAAGCCGGTGGCAATTCAAAATCGTGATTAGCTTGGTATTGCTGGAACAATACCCCAAGCTGTCTTAGATTCGACTGCGATACCGTAGCAGCCATACGAGTACGAACTGTCTGGGTCACGGGTATAATGATGGCCGCGAGAATAGCGATAATCGCGATCACCAACAATGACTCGACCAGGGTGAAAGCTCCATCGGAACTGAAATCAGACCTTGCTCTCGGATTGTGCATGCGACCATTCATTCGTAGCGGGGATTAGGGTTGGCTCTTTTCCACAAGATAGACGGGAGAGAGGGATAGGACAATATTTTCGATTTCTTCTATGGGATTGCCCATCAAATCAAAGGCATCCCAACGGCTTAAGTCGAGCTCCGGCAGATTCTGAATTCCCACCGGAGTTCTTGACCACAGGGCCGAGACCTTCCGGGCACCGCGCTCGAACTGCGCGATACGAGGCTCAGCTTCTCCCAGTGAGATGATTTCAAACTCCAGAGGTTCTGCACCTTCCAGGAAATAAACCATGGCCGCAAATGCGGCAACGCTCGGCTGCGGAATGCCGTCAACATCGACGATCGCTGTTTCGCGGCGATAGCTAATCGAACCCGAAGGGTTCGCAAACCCTTCGTAGTGGAAAAAACGTTTCGCTCCCACGGCTTTGAAAAAGATCGCGGAACGAACGAGCGTGTGAGCATAACCGGCAATCGTCGTCTGCCTCTTTTGGGCGATATGCATGGTATCCAACCAGCTAGGAGCTTTCACGCCGGCCTCCGTAACCCAAATATTCAACGGTTTCCCATCACGGTTTTTGAATGACCGGATATGCTCGATCTCTTCAAGGTCTGCCGTCTCGTCCGGGCTTCTTTCCCCCACATAACCTCCATAGTAATGAAATGAGTAGGCATCAATATACTGCCCAGCATCAAGATTCAGAACATCGCGAGTAAATGGTCGGTGCAAAGTCACCACGGCCCCCGCAATCAACTGAATCTGTTCCCGCACATCGCTAAGGGCCTCGCTGGCCGTGCGCAGTAAATCTAAATAAACAACCGGTTTTTCCTGAGATCCGGGAACTTGAAGAAACTTTCCATCCGGCTCATTCCAAACTTCCCAAGTTTGAATATAGGGACCGAAGGCCTCTTGGGTCTTCTTCACATAGGTCTGCCAATCACTCCATTTTGCCGGAGGCCAACTCGACCACCATCGGGACCGGGCGGCGAGTTTCGGCGAGACGCCGGCGGCCCATTCTGGAGTGCTGGAGAATCCGGCCATCAACTGAAAGCCCATGTCGTGAGCCCGGGCGGCTCCACGGGTGTCGAAATTCCACTCCCCCGGTTCCGGCTCGACCGCCATCCATTGCGTCACCAAGGGTGGATACAGCCGCAACCAACGATACCCCATTTTCTCCGCAATGTGCAGGTTGTAGGGCGTCAGTTTCGCATGCCCCCCAAAGAAAGAATCCTCCACATCCGCGACGGCAGCCAAGCGCGGGAGGACCACATACAGCACTTCAGCCAGAGCCTCACTCTCTCCGTTCGCATAAACCGAGCATTTGAATCCTCCCAGCCTCGTCGTAGGCATAGAAAGAACAGTCTGCTCGATTAATCCGTTCGATTCGAAATCCGTAACGGAAAACTCGGCTAAGACATTGTCCCACAGGTCAATCACGCGAGCCGTAAGTTCCATCCCGTCGCGATTGAGCACGTTCAGCCGGAAAGCGGCCTGATCCTCCAAGTGGTAGATGTGAGCCGGATCACCATCTTCAACGTCCTCAAACCCTGCCTCCATAGGAGCGAGGTCATCCACACTCACAGTTGACTCCGCATCCATCACCGTCACTTGATCAATCTCGTACCGACCGGGAACCCGAGTATAAAATTGCAGCACGTAGGTGCCGTGTGCATTCGGTTTTGGTGTCGCCGTAAAGCGATAGTAGCGCCAAGCCTTATCGTCACTCTTCGCCATATATTTGTCCCAAACCATGTTAGGAAAGGTTCCACCCCCGAGCGCCGCTTCGACCGCCAAACCCGGAACGCTGGTCTTCATCCAGAATCCGACTTCCACCGGATGTCCATACCGAAGCGGAAAGAATCCAGAAGTAATAGCAACCGAACAATCGTCCCTCACCTTGAAGGTCATCACCCGTGATCCATCCGGAGCTTCCTCTTGAAAAACGGAATCTAGAGAGGTACTGATATTGTTCTCATCCCCGTAACTAGCTTTAGCTATACCTCCTGCTTCGCGGAATGTGGCGACCCAACCATCGATCCCCACTTCGAATGAATCGTTGCGCAACGGATTCCCTGGGAACGCCGGTGCATCACTTTGCGGACTGATTCGCGAAAGACTGACATCATCCAACCAGATCGATGTTTCATCCCCCAAACTGAACAAGAGCACGAGCTCATCACCTGCATCAAAATTGGATGGCATCGTGACATTGAAAAGATGCTCACTCCAAGCCTCAGTCGCGGTGAATTCCGCCGAGAAATATTGCCTATACGGGTGTCCCTTCCTTCGAATCTGTAAGGATACGGGTGCCGAATTGCTGAAACCTCTGGACCAAAACCGAACCTGTACGAGATCTCCCGGGTTCAGATCGACATCCTGGGCAAATTGTAAGTCCGATACCCCCTCGACCTTTTTTAGCGTCACTTTCTGCGAATAGGATCCCGAATGGGGATTTACCGGGTCGCGTAGAAAATCTGCATCCAGACTCGCCCAGTTATTCTCATTCCAGGAACTGGTATCACCAAGGTCCTCGAATCCAGGATTGTCCAATAGGTTCTCACTCGCGCCCAGAACGGGAACGGCCGCGCACCCGAAAGCACAGGAAAGTCCAATGAACTTCAATAGATGGTTTGCTGAGGTTCTAAACATAGGGAGATAAAGCATTGGGGAGAGATTGGGATTATTCTTCTAATTTGAGACCGTTAAAATATAAAACCGTCCCGGGAATCGGCTTCGTCCCGTAATTGCTCATCACTTTCAGATAGGAAACGCTGGACCATCCATCCGGGCCCCGGACAGGAATGAAGTCGTCGAGCTCCACCTGTATCTCTTTCCACCCTACCCAATCTACGGTGAAGCGATACACGTAGTATGAGTCTCCGGAAGACCCATCCGCCCCCTGGGCTCCATAGGCTCCAATCGCGATACTGGCTCCATTATCCTCCTCCGAATACAACCAGAAGCTAATTCCATTGAAATCACTCCAGTCTTCTGAAGCCAGTTGATCGATCCGAAAATAGGAACTGTCGGCTGCATCCCAACGGTAGGAAAAGTCACCTTCCTTGACCTCTGAAGTCGTTTTTTTCAAAGCTCCGCCTCTCCAATTGCTACTCATTAGGCTAGTGGACTCCGCAGATAGTTGCGACAGGAACGCCGCATATCCGAGCACGAGAAGTATGTTTCTAATCTTCATAATAATCTATCTAATCTGTTATTTATAGGGTGTGGCATTCCGGCTAAGCATGCCCAAACGCCGGGTTCGACAATTGGAAAATTTTTGTTCCTTCGGGCTTGAATGAATAAGACCAGTTTCCTTCGACTTCTGTCGCTTCGAAGCGACCAATTTTTCCACCGCACGTCCAGATTCCAGGTTTGTCGAAAACTTCCGGAGGAGTTCGTTCTCCTCCGATTTCCATGCCAACAAACAAGCTTTCGCGGAAATGGAACTGCTTCGAAGTTTCTGAAAGGACAATCTCGATCCGATTCGAGTCTTTCTGCTTGCTCCACAATTTTCTGTTTCTCGCCGGGAAACCGTCAAAAGCATCTTCGCTGGGACGAACAAATTGCATTGGAGTGGAGGCGCGAATGTATTGATCCCCGATTCGCAGGAAGTCCACGCTCCTCAAAGATTGCTGCGGTCCGAATGTATTCACTGAACAATCCGAATTGGATACCGAAAACACAGGCTTCACGACTCCCTCCGTTTCTGTCAAACAAGGGTTGCCCAATACGAATTTCACCTGATCGCTTCGAACCGCGTTGTGCGCGATGAGATGAGCAATTCCCTGCAGCCGATGCCCATCGGTAATCCACCACGTTCGGATCTCCCAATCGCTTCCCCGCTGCATCGTCGCGCGCAGCTCAACCCCGGAAAAACTCTGTCCAAGGACACGGCCATAGCGATGCAATGGACTGGGAGGTGGTGGCTTCGCCAATATCGAATCTTCCACCCAATTCCCATTTTGTTTCCACAGCAGAGGACTGTTCAAAGAATCCGGTAAATTCGCCTCGATTAGCTCCAAACCATTCACCGAAATATGACGTGAAGTCCCATTTTCGTTGAAGCGGACCGAACAGCGGTTTCGATACAGAGTGTAGACACTCAGCGACAATGAAGTCCTCGCAATTGAAGGCTGCTTTGCAAAGAGCATCATTTCGGAAACTAGACTACGACCATTATGACCATCATAAATCAAGTCGCGCCATTGATCCGAAGGCTCGGGCAGTAAGAGCCGATCAAAATTGAAGACCTGCCCCCGCAACCAAAATTGGTAGAGAAAAGTCTCATACCCCGGTTCATCCCGGCGGGAGCCCCCAAAGTAATAGCCACCCGCTGAGATCCGGTCGTTAAAGGCTGCAGCCATTTCCATAGCATCTTCCTCGAAAAGTGATTCCCCGCTCTCCACCCACAAATGCTCCAAGGCATACCAAGAGAGCAATGCGTAGTGCGCACACCAACGGTTAAACTCGGTATAGATCCAGCGTCCACTATCCTCAATCCGCAGTTTCCTAAGCACGCTCTTGTAATAGTCCAACACATACTGGCAAACTTTGGGTCGGGCGGAAATACGACCATAGGTGTAACCGATTGATGCATACTCCAGGAGTTGGTTGTGGCAGGGATTCTCGTCGCGAGCGGGATAGTTAGTCAGATGCTCCCAGAAATCCCGCCCGAGCTCCAAGGCTTCCCGATAGAGTTCTCGGGGGAGAAAAGGCTGGCCGAATTCCAAAACGAAATTCAGGCCCTGTAGACTCCAGAGTGTATTGCACCAGTCCAAGGGACTGTCTCGTTCCAGATAATAGCGAACGTAACGCCCACTCGTATTCGGAGCCGTCGCGCACAGGTGATCGATTTGATAGCGCAACCCCCTGCCTAAGGCATCGTTCCAATCCGGATTCTCTTCCGTCAGGCTCAGGTAGTAGGCAAGCATTCCGGCGACTCCGAGATGGTCGTCGCTCTTATCCGGGAGAAGAATTTCTTCTGAGGAAAGAAAGCAACCATTCTGCTGCTGGCGTGGCACGATCTGATGGAGCGTACGCTCTAGGCAGGCGAAATCCGTTTCAAACCCAGTCGGACGGTCCGCAAGACGGATGAAGCGACGATCCCGCCTCCCTTCCGGCGTCTCCTCCAAAGGCCAGTTCGCCGGACTCTTATAAAGGACTCCAGCCGGCACTGACACCTCAGGAGAGGGATGATTCCTCGCTGAATCTGTCGATAAAAATTGATGGACTGGCATAATATGTTTAAGAATCTCGGCTGTTGGCTGGGCGGAAATCAAGTGCTCGAAACACGCGATGTGATGTTACCAGCGTCAATCGAATGCAACCCCTCCTCCTATGATTAGCTGCTAATCCCAATAAGCCTGTAGGGTCCCCTATTCGGAATGCCGATCGCCCTCGATTATCTACGCCGACGAGCGAGCATGACAGCACCCAACGCGATTGAAGCTGCGATTAAAGAATAAGTTCCGGGCTCTGGAATCACCACTGAGTCCCAAGTCGTCCCGATGCGCAAATCGTCCATGTATACTTTATAATCACCACCGAAATTGGTATTATTGAGAAAGCGCATGGCAATCCCTGAGAATTGATCAGAACCAGGACCTGTATGCGAAGCAGTGATGGTAGGATCTGTAGAAAATTCATCAGTCTTCGCAGGATTCAGCCAAGCTTGCGTCGTTGTGTAGTTCCCATTGATGTCGTCCCATCCTGAAAATTTAGCCACCACCAGATATGTCGTCTGAAGCTGCAGAATTGTAGAAACGTCTGTGTTCGATCCTCCGCTGCGAGCTTCGATCCTACGCCCACCACCATTAGCAAAGACCATGTTATCACTCGAGGCATACGCCCCACTACTATCCAGAGCTGCAATAGTAAAGCCATGCTGAACATCAACTTGCCCCGTTTCCGTCCCTGACGGCCCCTCATATTTGACAAGGAAACTTGTATAGTAATCCTGCCCACTAGTATCCGTCGTCATCGTTCGAATCGCTGCGTTGTTATTCCCGGCACCGGTCAGCAAGAACGAATTGCCACCGCCATAAGTAAACCCATCTAAAGTGTAAGTTAGTGATTCGCTAGAGACCTGCGTCGTTGTCGCCGTGGAAGCGTTCCACCCTCCAGTCCATCCAGTTCCACCATTTAAGGTATCAATGTTATCCCCTGCCGTATAATTGTTAAAGTTATCGATTGCGAGCAAAGAGGCATTGGCGCTCAGCGAAAAGCCGCTTAGCAACAGTGAAGCAGCCAGAGCGCGGAATAAATACTTCATTCCGAAGCATATAGAAATTAGCAAGGAATCACGTTCTGAGGTTACTGTATCCATGGTGTGGTTTTCTTTGGGGTTTAATTTTGGGAACACGGTCTTGCGAGGAGCTTTAGCTTAGATTTAAGTCAAATACTATTTTGATTCCTCGTTGAATCAAAAGAATAGAAGGAACTCTGACATTACTTCAAGTACTATTTTTAACCACCCAATAAAAATACAAAGATCCACCTGTTATAGGTAGTTTAAGACGGCGATTACGATCTGCTCTTGAAACAAGCATCAGATAACAGATTCCCAACTTTGAGTCTCAACGAATCGGTCGCACTCAGGATACACAGGAGGCCAGAATCTCTCCTGATTTAGTAAGCCTGCTCCACGCACAACCCCAAGGACAAGCAATTCCACTTTTTCCCCACCACTCGCCGGAAAGATCAACTGAAAATCAAGTGCTAGGACGACGGCGGACAAGTCGAACTACGGACAATCATCTCAGGCTGAATCACCACGGAGGGAAACTCCGAAGACGGCTTTGCGACAAGGTCCAGCAACATTTTCGCAGCTTCCAAGCCCAACTGATAAAATTCCGAACGGACCGTCGTCAAAGCCGGATGGTTCAAGTAGACGTACGGCAAATCATCATAGCCGACGATGGAAACATCCTCCGGCACCCGTACGCCCGCCCCCAATAAGGCCTGGCTCACATGGAGCGCATTTATGTCGGAATAGCACAGAAACGCAGTGGGCTGCTTCTCACGAAAATATTCAACGATCCCCAGAGACTCCGCTCGCCGCTTGGAAATCCGACTTTTCTCGGATTGGTCTGCAACGGGACCCGTTCCGTAATGCCATACCTGCGGCAGCAAACCCGTCTGGCTCATCCCCTCAAGATAAGCGTTACGTCGAACCCCGACCGAATGGTGACTCTCCTCTTTTTTACCGACATAGACAATTTTCGAATGCCCCAACTGAATCAAATGCGTCAATGCCTTCTGAATTCCAGCTACGTCATCCAAGCAAATGCTGTTGCTCGGAGAACATCCGTTCAGCACAACATGAGGAATCTCAAACTTGCGAAGCTCTTCCAGGATTTTCGCATCCTTGGCGGGAGAAGATGAATTCAAGATCAATCCATCAACGGAGTGTTCCCGCAGATAACGGGGTAAGCGCGAGGAATCCAGCCCCCCTCTTTGTTCCCGGCAAATGCTTAGATTCCAATCTTTCTCGGCAAGATAATCTCCAATCCCGAGAACCGCTGGCATTCCGATCACCGGAGGGACCCGCCCATCCAAAAATTCGTATTCGAGAATAAACCCGACCTGCCGCAGTCCCTTCCCTTTCATGGCTCGAGCGGAAGCACTGGGACGGTACTTCAAAACCTCAGCGGCTTCTCGAACTTTCCAGGCCGTCTCCTCACTGACACGCGTCGTCGCATTCTCGCTACCGTTGAGCACCTGGGAGACAGTCCGCGGGCTGACATTCACATAACGCGCAACATCAGCCAATGTCACTAATCGCTTCGTGGATGTCGGTTTGGGAGCCATATTTCAAGTGCATGCAAATTCGATTCAAGGAAGAATCACAGGATCAGAAACCCATACCTTCTCAACGGGGTCAACCCGTTTTTCACTATCATCGAAATACCGAAATTGATCCACGACTCGGGCGTGCAATACCACACGAAATCTTCGAGAACGTGAAAACCAAAATCTCATAGTTCGAAAACCAGGATTATGTACTCTAGTAATCCACGTTCAGCTCGGCTCGCGAGATCTGCCCGATTCGTCTGGCCGGTCTCCAATTCCCCAAGGCCAATTCAACTGAACACAATTTAAGTGCTCCCAAGGGAAATAGGGATACTCCCTTGATCTTTTCTCCCCCAACAACGGAATGGTATGCGACAAAGGAGCGGATTCATCAGACTTCCACTTTGGCCAATCGATTGGAGAGCGGTTGATCTCTGCAAATCTCGGAACGGGACTCCCCGGAGTCCAGGAAATCTCCATCTCCAACTCATTCCTCGCCTTCGACTTCTCACGCAAAAAATAAGCACTCCAAAGGACGTCACGTCTTGATTCTTGAATAATTCCCATCTCATTCATATCCAATACGATCTTAAAGACCCTCCTCTTCTCCGCTCCCCCAGCACCCTATACTTGGCGCATAATTTCATCGATTTCGGATTTCCAAGTTCGGAATAGCAGCAAAAGCAAAATGCGGAAACTCTGAAGGGGTCGCGCTTTTTCGTTCACCGGCGAATCTCCCGGATTTCGATCAAGGAAATCCCTTCCAACTTTTTCCTGAGCAAAGGGAGACGGGACTGGCTTGCCGAATCGCTGAGAAGAAATCCAGGCAAAGCTTCCCGGAAATCCGGTTCAGCCAGCAGAGAACGGACTCCGTCGACCAGATAGTTCTGAAAATCTCTTCGCGACGCTTGGATTTCTTCAACGATCCTACTTCTGCCGTCAATGACAGCGATAAAGTCCTCCAAATCGTGGCTTCCCAAAAAATCTCCTTTTCCTCTTTCGGTGAAGGTCAGGTATTTGGTTGCCAGAAATCCGATTGGCGAAACGATGCGAAGCGTCGTGTGGGCATATCTCACCGTTTCTGCCGTCTGCAAGGCTTCGGCAAACCACTTAGTATTCAAGCCGTAGCGTTCCCCTGAGGTTGGCATCACGTCGACAACCAGTTTCCCCAATCTCCACCGGCAGAGCGGACCGTCCGTCGCGTTTTTGAAACCCGCATTCCGCAAGGATTCCTCCACAGCAGCGTAGTCCCGACCACTGACAACTTCGACGATGACATCCACATCATCGGTGGGACGGGCCGGACCCAACTCGGGATCATCGAGAAGGAGGTTCACAACCGCTCCCCCCGTAAAGGCATAGTTGATTCCAATCGGGTCGAGATGCCTCGCCACGGCGCGTAGGGCTCCGATGTTAAGCTGCGGTATGGTGCAACAGTTTTTCTTTGAGAACTTCTTTGGCGATCTTTCGATCTCGAGCTCTTCCGATGCGGAGTGCATCTACCAATGCGAATAAATCATAGAGACCGGAGTCTCTCTGGGATGCCTTCGGGACACTCCGATAGAGGGGGCGGACCGCGATGCCTTGTGTTTTTCCCTCCGGATCCGGCCAAACCGGAGGCAACTCCGAATTCTGTGTAAATCTATCAGCCATTACGGGAGCCGCCCAAGCCGTTGGTATTCCGCGGGTCACCTCACCGGGCCTTTCGGCGAAGGCATAGGGAACGCCATGCTCAAGAAAGTCGATCAACGGAATCCGACGCACCACTCCGGTTTCGGGATCCAACAACCGGGCCTTTTCCAAGCGGCGAACTGCAGCATGGACCTCGGAAGCACTCATCCCGAGGCGCGAGCCACGCTCCGCATAAGTGCTCATTGTTTTTTCGAAACGGCAGAGATCCAGCGCTACGATTACATCTTGGGCCTTAATCATCAGCATTATACGCTATTCGCGAATTGCGAATACGCAAGAGAAAATCAAGCCACCTCCCAGAAGCACGTGCTGGGCAACCTGACATGCAATTGAGGGAAGATCCGGATGGGGTCCACAAGTTCCTTGGAGGACCATCAGAAGACGTCACGTCTCGATTCTTGACTGACCGGGCAATGAGACTTCTGACGTTCTCATTCGAAAGCCGAATCGCGGTCCTGCCTGGCGTGCAGGACTAGAAGAATTTCCACAATCCCATCATCGCCCACTCGAAAATAGACCGCGTGCATTCGCTTGGTATGGATCTGTTTGCGAAGGTCGGGCCGAATGTAATCCGCGCCTTAACTGGACTGCGGCGAAATCGTGATCCGCTCAAACAGCGAAAAGATTTCCTCGATGTAAGTCCGACACGGGGAATCCACCCACTGCCACCTCGTGTATCGAGCAATCGAGACTAGATCTTCGTCCGCTTCCCGCGTGAAGCGAACCCAAAAACGTCCTACAAGGTCTTGATTCTTTAGAGCTATTCTCTTCTGCTAAAGCAATGTAAATTCTGGAAGACCTTTTTCTCTATCGTTCAGTTCGCCTACGAAAAAAGTGGGTTGTAGTAGCGATAGGAAAGGACGAGAAGCCTGATGTACAAGATTATTGAGGAAGGAAACACTCTGGAGAGCCTTGATGAATTAGTTCACGAGACCAAGGTGACTGCACTATTGGGTTCAGGAATTTCGAGTTGGTCACCCACCTCTTTAGCGACAGGAGCGAGTTTCACCTCGGCCATATATGACCTTTTGTTTCCAACTGGACCAATTTCAGACCGTCTTGAAATAGATGATCAGTTCCCGGACAAGATCAAGAGCCTGCCTTTCGAGGTCATCCTAGAAAAGTCCCCTGACGAGCGCCGAATACGATTATTCCTGAGAAACCTGTATGGCATAGCGAAACCTAATCCGCTTCACGAGCTCTTAGCCCAACAGGTTAAGCTGAACGTCATTAGTGACCTAATAACAACGAATTACGATACAGCGCTAGACACTGCACTAGCTCATGTCAGCAGTTGTGAGGGGGAGCGATTCGGCTCTCTGACGCGGGTAGTCAATGAGCCTACTTTGAGCGACACGCACACTCGCTACTACTTCAAGATTCATGGCAGCGCGGACGATTCCAATGGTGAAACACTAATCTTCGCCTTAACTCAAGAGGCCAGAATGTCGGGTAAAAAGGCGGCTCTTTTTAAGTCATTGATTAAAAACCGCACCCTCTTGGTTATAGGATATTCAGGACGAGATTTTGAGATTTGCCCGGAAATCGAGAAACTACCCATCAACCGAATCATATGGCTAGCTTATAGACGTGAAGATCTTGGAATTGGCGGCAAACGAGTGCTGACACGGCATAATGGCACGTTATTGGAGGGTGATCTGAGATATTGGCTTCCGCTTTTGTTTGGAGAAGAACTCAATCTTCAGAATTCCGAAATCAGTTTTCCAAAAGAACGGTTGGCGCTAATATTCTCAGATGCCGAATTGGCTTTGTGGCGCGTAGCGTTGCTGAATCATCTGTCGTACGCGGCCAAGGCCGCACGCGAGATTGTCGAAGTGGATCATCACTCACTCGAGACGGCGGAATTAGTTGCTGAAGCCCATGCGCTTCGGGCTGATGCTTTGCATAAAAGTGGAAAGTATAGGTGCGCGGCGCGTGCGTACGCAACTGCACTGGAGCTGGTTGAAGACACTGCCTCTATAGAAACAGCTTCTCGATATCTCGTGGGTATCAGCGACAACTCGCGCATGTATGGTCGTTTACTCCGGGGTGCGATTGCGGCTCGGCGCGCTAGCGCAATAGCAGAGGTGGATTTTGGTCTGTCTGCTGAGGTGAGACAAACGCGACTCTTGGCTCTTAGCTTTATGTATCGAGTTTTTGCACACTACAGAGGCTTTGCATGGCTAAGACGGGCTATTCAACGAATAGCTGCAAAAAGACTTCAGTCTCAGGAAGACGTGCTACTTGAGTCCGGAGCCTATGCGAACTACCATCATTTGGTGCTCTGGGTCGCCCGTTTCGATGTCGGCAACATAGTGAAGATTTCCCAGCGAACTTATTCTGCATCTGAAGGTTTCGAAGAAATTGGGTATACCTTGGCTCAAATGCAGGCGTTTCGAGCCCAAGCAGACTCTCGGACATCTGAGTGGGAGGAAGAAGCTCGAAAGTGGAGTGAGTTGGCGGCGGAGCTAGGTGTGCACCCCGAAGCATACAAGCTCTTTCGCCTCCGGCGTCAATTTCGACCGGACGACGCGGCTTTGAAGTCTGCTGAAGAATACCACTTTGCACAATGTGAGTATTCGCCTTGGATGAGATTTCTCCGACGGAGATGGGCTTGATATTAGGGAAGCCAACGGGACTCAGTCGAGGTCGTGCGAGCAAGATTGATGCACGCGGTTCCTCAGAACATGGTTTCGCTGGGAGCGTATTCTTGATAGGGATGAACAATTCGAGGAGGAGCCAACCCTCAGCCTTACCGGAAACGCTATCCTTCTCAAGAGTACCGCCCCACCCGATGCATGTCTGGGTTGGGTCGCTTGGGGCACAGTACAAAATTTAATCTATGTTAGCGCCAATCGTCTCAGGAGGGTAAGCCGTCCGATGAGATGCCCTGCGATTGGTCTGGCGGAGTAGAAGCTGGATATCAATGGTTACGAGCTGCAATGGGGTTACCCGCTCCCCCTCCGGTAAAGTGACGACAGAAGTGCCTGCGGTTATGAATTTCGTAGAAATGGCTCTCACCATTCCTCTCCGGTCGTAGGTGGGCGCTCAAGCAACCCACCCACTGAGTCGTCATGAATAGAATTCGAAACTCTCCAATAAGGACATTAAAAAAAAATGGGCTTTAATCTGTCGGCTTGAATCGCAACTTTAAAACACAAATTCAATTCTTGGGCTATGCACGCTTTTGCGTGCTCGTTAAATTGTAGGAACCCCGCGCTTGCGACTCGAACCTTGTAGTTATTCTGTATGCAAAAAGTTTCTTTACCGACCCTTTTCCTCGTCATGGGAGTCAGTGGCTGTGGAAAAACGACCGTCGGGCAAAAGCTCGCCGAAGAGCTCCATATCCCCTTTCTCGACGCCGATGACTTCCACGGAGAAGCCAATCGGGCGAAAATGGCCAACGGGATTCCGCTCACCGACGAGGACCGAATTCCTTGGATGCAACGGATTCACGAAGAGGTGCGCAGACATTTCGCTGCGGGCGAATCCGTTGTCCTCGCCTGTAGTGCCCTCAGAGAGAGCTATCGCTCCATTCTCTGTGCCGGGACAAATTGCATAATCATCTGGCTCGATCCCAGGGAGGAGATCCTCGCGAGGCGGCTCGCCGAACGAACGGGCCACTTTATGCCGGCCAGCCTACTCGCCTCTCAGCTAGAGACTCTCGAAGCCCCGAAGAACGCCATTCGCATTCGGGGCGACCTGGAGATTGACGAGATTCTTCGAGAGATTAAAAGTCACATCTCTCCCACTCCCGAAGACCAACCGCCATCCTCTTCGGACCCAGCAAACTGATCACTTTCGGAAGGGCTGGAATTTCACCGTCAACCCCTTCCGTAGACCATGCCCGACCCGCATCAGTCGCCCGCTCTCATCTCCCGAGGGGATCGATTATAGTATTGCTTCAGGGCACGGGAAAAGCTGTTGGCATCGGCATATCCACATTGCAGGGCGACCTCGGCAATTGGTGCGAAGGATACCTTGAGAAGATCCTTCGCCCGATTCATCCGAAGCTGGTTACAATAGCGCCCAGGACTGACTCCGTAGACCTCACGAAAGCGCCGGCTCACATGCTCCCGGCTGAGCCCGAGATGATCCGCCAAGTCATCCTGCGAAAAAGGATGCTGGTAGTGGTTCAGAATGAACTCCATCGCCAGCCGGGCCACGTCGTTCTCGTACTCCTGACTCGAAGGAAGACGGAAACAAGCCATCAAGAGGGAATACGCCATCGTCGACTCATGAAAACGGTCTTCAAAACTACGCTGCTCACATTTCTCGATGATCGTTTGAAGGAGCCGGGTAGCCTGACTTCCCTCCGGCATGGCGACCCTCCGGCCCACATGGTCCAGCAACCCGCGAAACAACCCCGGAGCCTGCTTTCCACTGATGCAGACCCATTCATGTTCATACGGAAGAGAATCCCGATCCGGGATTCCGTAGCGCGAGTCTTCTCCATACTGAAATAAGATGGCCTCCCCCGCTCTCGCGATCTGACGATTCGTGCCCTCCTCGATGTACGAGGCTCCCCGTTTCGTTCGCTGAATCACACAGACAACCGGTTCATGAGGCCGATGGGAATTGTCCCAAAAATAATCGGGATTGTTCCGGATTTCCAAGCTGGAATAAAGAACTGAAAGCAGTGGCAACTCCATAACAGAATATCACAAATTGCATAAAATAGATCACAAAGCAATTGTTGAAGAACCCTCCGATCTATCATCCTCTACAGTCCAAGATTCTTAACCAAGAAACACCTTTGACCCGAAACCCTTTCACCCAAGAGCAATAAAATGAGCTGCAAAATCACCCTCATCGGCGCCGGATCGGTCGTCTTCGCCAAGACCTTGATCGGCGACATCCTCCAATTTCCCGAACTGTCCGACTCGACCATCTGCCTGATGGATGTCGATCCGGAACGATTGAAAGTCGCCGATATCATGATGAAACGGGTCGCCCGCAAACTCGGAGTCAACCCGACCATCGTTTCCACCCTTGACCGGCGCGAAGCCGTGAAGGACGCGAAATACGTCATTTGCACGATTCAAGTCGGAGGATTCAAGCCGTCCACGGTTGTCGACTTCGAAATCCCAAAAAAGTACGGCCTCCGGCAGACCATCGCCGACACTCTGGGAATTGGCGGAATCTTCCGCGGTTTGAGAACGATCCCGGTCCTTCTCGGGATTTCCCGGGACATCGAGGAACTGGCCCATCCCGACTGCCTATTCCTCAATTACACGAATCCGATGGCCATGAATTGCTGGGCCGTCGACGAGGCCGTGGGCATTCCCCATGTCGGTCTTTGCCACTCGGTTTTTGGGACCGCCAGAATGCTCGCTTCCCACGCGAATCTGAATTATGACGATGTTTCCTATCTCGTTGCGGGCATCAACCACATGGCGTTCTTCCTCAAGTTTCAATACCAAGGCCAGGACGCCTACCCTCTTCTGTTCAAAGCGCTCAACGATCCAGACCGTCACTATGAACTCGTTCGTTACGAGATGATGAGAAGGCTCGGCTACTTCGTCACCGAGTCCAGCGAGCACCAGTCGGAATACGTCCCCCACTTCATCCATTTCGGCGAAGAGATGGTGGACCGCTATAAGATCCCCCTCGACGAATACATCCGCCGTTGCGAGGCGATTATCGCCTCATGGAAGGACACCGAAGCCAAATTAATCGGCGAAGAGGGAGAGATCGAAGTGAAGGAGCAATCACACGAATACGGATCCTTCATTATCCATTCCATCGAAACCAACACACCACGCACCGTGTATGGCAATGTCCCAAACCAAGGACTTATCGACAATCTCCTGCAAGGATGCTGTGTGGAAGTTCCCTGCTTGGTCGACGGCACCGGACTGAATCCCGTAAAAATCGGTGAACTCCCCCCACAACTGGCCGCCATTTGCATGAGCAATGTCAACGTTCAACGCCTGACCGTCAGCGCCGCTCTGACCGGAAAGCGCGAACACATCTATCAGGCGGCGATGGCCGACCCGCACACGGCCGCCTCGCTGCCGCTGGACAAAATTTGGGCGATGTGCGACGAGCTCGTTGAACAGCATCAAAAAGATGGTTTTCTCGGAGAGTTTGAACCGGTCATTCGGGGAACGGGTCGGTCCTTTGCCGGGATCGGGGATCGGCTGATCGCCACCGCAAAAGCCAGCGCGTCTCATTTGGACGTAGTTGACAGTGAGCTCCATTTGGAGATCTCCGTCGAAAACCCGAGAAAAACTACTCAATCGGTTTCACTCGCCCTGAGCCCGGAAAATGAAAACCTGGAGTTGCAGAAAACCCAACTACAAATCGAAATCGCTCCTCAATCGACAGCGACCGAAGTCGTTCCCGGCACGATCCGAAAGCCGATCACCCAGAAGACCCGGGTCGACCTGATCTCCGAAAGCACGTGTGTGCTCGCAATCGGGGCGACCCTCGTCCCACGGACGTGGATCAGCGCCAAGGAAGACGGTTTCGGACACTTCGAGATGTCCTTGTCCGGCTTTCCCTGCGCCACAGGCAAGATTCGCCGCCACCAGGGTAATCTCGAGCTCGAAATGCAGATCCAGGATTCCAAACCTGAAGTTTATCCCGAAAATCCCGACCAGAGTTCTTACGTCCATCTCTTCTTCTCGGAACAGAACCGCAACAACATCGCTGCCTTAGGCGTGATCCCGGGAGAAGGAGAAAAGAGCGGAATTGATTTCTGGAACAAATCGAAGTCGGAGACCAAGACCTCCTACCGGTATTCTCAGACCGAGCTCAACTACACCTTAACCGCGAGCATCCCCCTCCATGCGATCGGCTTGCCGGAATCGGGCCCTTTCCTCTTTGATGCAACCGCCTCTCTACAGGCACTTGGCGACGCTCACTCCGGCGGCAAAGCCTTCCTCAGCGGGGAGAATCAACCCCACCGATACAACGACCGGGCCTTCTTGATCGATTGCTAAAACATCGGTCTATCGAGACTCATCCGGGGATTACGGGCGGCAACAGCCTCGGCCTCTCGCCCGACATCAGGACAGACACTGCGAGACGGATTCCAAGTCATCTAGCCAGCTATTGCCACAATTCACCGTAGCCCTCCAGTTGACACCCGTGCCAGCCCAACTACCATCACAATCAAATAAACCCCAATCCGATATTCGATGGATCCCCCCACCTTCATTTCGTCCGTAACCATGGCAGATGTCGCCCGGAAAGCGGGCGTCCACCGGTCCACCGTGTCCCGATCTCTGAAAAACGATCCTCGAATCAGTGACAAAATTAAGAAACACGTCCAAGAGACTGCCGAAGAAATGGGATATCGCCCCAATCCCTTGATTTCTGCGCTCGGCGCGCTTCGGACCCATCACAATCGTATCACTTTGCCTTTAACTCTCGGATATATCCAACGGGGAAATCGCCCCCTATTAGAACAATTCAGAGGTGCGGTCGAAATGGCAAATCACAACGGCTACAAGGTGGAAGAATTTCGAATTAATGAAAAAATGAGCGCCGACAGACTCAACAAGATTCTCGTAAACCGGAATATTCGGGGCCTGATTTTAGCACCGCTTCCAGAGGCACACGGATCGTTCTCGCTCGACTGGGAACGGTTCGCAACCGTAACGATGGAATACTCGTTCACCTCTCCCCGGTTCGACCGTATTGTTCCGGACAGCTTTCAATCTGTCATCCAAATAATGGATCAATGCATGGCATTGGGGCATTCGAGGATAGGACTCCTACTCACCCGCACCGTACATGAACGGAATGAACGCCTGCTGACTGCGGCCTACCGACAATACACGCAAGAAAACCACCCGACGTCCGCTTTACCTCCGCTGATTGTGGAATCTTCCGACCAGACCGAACAGCTTAAAGATTGGATCATAACCCAGCGGCCTCAAGTCGTGATCAGCTCCAACCATCTCATCCCGGAAGTGGAAACCTGTCTATCCGAACTGGAGATCAAGGTGCCGGAAGAGATCGGAATCATCAACCTGAATACATTCCCTGAATCACAGAAATATACGGGAACAAGCCTGGATGCTCGGATGATGGGTGCGCAGTCTGTCGCCCAACTCATTCATAAACTTAATAACAATCAATATGGCATTCCCTCCTCTCGAATTACCATACAGATGGACATCGAGTGGATTGAGGGCCAGACGTTGCTGCCAGCATCAAAGATGTCTTCGCCGAGAATTCATGTAAAGTCTCCTCAACAACATTCGCCAAGGGTAAGAGCCAAGTAAAGAAATGGAAACTCCGCTTTTCACAACTTCTGAAGTCGTGAAAAACGATGACGGCAATTCCCATTAAACTTCGAACAGCAGATGGATTGAACCAATAAACGTTCTGGCCGAGCCGAGGAACGAGGCTCGGACAACCAAAGGTTACTCACTGTTCCTTCCCGAGCGACGACGCAGAGAGACAAATCCAAGAACCGAAGCTCCGATAATCAAAGAAAAAACCGAAGCCTCCGGAATCGGAACCAGGGTCATATACCCGGATTCGTCAAGCGAGGCCGTCACCTCACTATAATCCGAAAAGATGATCTGCGAGAGTTGAGTTTCCGTCAGTCCTGTTTCATCGGTGCCGAAACGAATAGACATCGAATCGATGGTTCCGGTGATCGTAAGGATCGAATCGGATTCCCAGAGCCCAGAACTGTTGGAGAAGGCAACCGAAGAACCAGAATCCAAGATCAGGGTGGAATCAGCAGTTAAGCTAAGTGTACCCAGTTCTTCCTGATTTCCCCCCAGATCAAAAGTGCCTCCACTGAGAACTAGATTGCCGGAATCGTTGATTTGATTAGAGGATCCCAGCTCAAGAGTCGCACCGGATTCCACTTCAACATCTCCTGCCAAAGCATCTACTCCCGAATCCTTGCTGAGCCGAAGCGTCCCCGATTTTACTAAAAATGATGATCCGACGGAATAGGTGTTTGCAGACGCTCCACTGAAAATGACGATTCCCTCTCCCGTTTTCTCCAGAATAGCATTCTCGGACCCGCCATTATCTTTGATCACGCCTGAAAATACAGCCGTATTGTTATCTGCTGCATGAAACCGGTGAGTTCTGGCATTCCCCCCGTCTCTCATTTCATAGTTTCCAGCAAAAGTCACTTCCGAGGTGCTTCCTGAAGTCGCGGTGTTATCGTTCGCTCCAAGAGTCAGGATATTGACTGAGGCACCTCCCGAGCCAGCGGTTCCCGTGATAATATTATCAGAGAGCTCTACCCCATCTCTCACCCCGTATGTCGAAGCTTTCACGTTGGTTCCGGAATATCCCAGGTAAAGACCTCCCGAACCAGAAAGATCCAGGCTGGATTCAAGATTCATCGTCGCGGCACCGTAGCGACCCGAAACTCTCAGCACTCCTGCATTAAGGTTGGTCGAGGAAAATGAGCCGACCCTCCAGTTCAAAATCCCCCCTCTCATATCCAAGGCAATGTTCTCTGCTCCTCCGTCAAAAATGTCGGAATACAGATTGATCGTTCCTGAACTACCTGAACTACCGATGATGCCTGAATACGTATACCCCGAGCTGAAAGTTACCGAGCTCGTTCCATCGACTTCGTAGTAAGAACTGTTACTGACCACATCCGAATTAAAGGTGACGCTTGATCCGTTGAGGGAAGTGACGGCTGAGTTCAGGGTCATGCCATAAGAGCCGCCGCCATCAATTGTCGCAAAGACTCGGCCAGATCCTCCGCTCTGAGCTTGGATCTTATCAACAGCTGTGTCGCTTCTTAAAATCAAAGTCGTGGTTTCGTCTGCTTCGGTTGTCGTGACTAATGCACGATCTCCCACTCCAGGAACACCTCCGGGGCCGGACCAGTTTCCAGAATCATCCCAGCTAGCTGGTCCGACCGGAGCCCAATAGTAGTCGGCCCCCTGGGAATGAGGAGACATAAGGGCCAAGATAGATGAAGTAAGGAGAATATTCGCGATAGGAGTTTTCATAGGAATTGATTCAAGGGGTGAATAAACGTGTCAAAGGAACGATGACGAAGGTTAGATAGTTTACTGCTATCCATACTCTCCAAGACGAGATTCATAACAAGAACGAGTAAATGCACCCTGTTGCACAATGTGCGTTATTTGGAATCCTATCGCGCACTTGAGGAGTCTTCGAATGGGAAGGTTGAAACGCTATTCCGGCTTCGCTCCATGGCTTAGTCCTTTTTCTTTCGAGACCGGGCCACTTCCGGGATTCTTGATCTGCATGATCCGGAAATTGTTGGGTCTTCCCGCTTTATTATAAACGAGAATGGTCAGACTGTCACTGGGATTCACGTATAGCTGCTCGGCATATCTCTCTTTCCAGTCGCCTTTGTTATTTTCAGCTCCAATGCGGACCACGATGTATACGCTTTCAGAGGCACCAATGGGAACGACTTTTTGTTCTCCGGGCTCCAGAAGGATCTGCTCTTGATTAAAAAGACATCCAATTGTCGTTCCTGTAATATTCAGAACACAAGCCTCACCAGGCTTCACCCGTTCACGAGAATTATCGATGGGATAGATGCGGTATGTATTCCGGCTCTCAGGATCCGGCAGAAATAAGAGCAAAGCGTGTCGGAAAGAAGGTGGAATACTCACGTCCCCCAGAAAAACTCTCCGAACCGATCCCGTTCCCACGCTCTCTTGACGAAAGAAGACGAGAGGATTGCTTCCCTCATACCAATAAGTTGGTGAAAGGCGTTGCTCGGCGGCTTGCACCAACTCTACCTCGTCACCACCATTCGGACTGAATTCGATCGTAGGCGGAACGTATTCCAGCATTGAACGGCTGCCTTTTTCCTTAACCCCTTCCCTCAACTTAGCATCGAGATTCGGGTTTGGAGCGCCCGGCCAAAGAAAGACCTGAAACGGGATAGGAGACCTTCCATCCGGAGTGGCACCCACGAAATTCGTCAAGAAGCAAAGCAGTAGAACACGAAAAAAGAAGAAATGGAAATTCATAGCGAGACGTTGGCGGCAGCCCACCTAATTTGAGTCCATCCAGCGAAAGCCCGTCAGAACATAACGTCTTCCAAAACGTTCGTTCACCGGATCGGTGAGTGAATCCACGTCCGAAGAGGCACTATCGGCATCACTGTTCAAATAGTTAGGCAATCGCTGCAAGGTCGCTTCTCCCCAAGCTTTACCATCCACCCGGTTATCGAGGGGATTGCGGGATTCCCCATAAACTCGAATCTTAAAGGTATCGGAGCGAACCGCCAAAACAGAGCCCAGCCTCGCCAGTAAATCTGCTTGGGTTAGCCAACCGGGCAGCCCTTCCGACCGCCATCCTTCCATCGCTTGGGTTGTAAATCCTGCGATCACATTGCTGGTTTCCGTTTGCGTCAAATTATCTTGCAGAGCGCGGTTAATCGTCGATCTGGTTTGATCGACACCCAACTCACTGGATTCATCCGCAGAAATCTTATCCGCACGGTCCAAAGCCGCCGAGAGGACTCCCCTCAGACGAAAGGAGTTATTGCTTCCCACTCCGGTCGGCGCATCTTCATAAGGTTGCCGATTCACGAAGCCGCTCAGAGAAGAGAATGGCTTGTTTCGTCCCAAGCGGCGCCATTTGATCTCCTCGACGATCTGATGGGCCAGATTGATAATCTGATCCTGCGTCAAAGCTCGGTATCCGCGATAGGCTGGCTCTTCCTGTGCATCATCGCTAGCGGGGTCAAAGAGCACTGCGCTCTCATCCAGAATCCTGACGATCGGAGAGGCAAACTCACCATCAAGGCTGGCCTGACCGAAGAAAGAACCCAGAAGAGCCCGCCATGCCTCTTCTGAGACCGAGTTCACGTTAAAGGCCCCTTCTACCATAAACTCAGCTGCAACTTCGTGACTCTTTAGAGCATTGGTTTGCGAATCGTCGAGCGGCACCAAACGGGAATTTGCGGAATGCCTGCTGGAATTATTCGAAAGAGCCGAAAAGAAATACGAATCCCAGAGTGCTTCATTCAATAGATACGAATAATCGTAATGACGTCCTTGAATTCGCAGAAAATCATAGACTTCGCTGTCCGTGTAATCATTCTCACGCCACTCTACAACCACCGCATCGAGAGGTATGGAGGGATCAGCCTCGCTATTGCCAATCGCATAGGCAGGAATCGTATTATCAAAGCGTCCATAACGGATACGATTTCCGGCATCGCTCTCCGCATCTTCCCGATTGTAAAGACTTCCTTGAGAACGATTGACCCCAGAGTGGAAAAGCGAAGCGTGCATCAATTGACCAATCGAGCGGAGCCTGCTCCGGCTCAACGAGCTCTCGAACAACACCGTCTCGTCCAGATACGAAGAACTTATCGACCAGCCGCTCCCAACGTTATTCAACCCGAGTTGCTGGTCGCCTTTATGAGTGCTGGAACTAAAAACAGACGGATTGTTCGTATGCCGATTCACGATCGTATCCATGGTGTCACGAAAAAAATAAGGAATCGCCCCCTGATACGATCCTCTCGGATTGAGATGAGAGATCCACTGGATCGAGCGGTCCTCGCTTCCATCAAGAGTTCCCCAATCGGTGAAATTGCGAATCACTTTGATCCCAATGCTTCCCGTCATATCAGAACTCCCTAATGGCAACAAATCCGTTTGAGGAGCCGTAATCACGGCAATGCCGCCCAAGTGGTAAAGCTCCTGCAAGATCTCATCTCCATCCCGGAGCGTCACCGCCAAAGTCGCATTTCGAGTCGCGCGAAGAACAAACTCCACAGGGGGGTCAGACGGATCATAGCTCAACGCATCGCTACCGCTGATATCCGTCAGAAAATAATAGCTACCATCCGGATGAAATCCCGGAGTAAGTGCATAGTAATCCGTCTTATTCATGGACATGGGACTTTTACTTCCGGCCGGCGGGCTGAACGTCACGCTTTCCCCCGGATCGAGGTCGACGGTACCGATCGAAAAATGGAGGCCATTATGATCGTTCGTATTCAGCACGGTTTGATTGGGGAATTGGGGGGAAGAATCATCATCATACCGGCTTTCTATACCATTTTGTACGATCTTTAATAGCCATGCGTGAAAAGGCAGGTAACTCCACCTGAAGGCACCCCCACTGCCTCCATACCGAAAATCCCAATAGCGTCGGGCAACATCGATTAGACCGTTATTAATCCTGATACGACGATCATAGGGGTTCCAAAGGGTAATCGCGGGGTAAATGTCCAAAAAAATCTCCTGCGTCCCTGCCAAAAGGTCTACTTGCGTACGTGGGACTGTATAAAATTGAAACTGCGTAACGACAGGAGCTAATCCGGTCTGATTGTCGTGCTGAGAGCGGACCTCCAATGGTCCGGAATCCGGGATATCGACCCAACTCTTCAATTGCTGCCAAGTTGGGCCTCCAGGATCCGAAAGAGACTTCGCTCCACTAATTGGATCAAAAATTTGCCCTGACGGCAATTCGGACCCGTCGTAAAGGGCAAGAGTCAAATCCCGCTTGAGCCCGCCCTTGGCAACGTTCGCAAGAACCCCGAAGCTATTGGCCGCCAAGTCGAAACGACGATCATCTATGCTTTCCTTTTCGGCGGCACTTGACGCCATAAGGTCCAGCGACTCGATCATACTCAAATTCGCCCGCGCTTCCTTTTGCCCGGAAACAGCCAAGATCCATTCCAGTTCGCTCATTCGTGAAATATCCATCATCTGAGCAGAAACCAGAGGTTCCGTATTCAGAGTAGCATCCGCCAAATTGATATTTGCTTTCACGTTCTCATCGCTAACCCAATAGGCATACGCCCCGCTTTCAATCGGGCGAAGTGGCACCTCCACGCTCCCGTCGGAATACATCGATTGGACGTTCAGTGGGAGCGCTGAAGGAGAAATGAAATCCGCATCCGACGGTTCCAAGCCTTCATTGCCACTAACCAACCACGAAAGGAGGGTCCCTCTCTGATCCCAAACTCCTGTCCAGTAAGGTTCATTGATATCGTCTATTTCGGATGTTTCCGGGTCCGAATCCATTAACCCCGCCGAGCCAGTAATACGTTGATCCGGCCCTGTCTGCCGTTGAACTTCCCCAAAAGCCGTTTGGAGAGCAAGCAACGCATTCTGCCGGGCAACGAACTCCTTTGAGTCATGGTTCGCACTTTTCACGCTAACTCCGACAACAGAGCTAAGAACCAGTACCAATAGTAGCACCAAAGACATCAAGGACAAAGAGACGACAAGTGCGAAGCCTCGCGCTTCACGTCGAGGCTTCGGTTGCGAATGATGGAAATGGATGGGGTGCATTGAAACGGTAAGCGTTCTTTCTGAAAAAGTAGCATTTTCGACAATATCTCGGATCCTTCGACGGCTTTCGGTTACTTAATTATTTTTTCTCCGCATCAGTCGTTCGACGGGGCTCCCGAATATTCGGCCAACACCGTACGAAATCCAGGTCAATCGGCAACATTTCACCAACGCTTACCGATGCACAAACCCGGCGCCTCTCTCTTAATTCAAAGAGAGATTCCCCTGCGGTAGTCTCAACATCCCGAGACCAAAAGGTGATTACTTTTTCCGAACCTTACTCGCTCCGTCGAGATGTCGAAGCGTCCGTCCATCCTGCCAGATTCCGTCTGTGAGGATCGTCTTCCGTCGCACCGGAATTCCACTATCATTATGATTCAACTTTTCGATTAAGAGAGCCGCCGCCGTCGCTCCGATTGCAGGAGAGTCCTGACAGATGCCCGAATAGATTCTGTTGTTCGCAACGTTCAGATTCAGAAGTCCCATATTCTTCGGCACATGATATCGATTCTGTTTCAGCCAACCGGAGATATCATAGATCAAAGTGTTCGAGGTCACGATCACTTCAGGAGAAGCTTTCTTCATCCATTTCTCAAATTTGTTCTCATTCCATTCCTCCAAGATCAGGATCGGAAGACCTGTCATCGAACGCCACCGCATTTGTTCCCGCCAATAAGCTGCAGACAAGAGGCCCTCGTTGCGGTCATCCACGACCTTCGAGAGGACCAAACCGATTCGTTGATACCCGTGCTCCAGACAATGTTCCACAGCCATCAACATTGTCCGGTAACTGTCGGTTACCACCCGATCAAAACGGGGCTCGTTGAAGGAATACTCGATCACAACGGTGCAGAATCGCTCCCAATCTAATTGAAAATGGCCATGGGCCTGAGGAAGAGGACCGATAATAATTCCCAGAATGTTACGAGCCGTCAAAATCCGGTTGATTCTCTGCACACTTGCCGAATCGGAATAATGAAAAAGATCGATTTTAAATCCCCGCTGCCTGGCTGCGTCCTGCGCTCCCTTCAAATGACGCGCGGAGGCCTGGGATTCATGTAGCAGGTAAGCAATCGGCGTTTCGTAAAGCGTATCGGCCCTCTTTCGCCGCAAGGTTCCCAATGCCGAAAGCAATGGATTCGTGCGATATCCCATCCGATCGGCCGTCTCACGAATTTTTTCCCGCATGGCAGGCGAAACCGAAGAAGCATTCCTCAAAGCTCGTGACACGGTAGTCTGGTGAACCCCAACAGCTTTGGCCACATCCTTCATTGTAGGAATATTCTGGGCACCGGGAGAAAATTTTGAATGGGGCATAGGATTAAATTGATAGGCTTTAACGCATCGGCAAGCGTAACGCCAAATTTGTCTTCAACAAACCAATGGTGATTCTGAAGCGTAATTCAATCGAATACCAGCAAACATGACTCGACCCGAATCCCGCCTATTCTTCCAGTTCACTCATTCGTCGGATCAAGAACCTATCGTTCATTCAACGCAAACGAGAGGCTTGTGCAATGGATCCCGATAGAGGTCTGTTTTCGCGAATTCTTCCCGTCCCCAAAAACGGAGGTTTTCGCATGGATGGCTATTGGGTATGGTGTGGATCGGTGATCCGCGGAGAGGATGGACTCTATCATATGTTTGCCTCACGATGGCCCACGAATCTCCCGATGTTCTCAGGATATGTCTTAAACTCCGAAATTGTTCGAGCCGTATCCGTGGCTCCGGAAGGACCATATCAATTTGCGGATCGAGTTCTACCCGATTCTCCTCCAGAAGCATGGGACGGACGCATGGCCCATAATCCCACCGTCCACCGATGCGGAGATAAATTTTTACTTTTTTATATTGGCTCTACGTTTGCAGGGCCGCTTGAACAAGACGACCCAGACGAGGCTGGCGAACAGGTCAAACAGAGCTATGCCGGCATTCGAATCGGATTAGCCATTTCTTCTTCAGTCAAAGGCCCTTGGAAAATATTGTCTAAGCCCATTCTAGAACCTCGCCCCAATCACTGGGACGCGAATATTGTCACGAATCCGGCACCGTGCGTTCGCGAAGACGGAAGCATCATTCTCTATTATCGTTCCAATACCCCGGATGGATTGCGGATAGGCGTCGCCGGAGCGGACTTCTACGAAGGCCCTTACCGACGACTCTCCGAGGACCCAGTTCTACGCTTCGAAGGAGGAGACTACGTTGAGGATCCCTATGTCTGGTGGGCGGGAAACCACTATCAGATGCTTGCGAAGGACATGCTTGGCGGAATTACAGGCGAGTATCACGCCGGAGCGCATTTTCACTCGTCCGATGGCTTGCTTTGGGAGCCGATGAAGCCGGCAAAAGCTTACTCGCGTAACATCACCTGGACAGATGGATCCACCGAAAAACTCGGTTCACTGGAAAGACCGCAACTCCTGTTCGATGAGGAAGGGGAGCCGATTTGTCTTTTTGTCGCCGCCGCTGATGGACCAGGAGGCTTTAGAAATGCTAATAACACCTGGAATCTCGCCATACCGTTTCAACGCCCAACCCAGGCAAACACCCCGGCCAACCGGACATAGACGGGAAACTCCCGATCCAATTGAAAAATATATTTTAATCCCCGAAAGATACCGAAAGCGGACCGAAAATTTTGACGGAGTTGCCCTCTTCCCCGGGCAGAGAATACGAAATCCAGACAAAAGATTACCAGAGACAAATATCAGAGATGATGAAATACACCCTTTTACTTTTTGCCTTTGCAAGCGCAACCGGAGCATCGACTCTCCCTCCCGTAACGGCCCCCCCTCCGCCTTTTGAAAAAGGTCAAGCGGAAGAGGTGCGTCATTTCCCGGTAAATTGGAAAGACGGGGCCCTAGTCGCGGGGCAAAAAAGAATCGTTATGTCATCCGATGGTGAGATTAAAATTCTCGCAGAGGGAAAGGTTCTGACAACCGTTTTTCTGCCCTTCTCTTTCCGAAATACCGAAACGGGAGAGAAGCAGTGGGTAGATCCCGTACGGGATTATCCAAAGGAATATTTCAGCCGGAAAGATCGAACTTTCGAACATGTAGAAGACGTTCTCAAGACTACCAAAACCCTTCATGTGGGCGACGGAGAGGAACTAACTCTTTCGACCTCGCTTGAGCTCCTGCCAGACGGTCTGATTTCCCTGTCGTATAAATGGGACGCCCCCCCAGAACCCTATAAATTGATCCCTAGAACCGCCATTTTATCTGTTCCGTTCTTCGAAATCGAAGGGACCTCGATTCAACTCGACGGGACCGATTACCCGATCACCTCGACGAGCGACGGAACCGTAGCGAAATCGAAAGACTTCGTTCGACTCAAAGTCTATCCAGAGTCGCCTTCCGGTTCATTCACCCTACTCGGAACGAACGATTCCGGCTCCCTCACCGCTGAAGTGCGTGCTGGACAAAATGAATTGTGGTTTCGCATTCGCGAAGCACCGGAAACCCACTGCATTCGCTTCCTGATTGATATCCGAGAGGGCGCGGAGTTGAAAAACTCCTCGCAGCTAGCCGGGGGGATCGACTTCCTCTCCACCGACGACCTAGTCATGCCCGACTACGCGGGTTCCCGAAATCTTCTTCTCAATCCCTCTTTTGAACAAGGACTCTACTCGTATGATCTTCTTCAACGAACCAAACTGCCACAAGAGTGGGGCGTACTCCCCTTCAAACTGAATGATCAGGATTCTTGGGACGCTTCTTACTCATTAGAATTGGCAGCTCCAGAGTCCACAAGTAAAGACTTCCGTTTTATCGGCATGCCGATGCGCACCATGGCGATTCCCCTATCTCCAGGAAGATATACTTTCAGTGTTTACGCGAAATCAAGCGGATCTGCGCAATTGAGTATATGGTTTCCCAATTCGGCCTGGGTAGGAAACCGCAAGACAAGTTTGCCAATAAATTGGCAAAGCTGGAAAGAAGCCGGAGCACAAAAGGTATTCCAGCTCTCCCGGGATTGGACCCGCTACTCGCTTACCTTTGAAGTCCCTCAATCGATGCCAGTATTTGCCGCGTTCGGTTCCGACTCACCCGACGGTCAATCGCAAGTCTGGATCGACGGGCTGCAACTGGAACGGGGCAGTGAGACCTCGCCTTATACGACCCGCCCGGTCGCCGGTCGTTTTCGAACCTCACAAGAGGGGAACTTCCTCGAACCATCGGACCCTCTTGACGCCAGTCTGGAAGTAGTCGGCCCTCCCGAGACGGCAGGCACGGCACGAATCAGCGTGAAGGATTTCTTCGGCCAAACCCTCGTCCAAGACGAATTTGAATTTTCCTCCGATCAAAAGGGTCATGCGAGAATTCCGCTGTCTTGGAACGAGCGGTTCCCCTCCGGAATTTTTGTAGTGAAGGCCTCTTACGAGCTAGCGAATGGAACCAAATCTTATGACCTTCATCGATTTGCGATCATGGACTTTCTCGAAAACAAGCATCGATTGAAGGGACATTTCTCCGACGAATACGGAGATGACCTCAGCGAACGCTTCGACTTTTTAACACTACTCGACCGCTACCGTAAAATCGGCATCGGCGGAAAGCCTCACACCTATCGCTGGGACGAAAAGGCCGTCTGGGACGCCTATACCGATGCAGGGTTTATGACCATGGACTCCGTCATGAGTCAGAGAATAGCTCCCTACACCGGCGTACATAAGAAGGTTGAAGGTTTTGCTTTCCTCAATGAATCCAAAGTAAACGGTCTCAGACCCGACGATCCTCGTATTCTGTTAAGCGACTTCAACCACGACGCGAATGGCGAAATCACTCCAGAATGGCTTCAGCAATTTAAAGATACCGTTGCCACTCTAGCTGCGGAGCACCCTTGGGTTCCGATCTGGTCACTCGGCAACGAGGTGTATGCCAACTATCCCGTGGAATGGTGGTCGGAAGATGGAGACCCTGAGAAAGCCTTCCGCAAATACGCAATCCTCCAGCAAGCATTCATCCAAGGAGTGAAGCAGGGCAATCCAGAGGCCCAAGTCTATCAAGGAGCCCCTTCCAATATGAATCCTAATGGAGGCATCGCCGAAACCGCCCATACTCTAGCTGAACTCAATGAGATCGGTTCGACAAAGTTCGATTGGATTGGAATTCACAATTATCGGAAATCTCCAGAAAGCCCGGATCTTGATGCCGACGCCCAAACATTCTTCGATATGCTTGCGGAAAACGGATATGGAGATACACCCGTCTTCTGGCCAGAAGGGATGCATTACGGACCCTACACGATTCCTCAATGGGGAATTCGATCCGCTAGTTGGCTGCCTCCGAGTTGCTGGTATTACGGTACGCTCTCCTATGACATGGGCTGGAGCGAAAAGGTTTCCGCCGCTTGGCGGGCACGTAGCTGGTTAGTCTCCCTAAAGTATCAGGACAAGGTCAAGACCTTCACATCCTCATCTTACATTAACAATTTGGACATGGATATCGAATATACTCCCTTTGCGACTCAGAAGATCTCGAACACATTGGGAAATTTATTGGGAGATGCAGAGTTTCGGGAGGATATTCGTTTCGCTTCTTATTTGAGGTGTTATATTTTCGAAGACGCTCAAGAAAGACCCGTAGCAGCCATCTGGTGCCACCATCCGAAACTGGACGCGGGCATGATGTCCGCACCTGCGGTCGAGGCCAATTTCACCCCCGGACAAAACGTCAAGATCTTCGATCTGATGGAAGCTCCTCGAGAATTTAATCCTGACCCTCAAGGCCGATTCACCTTTCCCGTCTCTTCATTTCCAGTTTTCTTTCTGGGTGAACCCGGCACCCTCAAGAGTTTCATAAAAACTTTCAAACAGGCATCCGTAATCTCAGGCGAAGGAGTATCCCCATTGCAACTGAGCGCCCGACCCATGGCAAAAGACCGATTTGAGATTTCGGCAACCAACTTATTGTCGAGAGATTTTGTCGGAACCATGACAACCGGATCAAAAATGGTGAAACTCACCGTCCCCTCATCCTCACGGGCAAAGGCGGTTCTCCCGCTACCGACTCCCCTACAGAACGATCTAATCGTAGAAGAGCACATTCCGGTAAATCTCAATTCAGAGAAGCTTTCGATGGATCTAGATCTGAGTTTTCGAGCATTCCTTAGCGAATTTCATCCGGATCCGATCGTCATTGATGGTAAACTTGAGGACTGGAGCGACCTACCGAAAATTCCCTTCTCCGGTCGACTTTTGAGAAATGCGGATAAAATATCCGATCTAGATCTTTCAGGACATTTCCAAATTGCCTGGAATACGCATGGAATATTCATCGCTGTATCCGTCGAGGACGACCTTCTGGCAATTAAAAATTGGCCCAATGCCGAAGACCGCTGGGACAATGATTCGCTCCAAATCTACTTTGATACCCTCATCGACGCTCGGTCCCATCAACAGCAAGGATTCGACGAAAACGATTATGACTATACCGTCCATCCGAGTTCCGACGGAAACAGTGCCGAGGTATTCCGTCGACGGTCTCCCGACCCTCAATTGACTCTCGCCACCACGGCACCGCCAGACAATATGATCGCCGAAGATATTCCGGCAGCCTTTCAAAGAACCCGTGAAGGATACACCTATGAAATCTATTTTCCCGCAAAGTATCTATTACCACTTCGGCTGGAACATGGCTCTTCCTTCGGATTCTCTTTAACCTTAAACGACAAAGACGCCCCAGATGGGCCAATCCAATCTTCCATGACGATTTTGCGCGATGGACAAGATTCATACAACCGACCGGATCTATGGCCAGCAGTGCTTCTCTGGAACAAGGACTAAGACCCCGTTTAAACATCCCCGTGAAGACGTTTAAACGGGCTCCAGTCTCGATTCGCGAAACGCGCTATACTCTTAGTTAATACCTGCACAACCTGATTCGACCCTCAGATCCGCATCCGGACCTCATCCAACCGTTGCCGTTCGGTCCGGGTCCCCTCATCGTCGTTCAACCGAAACGCGACGACCGTAGCACTCTCATCCGGTAGCGGGTATGTCCAGGCGGTGGGACGGGCAAAATTGAAGAAAATATCCTCCGGCCCGTCGAGGGTTTGCACTTCGGGATTCCAGTATTCGCAAATCAACACATCGGTATTGGTAGCCACCAGTCGCCCCTCCCGGACTCGACCCCGCAGGCCACGCAAGCTGATGTTTCCGATAGGCTGATCCGTGACATGCGCGTAGAGAGTCTCTCCCTTCTGCGTATATCGGCCCCATTCCGGTGTTGGATAATCGGCTGCACCGGCTCCGTAAATCGACTCGCCGTTTTTCTTCATCCAGGCACCGACCTCCCGCATCGTCTCCACCGCCTGCTCCGGGACGATTCCGTTGCCATCCGGACAAACGTTGATCAGAAGGTTGCCGTTCTTCGAGACGCAATTGATGAGGGAGCGAATGATCGTTGCCGGCGGTTTCCAGAGGTTGTCCGTCGAGGAATACGACCAGGAGTTCGTCAACGTGAACCAGCCCTCTCAGGGAATTCCATCCCCGTTGCCATCCTTCAGGCATTCCTGGGGAATGTTCTGCTCGGTTTGCTCATAGTCCCCGGCATAGGGCAATTCGAATTACGGGAGAGGTCCCTCTTCCCGAAATCATGGCCACGATCCGAGAGGCACTCTCGGCAAAGAATAACTAGAATCGATCGATTCTAAAGCTCATCAGCTTTCAGCGCTCGGCCCTCTTTTGCCGACTGATAGATGCCGTGGATGATTTCCATTCCGCGATATGCTTCCCCGACATCAATCCGAGTGCTACCCCCGCTCCGCAACGCCTTTACGACATCCACTACAGCGCGCTTCATGTAGAGAGCTTCATCCTCGCCGTGATGGAAGTTTTCCTCCGTCGAAGGACAACGGATAGCCTCTTCACCCGCATAAGAAGCGCGAAAGACGCTGGCTGCTCCCGGTGGCGGCGAGAGGTGCAGCTCGGCAAATCCCTCGCTTCCGTGAATACGGAGGATCGGAGACTTGCCCGGCGTATCCGACCCCACTTCCACGGTAATCCGGAAATCATCGAGAAAATGGGCCGTGCCGAGCAACTGTTTCTCATGAGGAATGCCGTGCCATTCCCCCGTCTCCGACCAGTCCACGGCCCCGAAGACGGACCGCAATGAGCACGATTCTCCGAGTGCAAACAGGGCCGCATCGACGAGATGAGGGCCAAAATCCAGAAAATTGGGCATTGGCTGGACGATGTCCCCCCCTTGAACGATCCCAACCTTCGACGACGCGTCGCGAAACCATTCGAACGGTAATCCGTATCGCCGCTGATGACTCACAAAGAGCCGGACGCCTTTCTCTGCGGCCGCTTTCATGATTCTCTTCGCCGTCGGCAGATCGAGGGCCAATGGTTTTTCGATCCAGATCGCCTTCGCTTCGTTTTCCAACGCGGCCATGACCATCTCTTCCCGAGTCGTGGCGAAGGCGCAGATCACCACCAGGTCCGGCTTCAGCTCCTCCAGCATATTCCGGTAGTTTCGATCGCCCTCACATCCTGGGAACTCAGCGAGAAAATCATCGACGTTCTTCTGCTGGCGGCTGCAGCCACCCACGAGTTCTATGCCTGAAGTCGCTGTGTGCGCCCAGCCATGACAGTAAGAAATAGAATGGACCCCGCCTCTTCCCTCTTCCGAAGAACCGAGACCGATGATCGCCGACCGAATATCTGTATCACTCATTGACTTCCTCCCGGTTTATTTCTTCTCGGACTGCCACGAGAAGGCGACCGAACTCACCTCCCGCTCGAGCAATTTCCGATAACCACTTGCGGCCTCCTTGTAAGGAAGGACCAGATCGACGAAATCCCGTCCAGACAGGTGCCCGGAGCGAATGGCCTCCACGACCTTCTGACGATCTTCCACTCCCCGATCGCTCGGAGTAAGAACGGTGACCCCCTCGCCGGAGAAAAAGGAAAATGGATTGATTGAGACCTCGTCAATGTAGTTCGCCTGCACGACAAGGCGGGGCCAGTCGTCCCCATAGAAGCCGATCGGCTCGACCTTGTAGTCGTCTCCATAAGCCTGAGGCTTCTTGCGCAGCAGTCGATAGGCGGCCTGAATTCCGGCGGATGTACCGGAAGACTCGACCACAATGTCAGCTCCTCCGTTTAAAAGAAACTCCAGACGTCCCATGGCATCCTCGTCCATCATATTGACCGCTTCGGCCACTCCTCGACTCCTAGCCTTTTCCAGTCGTCCTGCGTCCACATCGCATACGATCACCCGACAGCCGTGATTCAAGAGCCAGGCGGCGGAAAACGTACCGATCATCCCCTGACCGATGACCACTGCGGTTTCCTCCGCCCTCGGTCGTGCCGCATCGATTCCACGATGACTGATCGCCGCCACTTCGGCAACTACGTAGTCCAGCGGATCCGCCTCCTTCGGCAGAAGAACGATCCGGTCTTCTCCCCGAGTCGCATAAACATGACGACTGGCCTGACCTCCCCACATGGCGCCAACTCCCGCAACCGCCTTGGGATTCCGGCCACTAACGAGATCGCCCACCCGAATCCCCGAAACCTCGGTTCCAACTTCTAAAACCCGGGCAACCGCCGAGTATCCGGGAACGAGTGGAAAATCCTTAGGCTTTGAATACTGCCCTCCAAGCACTCGCAGTTCGGTTCCAGGAGAGACGAAAGTGTACAAGGTTTCGCAAACGATCTCATCAGGACCACACGGAGGCAGTTCGACAGTCTGGTGAGAGACCTCGTTGACAGATGAGAAAACAATCGCGTCGGCAAATTCAGGCATGATGGATATTTCTGGATGATAGAGGATATTGAGCCCGAAAATAATAACCGAAGCCCCTCCCGAGGTGAATGCACTCGACGGGGAAAATCATTTGCACATTCCGGGTATCCTCAAGTAACTCACTCTCTTCCACCTCGACCCTCATCCACTTTGTCCTTTTGAATAAACTATGGCCTCTATCCGCTGTATTTTCGTTGCTGAAATTCCAATGAAAGCGAATGCTCCCTGCCCGATTCATTCTCACCACTGCACGGAACTAGTCTACTACGCGAAAGGATCAGGAGAGCTCGTTCAGAACAATAACCACTACCCTTATCGGCAGGGCCAAATCACAGTCAGCCCGCCAAACGTTCCCCACAGCGATATTCCTCATCAAGATGGCCGACAGATCTGTGTCGGCATCTCAGGATGCGATTCCGAAGATCTCCGACCCAACGTCTGGGACAACACACCCAAAACCATCGGAGCGACTTTCGAACAGCTTCTCTCGGAATTGAAAGGCCCTCCTGGCGACCTGAAACAACGCCGCCTCGACCTGCTCTCGGGTTGGATTCTCGTGGAATTGCAAAAGATCCAGCGGGAAGAGCATGAAACCTCCTCCCTGCCCCATCCAGTCAAGACCGCCCGCGAAATTCTCGACACCCGTTACCATGAAACCCTGGACCTGTCAGACCTCGCCGCAGAAATCTACATCAGCGCCGACCACCTCCGCCATCTGTTCAAACAAAATCTCGGCGAATCTCCCCTTCACTATCTGATCAGGAAACGGCTCGATGTCGCCTGCGAACTCCTCACCTTTACCGACCTTCCGGTGCAAGAGATCGCCGCTCAAGTGGGCCTCGAAAACCCCTACTACTTTTCCCGGCTCTTCAAAAAGCGTCTCGGCAAGACTCCTTCGGAATACCGACAGGAAAAACGATCCTCTTAATTTTCGTCCATGGGAACCTCATGCTTGATTTTCAGAGCGTCACTCCCTATCCCTCTAAATCCATGTATAAGACAACCCCTTCCCGTCTTCGTTCATACACCTGCAAATGTGCCGCAATCGGCCTGACAACCGGAATCGGTCTCTTTTTCGGCGCCAGCTCGGCCCTCGCGGAACTGAAGCTACCCGCGATTTTCGGATCCCATATGGTTCTCCAGCAAGACGGAACGATTCCCGTTTGGGGATGGTCGGATCCCGGAGAAACGGTGACCGTCTCCTTCGCCGAAAAATCCGCCAAGGTGAAAGCCAGCGAGGACGGCACTTGGCGCGTCGAATTACCTGCCATTCCCGCCAATTCCGAGGCTCAGGTGATGACCATTTCCGACTCCAGTGGAGATCAGGTCACCTTCGAAGACGTCCTCGTCGGCGAGGTCTGGATCTGCTCCGGACAGTCCAACATGGAATGGTCGCTGAATCGCGCGGCGAACGCCGAAGAGGAAATTGCCAATGCCAACTACCCCGAAATTCGACTCTTTGACGTAAAGAACCAAATCGCCTACGCACCTCAGGAAGATCTCGAGGGCAAATGGGTCGTCTGCACCCCGGGAACCGCCAAAAACTTTTCCGCGGTCGGCTACTTTTTTGGACGCCACCTCTACAACGAGCTGCAACAACCCGTCGGCCTCATCAGCACCAACTGGGGCGGCACCATCGCCGAGGCCTGGACCAGTGCCGAAGCCCTCGAAGCCAATCTGCCCGAGTTCTCTCAGAAAATTGCCGATATTCCCAACCTTCCGGCCAAAAACGCCGAAGCTGTTCAAACCTATCAACAAGACCTCTCCGCCTACAGAGCTTCGTTGACCGAGCTCTATTCCCTCGAAGCCGATTTAGCCTCGGCTCAGGCTTGGGCTCAACCCGATCTGGATGACTCCGAGTGGACCACAATGCCTGTCCCCCAGAACTGGGAAAAATCCGGGCTCCCCGGATACGGGAACCTTGACGGCATCGTCTGGTACCGCAAAACCGTCGACATCCCAGAATCCTGGGTCGGTCGCGATCTCGCACTCCGTCCCGGACCGATCGATGAGGTCGATGTCACTTGGTTCAACGGAAAAGAAGTCGGTGCCAGCGGAAATATCTCTGAGAAGAACGTCGATTTCTGGGATAAGCCCCGAAATTACACCGTCCCAGGAGAACTCGTCCAAGCGGGTCCTAACGTTATCGCCATCCGTGTCATAGACGCTGCTGGGCAAGGAGGCCTTTGGGGACAAGATGCGAGCCAAATGACCCTCTCCCCCGTCGAAGGAACCGATGCCGAGTCCATTGCCCTAGCGGGCGAATGGAAAGCAAAACCAGAATTCGCGCTTCTCCCGAAGCCTAAGAATCCCAACAGCCCGAACTACCCGACCGTGCTCTATAACCAAATGATCGCACCCCTGATCCCCTACGGCATCCGTGGTGCAATCTGGTATCAGGGCGAATCGAATGCAGGCCGCCCAGAGCAATACCAGACACTGCTCCCCACCATGATCGAAGATTGGCGTGAGCGCTGGGATCGTGGAGACTTCCCCTTTCTTGTCGTGCAGCTCGCCAATTTCCGCGCTCGCGAGGAGAAGCCGGCCGAAAGCAACTGGGCCGAACTGCGCGAAGCCCAGTCCATGACCGCCGCCAACGACCCTCAAGTAGGACTCGCCGTCATCATCGACATCGGTGAAGCCAATAACATCCACCCGAAAAACAAGCAGGATGTTGGCAAGCGACTCGGTCTCCAAGCGGAAGAGATCGCCTACGGGCATAACATCGTCGCCAACGGCCCCACTTTCGCCTCTCTGGAGATTGAAGACAATGAAGCCGTACTTACCTTCGAAAACGCCGAGGGCGGAATTGTCGCCCAAGGTGACACCGAAAACGCGTTCGCCATTTGTGGGCCCGATGGGAAATTTGTCTGGGCCGACTCAGTCACCGTGGATGGCAATACGATTCGCGTCAGCACCGAAACTATCGATGAACCGGAAGCCGTCCGCTACGGCTGGGCCAACAATCCGGTCGCACCCTTCTATAATGAAGCAGGTCTCCCGATGGCTCCCTTCCGCACCGACGGGCCAACCGAGGCCGTGGCCCGCGATGCGGCGGCCGAGTAGCGGAGTGATTCGACGGGAGATCGGTAGCACCGGCGCTTCGCCGATGAACTGAGGGCTGCCGAAGGTCTAAGAAGCTTCGATACCCGGGCTTCCATTGCGATCATCGAGCAAGGCTCGATGCTACGGGACGGTAGCGGATTGAGGACAATGTCGCTCTATCCGCTTTCTCATCGAGCCCCGAGGTCCAGAGGCCCTAATTTCTGGTTCGTTCCCTGATTCGGCCAAAGACTCTGCTGGAGTGCCTTCGATTACACGTGTGCAACTCTTTCCGAACCGGATGCTTTGTTGACCAATATCTTGAACCGAGAATTTCCGGTTTCAAACCGACCTGCGAGCACTTCCGATTCATTAAAAGAAGCCATGAGCACTTCGCGCTCTTCCGTTCGGTTGTAGTCGTAAATGACGTAAATCGTCCCATCCTCGCTTTCGGTTCCATCCGGATATGAGACCTTCGATCGCTCGTCCAACAGTAGACCTCCCTTCCATGTGAACCCATCGTCCTCCGACAGATAGGCAGTCAAATGAGAGCGGTTAGGTTGCTGACCTTCAGGAAAATCATTACGGACCAACAGCAGATTTCCCGACTTCAATCGGCGAATGAAAAACCGAGAACTCTCCCCTCGCACAGACGAAAGGTTTCCTTTCTCCCACGATCGCCCCTGATCGCAAGAGAAAGTCTCCCACATTCCCCCGTCGGTGCGAATCAGCATCCAAATCGACCCATCCCGCCGCTCGACAAACATATGTTCATCGAAACTAGGCTTCTCATGCTGATCGGACTTTCCAAGATACTCGAAGGTCTTCCCGCTGTCTCGACTCACGACCGCATACGCGCCAATCCTTTTCCCCATATCGTGATAAAGCGGTGGAGCCTGACCCTCACCCTCCTTCAACTTTTTCCAAATGGAAATCGGCAGCAACCATGCCCCGGACTCTAAGACGGTTGGCTTATTCATCATGATGCCATCCCCAATATACCTGGGAGCAGCCCAAGTCGGCTGGTTCGACTCATGATTCTCGCAGACCATTGCCCAGACCCCAAAGCGACCGTCCATATATAGATTCTTCGGAACTTTGGCAGCCATCGACTGGGCCCAGAAAAGCCACAGGCGATTTTCCGGATCCATCCACAAGCAAGGATCAAAAGCCCTAACCGTGCCCCCCGGAGCAACCACCCAACGCGGATCAGACCAAGTGCATCCATCGTTATCACTCGTAACCACAACAACGTAGTTCTGCCAACACTCCCAGTCTCCACCAGCATACCACGCAGCCCACAGCCTCCCGGTGGGACTGCGTTCAACCGTAGGAATTCCCTGAAATGGTCTCTTGTCAGCTTGATACTCAGGACCTGGGGATGAAATTATCTCCGGAGCGTCCAACGCTGTAGGAATTTCTTGGTAGTCAATCGTGTTCGTCTTTTCCATAGAATTCAGTGTGCCGTGCTTTGAGCGGGCAGTTCAGAATAGTAGGTATCTGTATTCATCTTCTGTAGAAGAAACATAGTAGGTCATCATACCTCGCTTCCCCGAATCGGATCAATTGTCCTAGTGTCGAACCGATAGTCGATTTGTCTGTATCTCTCGTGCAGACCCTCAGATTTCACCAAAGAATAGGTCAAACGAAGCAAAAGAAGAGCGGGTTGAAGATCTCTCCAACCCGCCCTCTATATGAATTCCCCAACAATGGGAAAGAGATACGAAAACAGAGAATACGAGTCAGCTCGAACGATGGTTACGACACTTCAGGCCAAGGGAAAGAGCCAGCACACAAGCAACCAACCCAAACGGCGCCGATTCCGGAATCGCAGCGCCGCTCACTTCAACCTGATCCAACCGCATAAAGCCATTGGCGGGCTTGTTGTCTGTATAAACACCGACTGTGAACGAAACGGTTCCGGTCAATCCCTGAAGTTCTGGCGTTCCCGACAAGTCCAATACAAACTGATTTGAACTGGTAGGCTGCACACTACTCGCGATCGCCGCCGAACTCGAATACGTGCCGAGCGTCGAAGCACCCGTCTCACTGCTTCACACTAAAAAATTATAATTCCCACCGTTGTACGGCCCCGCCGTGCTCACCCAGGCGTAGAAACTCAATTCGCTGAGATTCAATGTAGTCCCCCCTCCGGGGTTTTATCAGGCCAGATCAATGTGCTAAAAGGTTCGGTGGTTGTAGAATCATCGGCAGACAGTGGAAAGCGAAGAAAGGCGACTGGCTCATTATGCCACCACAAGGTCGAACCCACGTCATTCAAGGCGAAGTTCAGTTGTGGTCAGCCCACTTCTATTTTGAGTCCAATCAACCAGGCTCCGAGCTCAATTTCCGCGAGGTGGTTCAGTTAAGGTCCCCCAAAGATCCGAAATTGAATCAAGCCACCTGGAAACTGGACAAAGTCGTCTCGACACGTTTGTCAGCCCACGAAGCTCATATCCCCGGTATTTCCTGCTCGGTAAATGACTATATCGCCGGATTAGGTGCTTTTATTCGGTGGCTCGAAGCCTTACTCGAAGTCCTCGCTACCGAAAAAGAAACTTATCTGGAACCTCAAGAAAGCAATTCACGCGCTCATGAAATCCATGAGCATTTATCGAACGCTCCACTAGACGCTCCTCTCTGCCTGCAAACCATCGCAGATCGAGCCAATCTGACCGTCCGACATATGAATCGGATTTATTCGCAAGCGACCCATCTAACCCCTACCCGCTACTTCGAACGAAGACGCTTTACGTGAGAGCAGCAAAGATTGGCCGACCTCGACACCAGCAGAAAAACAATCGCTTACGATCTAGGATTTAAGCATCGATCAAAGTTCTCCAATTGGTTCACCCGCTTGGAGGGCTGCTCTCCCCGTTCTTTTCGCGATCAGCTGAAAGCCTTGAATGTTCGGAATCCGGACATCGATTAGTTCCCGGTATAATCCGGATACTTCTCCATCCATTTCGCATTGCCCATCTTCTTCGGGCGGATGAAGCGGAGAACTTTTAAAGGCGAGTTCCCGGATCGAAACTCTAACTCCATCCCGTTTTCCCGAATCAAGGTTCCGTCGTAGGTACCCATGCGTGTATCGGTAACCATGTCATCGACAAACCATTCCCCATCGGGAACATTTCCGATTTTTTGCAGATAAATCCCTGCTTTCTCTTCGTAGATGAAGGTGTAGAAACGATCCATAGACTCATCGACTCCCTCCAGCATGTAGGGAATCGGATTATCCATAGTACCGTTGGTAACCCCGGCCTTCTTGGCAATCGCTGCCATGAGGCCGTTCTGCTCTTCAGGCTTCATCTCCGGAGTTCCCCAGAAGACGAGAACCTGTCCTTCACCCACCGAATATAGAGAAGCCGCGACACCGCCATCGACGAAGGTCGCGAGAGTTTCTCCACCCACATCCAGATTTCCTTTGTAATAACCAAAGTAATCGGTCTCCGGGATAAATCGGTATGGCCACTTCCAATAGGACTCATAGAGATCCTCTTTCGCTAAATCATTCCGAAGATCCTCCTGTGTAAAGAAGGGCAATCCGCCTTCCGACGAACCGAGCCAATCGGATTCCTCGATCTTCGCAACCACATCTTCTTCATTCATTTCCCATGTCCCAGTCGGCAGCGGAATTTCTAGCTTCTTTAGAAGTGGATACTCGCCGTGCTGCTCATCAGTCGTGTAACGACCTGTGCGTGCAGACATCACCACCAATGCTCCGTTGCGGGCCATCCGGTTTACCACCTCAATCGTGTCCTCGCTCAAAACCTCGTCAATGGGGTTCAAAACCAGCATTTTATAATTGGCCTCCTCATCTTCCCGGTAGAATTCGAAATCGACTGCATCCAGTTTCATCAACTCGAACCAACGCCGCAGGTCAGACTTACGCGCCATAAAGGTAGTTCGATGTTTCGTCAGCAGGGTCTTTTCGTCCTGAATCACTGCTACCTGCTTTGGGTCTTGGACCAAAGTCATCTCCTGAAACTCCCGCAAGATCGGCTTGTAGCGCTCGAAACGGTCGTAGGCGTAGGTCCCCCCATAATGCGCCGTAAGATCGACGCCGGGATTCGGAAAATAATAAACATGCAAGTTTGCTCCCCCTCCTCCTGATTGAGCTATAGAGACATACATCTGCCAATCCAGAACCCAACCCCGGTCGGCAGGATCCCCGTAGGCGGCCCAGCCATGAGGATGATGGGGTTCATTGATCCAGCCAACTCGGTCGTCTTCCCACATTTTCACCATCGTTCCCTCTCCCTGCAAATAATGGTTCCCTCCGTTGTGAAAGTAATCGACAAGATCCAGCAGCTCGTCGTTGCCAACGTTTCGAAACCCACCGTAAACAATGATGACGCGCTGCTCATCATAACTGCGGATGCGTTGGGTAACTCGGTTATACCAGCTCGAACGCCAAAAGTTTTTACAACGCTGAAAGTCCACCCACTGCGGACGAAGGTCCGGCGCTTTACCCTTCGACAAATCCGGCAACGGAGGCATCACTTGCTCCCAGGAAGTATAATCGGTCGACCAACGGTCATTCAATTGCTGTAAGTCGAGCCCAAGAGTATTTTTCAGGTAATCCCGAAACCCGTTCTGACCCGCAACGGAATAATCGGAAATGTACCCGTTCCATGGCTCATCCGGGATAGCCCATTCTCCTCCGGCCTGCATCACGTAATAGCCTTCGAACGCAGGATGCTCTTGATAACGATCATGAACGGCTTTGAAGGCACGATGCCAAGAATCGCGATAGTCTGGATCTGCGACGGAATAACTTCCGTAATAACCGTGCCCCTCCAGAGGCGTCCCGTCAAAGCTTCGCGGCAGGGTGTAAGGCAACCATCGATAAGGCTTCTCCTGCTCCGTATGCGCCAAGCGAACTGTAATCCCCGCACCATTATCCGCTGCGACATCCATGATTTGATCCATCAAGGCAAAATCATACACCCCCGGGAGGATCTCGAATTCGGCCAAATCCACCATATAGGTAATATGCGAGGCCATCTGCTTCGACTCGTCCACCATCTCTGAAAAATTTTCGAGAATATCCTCCTCGACCGGGACTTCCCCGCGACTCCGCTTGTAAAAATAGGTTGTTCGGAAGTAAGGATGCCGTTTGATCACATTCCGATCAGGCAAGTTCCCGTCCCTCGAAATGTAAGCTGGAATTTGTTCCCGGGCGACCCCCAACACATACTCCCCTCCATCCACTGTTTTTTGCTCTTTATCGAGAACGGTGTAGGAAATCCGGTAGGCATCACGATCCTTTACAACCGGTAAAACAACGTTCGCGTCCACGAAGGAGGCCCCCTCAAATCGAACATCTTCTTCCCCTGAATCAATAATTTTATCACTCAGATAGGGCATAAATTGCCATTGTAACGTCAGGGATTCGGAACCATCTTCCGGTTCAAATATGCGAAATTGCACGTTCATTTCTTCATCTTCGCGGTAAACACCTCCTGTCTGTTTTGAATCATCCAAACGGTCCGGATTCATCCGAACCAGCCCCAAGAGGGGACGCTGTGTGAGATCAATACTCGCCACATCCTTCGAAACTTCGGGCGATATATTTTGCTCCCAGCGGATATCCTCGCTCACCACTGGCATACCTTCTTCGTCCCGCACCTGGTAACGGACCCAACTGTTGTGAAGGTCTCCTATCGGCAACTCGATTCGTTGACGACGACTGGCTTCGTTATCCGGGTCAAAATCAAGGGTCTCAACCATCTCCTCTACTGGGGCTCCTTGAAACGCTGATCGGATCTCAAAGCTAATCTCGTATTTGCCTTTCTCCTCGAGAAGAGAATCGGCGAAGGCAAACGGGCTATCAGGCACCTGTTTCCCGCCCAATTCAATGTTCCCGAGGTAAATCGTTCCAGAACTCTCTCCCTCTGCTCGCTTTCCACGATTGGCAAAGAGAACGACCTGAAACCCACGGAACGTAAGATTCCCATCTGGCCAGGCATTCAGGTCTCCCCCTTCAACTCGAAAAATGTTGTCCGTAGCCCCGCCCGCTTCTGTTAGATCAAAGACATGAGTTTTCATCCACTTCCATCCATCGTGGGATTCCTGAAAACTGCGAATCGGAACGGCTCGGTAAGAGATAGTCTCCCCATTTTCGTCCTCAAGCAGGGGTCGAACCTGATAGGTATCTTCCTTCACCCCTTTCATCCGCACTTCGAAGACAACGCGCTGGTCCTCAGGCGCGAGTGCTATCGGTTCTTTCAGCAAGAGCCGAAAGCCCCCTTCTTTCCGGCGGACATGCCCAACCATTTGGGATCGGTCTACCGCAACGTCAAAATCGACGGCTAATAGATCGTCCTCACTAGACAGGAGGCGGACTGTATCTCCCTCCCGTATTTCGACCTTCCAATCATCCACATTCAGAACATCGAAAGCCTTCAATTCGGAAGTACCGAACAAGGGGCAAGTAAGACCAAGTCCGGCCAAGAGAGAAACCACTGTAAGATATTTTCGTTTCATTTTAAAGATTCTGTTTTCTTCATTCTATAGATAGCGACCTCACGGGGCCCCAGTGCCGTGGATAGACCTTCATTCCAAAGCGTATCGGCGGAAAAAACTCCCAAGATCTGTTCTGAGATCATTTCCGCAACCTGATACTCTCCTTGCGGCAGTCTCCAAAAAACGGTTCCGTCTACCGCCTTTTTCCCCCGCATTAGATAGGCTGGATGATAAACCAACCCGTAATAATCGTCGCTATTCTCTTGAGACAGTAGGTTGGTCCACAGAGATGGCGAATCCGATCTTGCGAGCAAATCGACTCCAACCCACCGGGCAATATCACGCATAAACGGATATTCTTCCTCAATTACGGCCGGAACAATCGACGAAGCCCACGCAACAATCACTTGCCCTTCTCCAAAAGGAAAACGAGTGATGGCCGATGCATCCACTTTTTCATCGAAAAACGCGAACACTTCTTCGCCTTCTTTTGAGTCATGAGGCCAAGCAGTTCGAAAACGCCACGTACCAGCCTCTTCGTCAAAAACATCACCCGCTACCGGAATCACGTCAACATACCCCCCGACTCCCGTTTCAGTAACTGGGACGGATAGCCCAAATCGACGCAGTAAGATCCAATCTTCTTCAGGAAGATCCGGAGAACTGCGGCCCGAATCAGCATACAAGAATACGGTTCCCCCATCTTCAACATATTGAACAATCTTATCAATGGTCTTTTCCTCGTAGACCGTGATGCCGGGGAGAATCATCATTTTGCCTCTACAAGCTCGGTCGATATCTCCCCAAGGTGCATTGATTCCCGCCTCCATGAGCACCATATCCGGCCAAAGTTCCCCGTGGTAGTTCAAACGTTCGATTTCAAGCATGCCAGCATTCAAGTCATTCAGCACATAGACTTCACGAGGCATGGTCTTGGTGTACCTCAGCTCCTTCCAGATTGGAATAAACTGGAGAAAACGATCCAGCGAATGCGGAGCCGAAAGAAGCTGCTCATAATCAAGGCGAACAGGATAAAACATCTTGATATTGGCATTTCCTCCTCCTCCTAGGAGCATGGTATATAGGGTTGCGTCCAACTGAGTCGGAAAGTGTTCCGACCAGTTTCCCACCGAGACTTCTTCCGCCCGACGCTGGAGTCCGTAGTCGGCCATTTGCATGGCTGCCCCACCGAAGGTCTCTGGATTCTGACTTCCTCCGTCCGCCAACATGCATCCCATATCACTGAGCGCGTCCATAGTCTCCGGGGTCTGCCCCCCGGTGTAAACCTGAATAATTCGATGATCATCGACCTCTCGAATCGTTTCCACGCAATCGATCAGATGGCTGCCCACACCACGTCGGAGAAAGGCGAGCCAATCTAGTCGCTGCCTTCCCGTAGCCTCCTCGGGTGGAACGATGATTGCCTCCCAACTCGCATAATCAGTTGCCCATCGGGAATTCACCGCCTCCAACGTTTGAAACTCCCTGCGCAGGTGATCTCGGAATTGGCCAAGGGTTTCCTCCGAACCTCCGATATACCAACCCGACGTCGGCATATCATAAGGATGTTCGGTGAGCACAAAGTAGCCATGAACTGCGGGACTACCCCGATAACGTTCTGCCAACGTACGATACAGATTCAAAGTCGCCGCCTTAACCTCATCCGAGTAGTAGTGATTAATGCGCCCTCCGTGAAATGTGTAGGGAATCGGATTGTAAATTTCCCCATCTTCGTTGCGCGGCTTCTCATAGATCGCGGGCAGCCATTCCGGCTCGGCGCCCATGATCGAGGGCCAAATCAGTACCGTCACGCCCTTCGTCTCCGCGTAGTCAAGAAACCGGTCCAACTCCGACCAGTCATAAACTCCCTCCATTGGCTCGATATCTCGCCAACGCACAATGAACTCTACGGTCGAAGTAATTTCCGAAGCCCGATCCAAAAAATTCTTCAACAACCGCCAACGTTCCTCCGGGTCGCGTATCGAGCCGTATCCGTGTGGCATGAGATAAATGATAGAATCTCCTTCGAGAATTTCCTCGTAGGAAGGAATCGACGCGGGAATCTCTGACCAAGGACTTTCAGCCTCTTTGACACCAAAGAGTCGAGTTTCCCGATCCATCAGCTCCCCGTCCTCAAAAACATCCATCTTCATCTGATAGGTTCCTGCCTTCATCTTCCCCAGCGAAACCGGAACCATCTGTCGCTGAGGAACAGACTCAAGATCTCCCTCGAATTCATCCACCAGCTCACCACTACTGTCATGACGAATCGTCAGCTTCCACTGATACTCATGACGATCCGCATCATCTGGAAGCCAAAACGCCGTTTCCCATAAAACGGAATCATTTTCCTCCCCGACAAAAGACTCGCGATTTGGAGCCATCCGCAGAAAAGAATAAGGAACCTGGACTTCGGGAGCCACCTCCTCGCGATCCGCCGGCTCCTCCCCAGCCAGGATATCGAGCCGAAATTCGAACTCATCGATACGGCTGGTCAAACGTGCTGGCTCGCGATTCCACTTCTTTTTGACCCGAATCCAGTAACTTCCCTCCGCAAAAACCGGAATCTCGATCTTGCGTAGAAAAGTATTCCGGTAATCGGGATCGTCCCGGTCGACGAGAATTTCCTCTCCACCGACCAGAAAAGGCTGTCCGGCATATTCATCCCTCACATCCCAGCTAATCACGAACTGCTCTCCGTAATGCGGTTGCTTGAGTTCACCTAAGGAGAGAGAAGGAACGGGATCATCCGCGCCAAAATATTCAGTGTCCGCCAGAGAATAATAGAAGTCTGCCTCCCGCCAGAGTAAGCGGGTAAACTTGAAGTTCCCCAAGGAAAACACCAAGGGTTTGGCATTCTCACCGGCAGCGGGCTCTTTATAGTTCAAACCCTCAAAACGTATCCCCACCACTGACAAAGGAGGCTCTGGCAGGTCACGCACGGAAGGGTCCACTGCATCCAAAGTCGCTCCTGCACGCCTCATTACGGGCCTTTTGAACCCCGGCGCATAAACTCGAACCGCACGCGGGCGTTGGTTGTTCGCGAAATAGTGGGTTCTCTTCGGAAGAAGATTCGAATGCAAATCATAGTCGTAAACATGCCCCTGGCAATCCTTCACCAACAGCCGCAACTGAAAGCCTGTAGGCCATCCTCCGGTAGAATGAATATCGAGAGAAAACTCATCGCTCCACTCGGGAACCCGGACCGGCTCTTTTAGCCAAATGTCCGCGATGTCTCCCCTGCGAAAATCTGTAATTCCCAAGCCAAGACGTTCTGAAATGGGGAACCAACTTAGGCGATCAGACCCGTTCTCAGCAATGACCCAAGACTCCACGTCGGCCATCTCCGGAATCCGCTCTACAGGATCCTCATTGGTAGAGGCCATCAACGGAGACGGGAGTCCCGGAAACGAAAAAACGGAGAGCAATAGCAGAATACGGAGAAACATGGGGATGGGAAATGTTCGAAAGTGAATATCGAGAAACAGTCTACCGACTGCCATCCAATTTCACAATGGTCGGGGTGTCTAAAATGTGGTCCAAATGTTGGAGCCGAACAGCGAAGCAGGAGATCTCTCGCTTTCATTCTCCTGGCCTTAGCGATCAAGCCAGAATCATAAAGTCTCAAGAACTACAACAAAAGCCCTCCCCCGGTTGCATTCATCCACCGAGGAAGGGCCTTTCAAAGCGATTTTCTCTATTCCAAAAGGCCTCAGCAGAAGCCTCATTCAATCATCTGTTGCGCCCGAGATCTTCGTTCCAGACATCCAAAATGAGAGGACTGAAACAATCTTCACTCCCGAGATTTCCGACGGATCAGAAGAAGCAGAACCGACATCAACCCAATCCATCCCGCATAGGCGGAAGGTTCGGGTATCGCTGCGGAGACACCGGAAACTTCTGCTCCTTCTCCGTCCAACCAAATGTAGTAGTTCCCGCCCTCTTGCCAAACATCTCCGGCGGATTTCCCCGTCGTATCGAAACCGGAAGCATAATCCCACTCCAGGTCATCTACAATCACCGTCGAACCACCCGCAGCGCCAGTTTCCCATTCCTCAAAGAGGGAATTCATAATTCCGGCGTTATACCCCGTCAGCTGCTCGGGAGCCTGGCTCAGCGAACGGGCTTGGCCATCTGTGAGAATCCCATTCCAGATAGCAAGATCATCAAAATAGATCGGCGCTTGTCCTCCCTTAAGAAGAATCGAATCAGTGTAAGGCCCGCCCGCTGAGAATGCATTGTCCTGATTGAAATCACTGTAAGTGCCGTCAATAAAGGCATCATATCCTACAGAAGTGTCCCAGGTTGCGACCAGCTGAACCCATTCGCCCAAAGCAAACTGATTACTAGAATACCTCTGGACTCCGTTCGCCGTAATTCTCAATTTTCGCGCATTTGCGCCAGTGCCTCCAGACATTGAATACTGCCAGCCGCTCTGACCATTCACGCTCAAGAAATCGATCCATGCAGGTGTGGCGGAATCCACATAAAACCAAGTCGAAAGAGTCATCTGCGCCCCAGCAGTATCCTGTCTCAAAACATCGGTACTGTTCGGCAAACTGATTGATGTAACCGAATTACCTAAATAGAGAGAAGCCCCGCCCCCTAGTGACGAAGGAAGTTGCGATGTAGACCCCGAGGGTGATCCGCTACTGACAGAAGCTACCCCACCCTGGCTCCCACTATTGGCCAAGCTGAAACTGGTGCCATCATCGAAAGGCAAATAATAGAGCATCTCGGCCTCCACCGTTGCCCCCACCAAACAGGCCGCAGCGAGAAGAGAGGAACGAATTTTTCCTGAACCGGGAAACCGGCAGTAAGTCTTTAAGTTGGGGTAATTCATATGTTCAAATTGTATAAAATGGTGCGATATTCGACAATAGTCCAAGTGTCCGAACTATGGTCTATCTGTAGAAACCGCAATCACCCAGCACAACCTCTCCGAAGCACCTCCCAGTGCTCTGAATCTGCTACACGAGGCTTTGAAAAGAAGTTGTCGCGAAGAGCCAATACATTCCCCACCTCAACGCAGGCCTGCATTCGGGAAGCCGATGCGAAGTATTCGTCAAGAGATTCATCAAATTCATGCATGTCATACGAGACGGTGACCCCCGGGCAGGTGCTCTTTAACATGCGGGCACGCTCTTCGTGCTCCCTCCAATTACTGGTATGAACATCGTAGGTCCGGTTTAGATCGATATAGGGCGAAAGCCAGTAGTTTCCCGCGCAACCCAAATGCAACGCCTCTGGCTTATGCCTCTTCATTTCTGAGTAAAACAGATCGAAAACCTTCAAAAAATATTGCTCCTCGCCGCGCCAAGATGAATCGCAAAGCGGGTTTTCTGGATGCACCTTATCGGCAAGAAAATCCGTCTTCACCCCGTCAAGATCATAACACCCGGGTCCGTCTGAGAAAAACGTTCGCATCAAAGGCTTCAAATAACTCTCCTGAATTTTTCGATCGGAGTAATCCCGCCAGCGAAATCCCCTTCGATTGAGCCATCCACCCTCAGCCAATTCGTGAGAGGGAATCTTTGCATCCTTGGCGATTTCAGCCCAATTCCACCAAACCATGACCTTAAATCCACGCTCATGGAGATCATTTACCAATCGCCGAAGATCGGGAAAACGCTGGGTGTGAGGCCTCCAATCACCCCGCGCAACATTCCAACCTTCGTCCAACAAAATTGTCCGAACCGGAATCTTCTCGCGCTGAATAACCTCTACAGCCCGACGAACCATCGACTCATTCAATTGCTCCAGCGCGCTGGATACCGAATCGGCAGTCTGGTCGACTAACTCCGCTTCGAACTGTCCGTTGGACAGCATTCGTTGATCGTTCCAAGTGCAATAAATCGGCTCTCTCCACCAATCGTGAAAGACCTTCTCCTGAGCGTCCGGGATGATTTTTTCCTCAATCAGCATATCTCCGAACTGGGCAAACATCTGATGCACCTCGACATTCGAGCGCGTGAATAGTCTCATCCGGCCAACAAAAAGATTCTCACCACCCGGAATCTGCCATCCGTGAGGTCTATCGCCAAAATCCAAGAACCAGCTTTCAACTTCCCCTCGCTTGACACTCAGGGACATTCCAAAGCTAGGCTGCAAATCGAGAAAACCACAAAACAGCGCATGCCGATCCCGTCGAAAGAGAAGAGCCGTCGGATGTGGAGCGAATTGCCAATCATCCGAATAGGTTCCCGTATCCAAGGCCGAACCTACATTCAACTCAGGCCACGTCGCTGGAGTATAATGCCGGTTCCGGAAATTCACGACATCGTAGGCATTCAACTCCGTGCCCGGAGGAAAAATCTCGATTCGATTCAGTTCAACCTTCTCCGAAAACCGAAGCGTGCAGCTGCAATCCACCCCGAGCCGATCTTCCGTCCCGGTAAACTCTACCAGCATCTCTTCCAGACCCTCCGCCGCATAGCGCAGGATGACAGAGCCCCCCTCCCGTGAGACAGACACTAGTTCCGTTGAAAGCCTGCGTCCGTTGACCACAGGCTGAAAGTATGAAGCGTTCTCCGAACGCAGAAGGAATGACTGCCCAGCCGAATCGCGGATCGTCAAGGAACCATCCAAGATTCTCCATTGAAATATCCCCAGAGAGACAATGTCGTCCACCCCTGCGATTTTGGGGGTCTCCAGACTCATACGAGTTCATCCCCCTGGTCCGCTACCGATTTTCCTATTTTTGCTAAAGGCATCCCTTCCATCATAAGGAAGGGTCGCCCAGCGGTAAATGCCCTCGATGTCCGAATTATTGTCTATCTGTAATCAGGCGGTCCGCCACATCATCCACTTCCAATACTCGGTTGATCGCATGAATCTTTTTAAATTGTCCGGGCGACATATGATAAACGCGGCGAAATACCTTACACAAATGGTTCGCATCCGCGAAGCCGGTCTCCCGGGCAATATATTGGAGCTTAAACCCCTGCCTCAGAAGTGAGATCGCATCTTTGAGACGTAACTCATTGAAATAGGCAGCGGGGGAGATTCCGGTAATCTGCTTGAAATGCATCGATGCCTGAGCACGTCCCATCCCCAGCACCTGAGCGAAATCCTCTACTCCAAACGAACGCTGCTGATTCTCCCGGTAGAATTTGTCCGCAATAAAAAGTAATTCCTTCCGGGGATCCTCCGGATGCTTGAGCTGATACAAGTGCCTCTCGACCTCAAGCATCCAGCACAACGCAGCCTTCTCCGCTTCGAATGGATCATCCAGATGACCCGAAAACATCAACTCGATCACTCGCAGCGTTTCAGATTGAAAGCGAGATCCTCCCTCAACCGGAAAGGTGTAAACCCAGTCCGAAACAGCGCGTGTCAGCCGATCGACCACCCAATGCGTATCCTTCAGGAATAAGTAGAAGAACTTCCATCCATTTCCCGAAGGGGACACCCTATATTCATGCTCTGAGGGGATCGGGACCAAAAAGGCCTGGCCCGGTCCCTGAGCAAAGACCTTGTCTTCTACTCGAAGCTCTCCTTCGCCTTCCAGAGTCCATTGAAAGGTAAACCACCGATTCGTTTCCGAGCCTCCTCGCTCCATGCCATTCCATCGATAGTCCTCGGACGGGAACTGAAACTCGGCCCCCACACCGAAACTGCTCTGATGGATTAGATAAGAGTGCCCCGCATAGTGGGACCCCTTCGACTCGAACCCATAATCGCGGATTACGGAATCCCAAACTGCAAGCGCATCGTCAGACATAGTAAGATCTTACAAATAGACTATATAGTTCATTTTACAAACCGAATGGAGTCTCATACAAAAATACAAATAAACCATCTTCGGACAACGCAAGTCTCTTAGATCTTGAAAACCAACTCATTTCGACCTCTCGCATTCAAAATTTTTGAGTATGAATTCATTTCCTCACCCCAACGACCTCAATAACAATCAACCCATTCAAGTCCCCTATCTAAAGCAAATCCCGGACATAATCGAACTCCAACCTGGCCGACAACTTTTTCTAGACGATTATCTATGGGAAGCTCATCGAACAAGCATGAGCCCCTGCTACCACCAACCCGCCAAGTTCTCTGGGAACCCCATTCTCTGGCCGGAGACGGCAGAGGAAACCGACCCTCGATTTCCTCCGTGTGCCATTGCCAAAAGTGGAGGCGTCTGGTTCGACGATCGCTACCAGCTCTTTAAGATGTGGTATATGACCGGCTACCTCGGCTACGCAGCCCTAGCCATCAGCCGCGATGGGATCCATTGGGAACGCCCCTCTCTCGACATAGTCCCGGGCACAAATCTAATTCTCCCCCAAGAAGTTCATCCAGATTCTGGCAGTGTCATCATCGACCATAATGCGACCGGTGATGAACCTCGCTACAAGATGCTGATGCGCGAACCCAATCCCGTCGGCCCACCATGGATCGACAATTTTGAAGCGCTTCTTTACACCTCCAAGGATGGAGTCCACTGGGATTTTCGGGGGAAGTCCGGACCTATGGACGACCGCAGCACGATGTATTACAACCCAATTCGGCAAAAATGGGTGCAAAGCATCCGAAAGTGGCATCCGCTAGCCTGTCGTGCACGCTACTACCACGAAGGAGATCATTTCCTGGAAAGCGCTCGTTGGACCGAAGAAAGCATGACCCCTTGGATGCGGGCCGACTGCCTCGATCACGGCAAATATTTCCCGGCCCAACTCTACAATTTCGATGCCATTGCCTACGAGAGCATGATGATCGGATTTCACCAAATCCTACACGGTCCGAACAATCCTCACGGTGAATCTCGGGGCGAGCCCAAACTCACTGAACTCTACTTAAGCAGCAGTCGCGACGGATGCCATTGGTATCGACCAGACCGCCAGCCTTTCATTCCCGCCCGTCGTGAATACGGTTCATGGGAATTCGGATATGTGGAATCCAGCGCAGGCATGTGCTGCATCGTTGGAGATGAACTCTGGCTCTACTATTCGGCTTATGGCGGCGATCCCAACCGTATTACAGAGGACTGGAGAACCAACGGCATGTATTCGAACGGAGCAATGGGCCTGGCCAAGATTCGCCGCGACGGATTCGCCTCTATGCGCCCCAACTACCCTGGAAGTGAACTTCAAACAAGGCGCATGCGATTTAAAGGCCGACACCTTTTCGTCAACGCCACTACGGTTGGGTCCCGTCTGAGCGTCGCCGCGATCGGCACCGATGAAAAGCCTATCCCCGGTCTCTCGCACGAGGATTGTCTCGGGTTTGTTGGCAACAGCACATGCGCACAGATCCGTTGGAAGAATAAAGACCTCTACTCCCTGGAAGAGGAAGGGGTTCGGTTCCATTTCAAATTGGATCGAGGCGATCTCTTCTCATTTTGGATGACTGACAATCTGGAAGGAAAAAGCGGAGGATTTACAGCCGCAGGAGGGCCAGGATATACAAACGGACGAGATACCTGAGCCTCCCCAATGATTAACTACCCAACCCAATGCGTAGCCCCCACCTCACACAACCCCAGCCTCAAACAACCTCATTGGGCGTCCCAATGGACTCCGGCTTTGCCCTGATTATTTCGATTTCACTGATGGCTTTCGTGCTTCTGATACTGATAGCGATCGCCACCCTCACTCGGATCGAAGCCCAGCATTCCAACCATCAGTTAGGCAGGCTCAAAGCCCAGCAGAATGCCCTTCTTAGCTTCAACATTGCCCTCGGGGAACTTCAAAAGCAAACCGGGCCCGACACACGAATCACGGCGTCTTCGAGCCTTCTGGATACGGATCCTTCCACTCCTGAAGTCGATGGGCAAAACCACAATCACTGGACCGGGGTCTGGGACGAATCCGGAAATCTGCTCACCTGGCTGATCAGCGGAAACACGGGCCTCGACCCTGAAGATCCCGATTTCACTACTCCCGATTCGGTTCTACCTGTATCGGTACTCCTGACCGATGACGATTCCGTCACCGCCCCTCTGCAATCGATCAGCCCAAACAATGGATACGCATTCTGGGTGAGCGACGAAGGCATTAAAGCCAAGTTCAGCTCCGCCGGCTCCGAGACTGCCGGCGATCTTCTTCTCTCCTCCCAAAAAGCCGAAATCACCCTCATGAGCAACCTGGGATGGATCGAATCCTTCTCGCGAGCCGAGCTCCAGCAGGCCCAATATGTGAACGAACTTGCTCAGCGTGCAAACGATCCTACCGAACTCACCGCTCTCCGTGACCGCTATCACGATCTCACCGCTCGCAGCTATGGGCTCCTGACCGACACGCGCAACGGAGGATTGAAAAAAGATCTGACTCTCGCCCTCTATGACAATTCTTTCATGCCCACCGGACAAATCTTCGACCCGATTGGCGGTGTCCAACTAGATTCCGATCCAGGGGGTCCTCTCTGGTCGCAACTCCAAAACTGGGCCACCACGACGACAAACCTCCTCGGGCAACTTCCAGTCCAGCGCCAGTCGCAAACACAGGTCGGCTTTCACCCAGTCATCACTCAAGTTCAGCTCTATGTCCTCCCTCGCTACGATCCGACCCCCAATGCCGATGGAGAATACACAGTTTATCTCGAGTTCCTGCCAGCCGTCACTCTGTGGAATCCGTACAGCGTGACTTTGGAAGAGACCGACTATCGCCTGGACTTCGGGCAAACCTTCTACCAAACGAACTCCTCCACAGAACACATTCACCACTACGACCAGTACCTCGGAAGTTGGGATATTCGAATCAACGGAGCCCGAGATGACGTCAAGATCCCCGGTTCCGCACGACTCAGTCTCAACCTAAGCAACGTCCAGTTGATGCCTGGAGAAGCCGTTTGCTTCTCACCGCCCAATGGGAACACCGAGCTGCCCGTTTTTACGAGACTGGCTCGGCCAAAGTCAGGAGAATCTGAGCTCACGCCAGGCTTCCGTCCCTCCGCCAGCTACCACATCCCCACTGGCAATACCTTCACCTCAGCCTCTTCCGGCTTCACACCAGCGGATTTCGAATTAATCCCAAGCCGGTCCTTCTCCAATTCAGTGCGCCTCGTCCGACGGGACAACGAAAGCGTTCTTTTCGAAGCGTTCTATCTAGCCGGATATGCATCCAATGCAGCGGCTCCCTCCATGATGCAGCCAATGGGCGGCCCAATTGCCTCCATGGAAGGAAGCGTGGGTATGAAGTCGATTCACAACTTCGTCGAGAGCGGATCCGACCGTTCCGTGAAATGGACAGCAAACTACAATCCCCGTGCATCGGCCAATGGGTCGAACCCGATTTTCTACCACAATTTCCGAAACAACAGCGACGTCGTCGAATCCAAGATCAACAATCCTTCCTTCGAATCCTACGTAACTCTAGACGGGCAGGACCAGAGTTTCGGATTGCCCATATCTGGCAGTCGAGCCGGAACCGGGTTCTCCGTCAATCCTGTCTTCAATGAGCGCAGTATACTATTCTCCTCTCCTCCCAACCGAGCTGAGCTTCAATCGATCGGTCAGCTGATGGACGCTCCTCTCTACTACTCCGCCCCAATTGTGACCTCAGAAACCGACCTGAATCGCATTCAAAATCTGGAAACAAAATATCGGATCAAGTGGGGACGCTTTGACAATCTCATCCCCGCCTATGCGATCGGTAACAGCCTTGCCGATCCCAACATCCAATCCGACCAGACATTCACTCGTTGGACCGATTACCCACCTCCATCCTCCCAATATTTCAATACTACCTACACCAACATTAAGGGAATGCACTATGACTATTCATACTGGCTGAATGAGGCCCTGTGGGATCCATTTTTCTTTTCCTCTCTTTCTTCCACAACGAGCAGGCATCCCTCCAATCAAAGACTAGTCCCGCTCAATGAAAGCGACACTTCCGCCCTGACTAGTGAAACTGCTGCTAGCAACTTTCTGTTGGACGGAGCCTTCAACATCAACTCGACTTCGGAAGAGGCTTGGAGAGCAATTTTGGCTTATAGCTATGGACAAACTATTGAGCCCGACCAAGAGGAAGGCGCCCCCTATCTCCGTATTTACGACTCCCCGGGAGAGGCCTTCGCCCTCTCCGACGACGAATATGAAACTGCGAGCTATCACGGCTATCGCACATTGAATTCCTCTCAAATCAAGAACCTCGCCCATCAAATCGTCCAAGAAATTAAGTGGCGAGGGCCATTCACATCGCTCGCAGACTTCATCAATCGGGATCCGGATCGGGACGCCCCCAACACTCTGGGCACAGATGCCTTTCGGCTCAAGGGACCACTGGCCGCCGCCTTGGCATCGGCCGATTCAATCTCTACGGCCGAAGCCAACCATCTCGGGATCAATCGCGCCAATGCTCAGATCAACACCTCCCTGCAATCAGCATCCATTAAAACCCAAGCTCGTACCGAAAATGGATTCAATGGCGATGCACAGAAAGGCTGGCGATCCGAAGGAATTCCGGGATGGATCACCCAGGCGGACCTACTCGCCCGGTTGGGATCGACGCTAACCCCTCGTTCCGATACATTTACCATCCATCTATATGGCGAAAACAACAACGTATTCGAAGATGAAAAGTCAATAGCCCGCGCAGAAGCCACCGTTCAGCGTCTTCCCCCATACCTCAAATCCACAGATCCGGAGAGCTCCCTCCCCTCAACGCTTACCGATTCCGTCAATCGGATCTTTGGAAGAGGATATAAGGTCGTTTCCTTTCGTTGGTTGAACTAAATACACTGACGGCAGAAATGAATCTCCGCTCCATATTCCTAGCCCTGTTTTTCACGTCTCTCTCAGTCGTTCACGCAGAGGACGAAAAAGCACACCCTGTGGTCTCCTTTCGAATCTATTTGTGGCCCGGAGAGAATCCACCCGGAGTTCAGACTGTCCCAACGCCGGATAGCAATGCAGCTTCAAACAAGGAAGAAGACGGGATCGATTTCATGGATCCCTACGAACCACCTTTGATCGAATATTGTCCAACAGGGGAAGGAGAGACCGTTCAAATTAAAGCTGAGGCGCAACGAATCTCACCTCTCTACGAATACTCCAGCTCCGATCCACTCACGTTTTTTCAGGAGGTATCCACTTCCAACAACTCCTTCTCGCGCAAAACACTCGGAAAAATCGGTCTACCTCCCAATCAGAAACAATCGCTCCTGATCTTCTACCCGAAAAGCGAATCCACTGGATACGATATATTCCCCGTCGATAGTTCTCAACGCGGCATACCAGCCGGGAAATCACGGGTCTACAACCTGACAACGACTCCCGTAGCTTGTCTCTTCAACCAACAATCTATCCGGTTGGAACCTGGAGAATCTGAGCTCGCTGAACTCGGTCCGAACCAAGATTTCTCCGTGACGATTCGAATTGGCGCGCCCAATGAAGAAGGGAAATGGCGCGAACGCTACGCCCAACGACTGCGCATTCCCCCTGAAGCGAGTATCCTCACTCTGATCTACAGAAAGTCGGGAAACCGGAATGCTTATCGAGTGACCGCCCTGGAGATTCCGGAAGAATAGGGAACCCATAGCCCGCGATTCGGCCGAAGAGTAGCGGAGTGATTCGACGGGAGATCGGTAGCACCGCCGCTTCGCCGATCAACTCAGGGCTGCCAAAGGTCTAGGAAGCTTGGATTCCCGGTCTTCCATTGCGATCATCGAGCAAGGCTCGATGCTACGAAATGGGCACATGGCTTAAGCAATACTCGGGCGGAAAGAAACCTTCTTTCCGCCCTCTCCCATCGATTCTCTCACTTGCGGAGACTTCAAAATCGGGCATAGTAGAAGGCGTCCATGATAGCCTCCAAAGCTCAAGCGCAATCCGCTCCCGCCGTTCGATCGACCATCAAAGTCATTCGTCAGCGGATTGAGGGCAATCTCGCTCATTCGCCCGAGACGGATTTCCTCGCAATCGAAGATCCTCTTGAACTCAGCCTATGCTCACAGTCGGGCGGATCCTGGGTGGAGAGAAATTTCTCGGTAACGATGCGCACACCGGGGAATGATGAGGAATTGATCTACGGACTCCTCTATGCAGAAGGGATCATTCAGCGGGCCGAAGACATCAAAGAGATCGATTTTACGGCCGACAATGATCACGCCGCCCCGAATCGGGCCCGAATCCGCTTGCGGGAGGGCCTCGACGCCTCCGCCAAAACAAAGGAACGCCACTTCGCAGTTCACTCCAGCTGCGGCGCCTGTGGCACGGTCTCTCTCGGCCATCTCGAAATTCCCAAGTCGCTCCGGATCGAGGATCCAGTCGAGGTGGATTCCGAATGGATTCACAGCCTCCCCCGGCAAATGAGGGAACAGCAAAACACCTTCGAACAAACCGGAGGACTCCACGCCGCGGCGATCTTTTCCTCCGACGGTCAACTCGAGGTCGTTCGCGAAGACATCGGACGCCACAACGCCCTCGACAAGGCCATTGGAACCAACCTCCTGAATCAGCGGTCCCCCTGCACGGGCCAGACTCTTTGCGTCAGTGGCCGCATGAGCTACGAAATCATTCAGAAAGCCCTCATCGCCCGAATTCCCATCATCGCCGGCGTTGGTGCGCCTTCCAGCCTCGCCGTTGCTCTTGCCAATGATTTCAATCTCACCCTCATTGGTTTCCTTCGGGATCACCGATACAATTTATACAGCTGCCCAGAGCGCATCCGCACCGCCCCATAAATCTTCATTCTTTTTTCTGGACTAACCGACTATGCAACCCGACGCCGAACCGCCTCGCAAACTCCTGAACCTCGAACGTGGTGCTCCCAAAGAGAAAGCGGTTGGCCGGAAGGCAGTTACGAACTCCCTCAAACATCTTCATGGACAGGCTGGCACGAAGCGGAGTGCCCAAGCCCTCTACCGACTGAACCAGAAAGGCGGTTTCGACTGCCCGAGCTGCGCCTGGCCCGATCCGGACGACGAGCGCTCACGATTTGAGTTCTGCGAGAATGGGGCGAAGGCGGTGGCCACCGAAACCACCCGCAAGCGCATCGGGGCCGAGTTTTTCGAAAAATACTCCGTAACCGAACTCGCGGAACAGTCGGATTACTGGCTCAACGATGTTGGCCGGCTGACCACTCCCATGGTTCTCGAGAAGGAGGCCAGCCACTACCGCCCGATCTCATGGGACGATGCCTTCTCCCTCATTGCCGAAGAGCTCCAGTCACTGGATAGCCCCGATGAAGCGGCCTTCTATACCTCCGGGAGAGCCAGCAACGAGGCCGCATTCCTTTATCAGCTCTTCGCCCGCCAGTTCGGCACCAATAACCTACCGGACTGCTCCAACATGTGCCATGAGTCCAGCGGTAGCGCCCTGACCGAGACGATTGGCGTCGGAAAAGGCACCGTGACTCTGGAGGATATCGAAAAGACCGACTGCCTCATGATCTTCGGTCAAAATCCGGGAACGAACCACCCGCGGATGCTCTCCTCCCTGGAAAAGACGGTTCAGAACGGCGGTAAAATCATCTCCGTAAACCCTCTTTTCGAGACCGGACTCAAGGCCTTCTCCCACCCCCAAAAACTTTCCGGCATTCTCGGCAAAGCCACCCCTCTGGCCTCACAGCATTTGCCTGTGAGACTCAACGGGGACCTCGCGCTGCTGAAAGGCATGCTCAAGTGCATCCTCGAAAACGAAGCTACTTCCCCCGGAGGCGTCATCGACCAGAAGTTCATCGCCGAACACACCTGTGGATACGAAGCGATGGTCGACGATCTGGAAAAGGTCTCTTGGTCCACGATCGTCGAACAATCCGGCCTCAGCGAAGAAGAGATCCGACGGGCGACCCGCACTTTCACGGAGTCCGAGGAGGCCATCACCTGCTGGGCGATGGGCCTCACCCAACACCGAAACTCCGTAGCCACGATCCGCGAAGTCGTAAACCTCCATCTCATCACCGGCAAAATTGGGCGTCCCCGCAGTGGACTTTGCCCCGTCCGGGGCCACAGCAACGTTCAGGGTGATCGCACCATGGGCATCTGGGAGAAAATGCCAGAATCCTTCCTCCAAACCTTGGAAAATGTATTCGACTTTCAGGCACCCCGAGAACATGGCTACGACACGGTCGACGCGATTCGAGCCATGCACGCCGGCCAAGTTCAGGTGTTCTTCGGCCTCGGAGGGAATTTTCTCTCCGCCTCACCGGACACCCACTATACCGCAGCCGCCCTCCGCAAATGTCGCCTCACGGTCCAAGTGTCCACAAAGCTCAATCGAGGACACTTGGTCACGGGCGATCGAGCCCTCATCCTCCCCTGCCTGGGACGAACCGAGACCGACCTTCAAGCCAGTGGCCCGCAATTCGTTACCACCGAGAACTCAATGGGCGTCATTCAAAGCTCCGAGGGACGTCTTGAACCAGCCTCCCCTGACCTCCTCAGCGAGCCCGCGATCATCTGCCGACTCGCTCGCGCGACCTTGGGAGAACGATCAACAACCCCATGGGAATCCTTTGAGGAGAACTACGACCGCATTCGCGAAAAGATCGAGGCAGTCGTTCCCGGGTTTGAGGATTTTAACCAAAGAGCCCGTCGCAAGGGAGGATTCTATCTCCCCAACGGGGTCAAGGAACGAGTTTTTGAAACCGATAGTGGCAAGGCAGAATTCTCGATCAATCCGCTCTCGCCGATTCAATTGGAGGAGGGCCAACTCCTGCTGCAAACCTTCCGCAGCCACGACCAGTTCAACACCACTATTTACGGAAACAACGACCGCTACCGCGGAATCCAGAATGAACGCCGCATAATCTTCATGAACCGCGAGGACATGAAGGAACGGAACCTCGTCGCCGAACAACCCGTTAATATCACCAGTCACTTTCAAGGAGTCGAACGAACCGCCGAACTCTTCCTCGTCATTCCCTACGATACCCCGAAGGGATGCGCCGCTGCCTATTACCCGGAGGCCAATGTTCTCGTCCCCGTAGAGTCCGCCGCCGAAACGAGCCAAACCCCGACCTCAAAGTCGATCGTCATCACCGTGGCTGCACATCGGTAAGGGATCAGCCTTTCTCCAACCGCCTTACCGTAGAAACGGCTATCGCCATTCCTCTACAACGATTGCCACGAAGGCAACGGATCTTTCGGAGCGGAAGCGCTATAGCGATTTCGTTGCCCTCCGCTGAAAACCCTTTCTCCGACCGCCAGTCCGTAGAAATGGCTATCGCCATTCCTCTACAAGGAATACCACGAAGGAAACAGATCTTTCGGAGCGGAAGCGCGATAGCGATTTCGTTGCCCTCCGCTAAAAACCCTTTCTCCGACCGCCAGTCCGTAGAAATGGCTATCGCCATTCCTCTCCAAGGACTACCACGAAGGCGACGGATCTACCGGAGCGGAAGCGCGATAGCGATTTCGTTGCCCTCCACTGAAATCCCTTCCTCCGATCGCCTGTCCGTAGAAATGGCTATCGCCATTCCTCTCCAAGGTTTACCACGAAGGCAACGGATCTTTCGGAACGGAAGCGCGATAGCGATTTCGTTGCCCTCCGCTGAAATCCCTTTCTCCGATCGCCTGTCCGTAGAAATGGCTATCGCCATTCCGCTACAAGGTTTACCACGAAGGCAACGGATCTCTCTTGATCAAAATATCCGCCAGGCGCCAAAAGTTAACTCGGCGATTTCGCGTCCGTTCCAAACCAGACGCCACAATGATTCATAAAAGTTGAATCTGGCGAGTTCAGGAGTAAAGGCTCCCCGGCGAAATCCGTAGCCACGGCACCAGCCTCACGAAACAAGCAGGCCGTCGCCGCAAAATCCCAGATTGAGCCCCCACCCGCCTGCGCTTTAGGCTTTTTGAAGTACACCGCAGGAGGATTTTGTAAGACGGCACATGCGTTCATTACCGCACCACCACTGATGATACAGTGGGCTCCCGAGTAGCCGAGCGCACGAGCCAAACGGTCCCATTCCTGAAAGCGGGCTTCTTTTTCCGGGAAATCGGCAAGTCCGCAGTCGCAATAGATATTCAACGGCTGGTCACCCCGGTTGGCGATCGGATCGACTCGAAAGCGATCCCCGTTGATCGTCATTCCCTGTCCCTGAACGGAACGGTAGAGACATTTCTCGACCGGATCATAGACTACACCGATAACGGCCTCCCCCGCCCGGCTCACCAAGGCGATCGCGACCGCATATCCGGGAAGCCCACGAGTGAAAGGTAAGGTGCCGTCCAGGGGATCAATACACCAGAAGTAGTCCTTTTCCAGTCGACTGCCATCGTCCGCCTCCTCCTCAGCCAAAAGAGCGAGATCATAGCGGCGAAAACTCGACTCCAAGCGATCCAGAATGAATGCCTGACTCTTCTCGTCGACCTCGGTCACGACCTGGGATGCGAGACTGTCGCCGCCAGCTTTTTGCTGTACGGTAAAATCCCCCACATCATAGCCAGCGATCAAGGCACCCGCCCCTTCCGCAGCTTCACAGGCAAGATTGGCTAACTCTGAGAGTTGTTGAGAGCTCAACCTCATTTAGTGGTTCCCTTCTTCCATGCGGCCACCACCGAACGAGCGAGTCGTTCGCTATAGCTGTGAATCTTCCAATGGCCCGGACTCCAGCCTTTGAGAAAACGATGAAAATCAGTCCAAGCGACGGGATACAACGCCCGCCAATCGGACTCCAACGCGTCGGGGTCGACTCCTTTGCCGTTTGCAAGCACCGCTTCGCGCAGGCTTTGAAAGTAGAAATCCAAGAGGCTCTCTTCCGCGGCATCACATTCCTCCTCACGGAGACAACTCCCAATGAAATAGGCGACGTCCTTCATCCCGCATCCACCCCCAACGTACTGAAAATCGACGGCCGCCACTGCACTTCCCGTTTCGGAAAAGCAAAAATTCGCCAACTTCGCATCGCCGTGCACCCAGGTCTGAAAGGGGCTCGCTTTAAGCCGTGTATCAATCGCCTCGGCAGCCGCATGAAGCTCGGCATCTTCCTCGGCCAATACCTTCAATTCGTCGGGTCGGGTTTCCAGATGCCAGTAGGTGCCACTGGACCACAAGCCCGATGGCTTTTCCCCGAGAAACTGAGCATGGAAGTGCGCGAGCCAGTGGAGACAAGCCTTCCGTTCTCCTTCGGACACAGAGGCCCTCCGACCGGGAAAGCCCGAGGCATCCAGATCTTCCAGAACCATCACCACCTCATCCCCGTCTTTCACGACCGCCCAACAATGCGGCACCCGGCAATTTTCGCGACATCGGTTGGCGAAGTCCCGATACCAAGTCGTTTCTACTTCATAGGAATGCAGCTTCCGCCGATGCGAAATATCCGTATTCCAACCCCGTGGATGAGTCGCATCGCTCGGGGGCGAAACGTGCTTCACGATCACCGAAGGCACCTTTGCGCCCTCGACTCGATAACGCACAATCGAACCATAGCCGCTCCAGAGCGTTTGCAGGACACTGGATTCCTCTACCCGGACTGCTCCAGTGGCGTGCTGGACGATGGACTCGATGGATTGCTGCATTTCCGCAGCAGACTGATGCACGGGCGGACGATGTCAAAAGTCGAGTCCTGAGACCGGGCACTTTGTGACTGTCCGCCTTTGCCAAAGACTGGATCCGCTCCAACGTGCGAGAGCTGGAAGCTCGCGCTACTTTGAAGATTCCTCACTTTTCCGGCTCGACACCCAGGCCAAACAATTTCTCCGTACCGCACATCCCGCAGGCGCGGTTCGGGAGGCTGCTCCTTCACGAATTACGAAAAGGGGTTCGATTGATTTTCACTATCCGAAATTCCTGAGAAAGACTCGGCCTGCCCAGTGTTCCTACGCCCCCACCCGTGAAGTGCCACGACCTTTGTTTTCCAGCCCGTGGTCGGGTTCGGCCAAATCTGCAGCCGGAAGCGCACCCACGACCTCGGTCCAGCGTTTGCCGGTCTCATGCGTTTTCGTCAAAGGCATAGGCGTGGAAGACGCTTCCAGACTATAGAGACGTAGTTCAGGATCCCCCCAGGAAGAATCTCCTGTCCAGCGGATTCCGACTACTTTTTGCCCCACTGGAAGAACCCAAAGGCGACGGGCGTTATCCTGAATCCGATGGAGCTCGGTCCAGTCGTCCTCGGAGGTCTTCACCGAAATGCTAAACTCGCGAACCATCGTCTCCGGGACTTGCATGGGCTTATCCTTCAATCCGTAGCGGCAGAGCATCCGTTTGTCGTTACGGAGGTCACTGTCGAAGACCAAACGCAGGCATTCGATCTCCTGCGGGGCCTCCCACTGCATCTCCACGGAAGCACCAAAGGGACCCGTCCAAGCGTGGACTTCTTTGTCCGGCTCTCTCTCATGCCCGTCGAGAAGCACCGCAGGATCTTGCCCGCTCGAAGCCGATAGCTTGGCCGCCTTCATCAAAGGCGAAACTTCACGGGTGCGGCCTGGTAGCCAACAATCATCCTCCATGAGTTGAGACTGCAACCGATCGACTTTGCTCGCACTCACTTCGGCCGGAAGACAACCGTCCTCCACACAAATTGCGGCCGCCGTGCCGACCGCCTGACCGAGAATCGAACAGGTTGCCATCACCCGAGTGGAGGAAAGGGCCGCATGCGTCGCCGAAATGTTTCGCCCTGCACAGAGCAAGTTGGGGATGGATTTCGAATACAAACAGCGAAACGGAATACCGTAGGGAGAGGGAGCTGGATGAAAGATCGTCGCCTTGCCCGGATAGTAGATACCCGCCGGGTGATGGTCATCCATACTCCACCCGCCGTACCCGACGATGTCATCAAACTGCCCCTCGGATTCCACGTCCATCTGGGTCAGGACGTGAGGTCCCACATACCGGCGATTCTCCCGCTTGCCGGGCAGAGAGCCCAACCAACCGAGACGCCAGTTTTTCAGCTTTTCGGCCTGCGGACCCCGGTTCTTCATGTAGTCCCAGACGCCCCACGCAGCCTTGACCAACTCCTCATAGATCACCTCAGAATCGCGAATCGTGTCCTGAAGGCCCCCGATCTCCAACCACCAGAAGTTGTGCCCGAAACCACTCCCGACGCGTGAGGGAAGGTTCGACTCGTCGTCAAAAACATAAGCCCATTCCGGAGGGGTAAACTCCTGAGGCTCATTCGTTTCTTCCAGCTGCAGAAGAATGGTGTTCCCCATGGTCTTCAAATCCGACTTCAGGGGCGCGATCGGCTCGCCCGTTTCCTCACGGGACTCCCGACCCCAGCGTACCTCTGCACCGGTGAGTGGCGCCAAAATCGAGTCCCCCGAGCAATCGATGAAAATGTCGGCCTTCACCGAATGCCAGGTTTGGGTCGTGAGCTGCCATGCGTTGACACCGGTAATGCGGTCGCCGTCCATGGTCACGTCGTTGCAACTGCAGTTCAAAAGCGTCGTCAATCCCGGGGTCATCTTGGCGAACTCGAAAAGAACACTGTCCCAAACGGAGTAGTTGCCTTTCGGGTTGCGCGATAGATTCAGGAGCTGAATTTCTTCCAGAATCCCAGTCTCCTTCCGATCATGCCCATGCGCTCCGCAGATCCACATTCGGACTTCCGACGAGGCGTTGCCTCCGAGAACCGGACGATCATGGATTAAGACAACCTGCGCTCCACGACGGGCTGCGGCCACGGCGGCGATGAGACCGGTCATACCGCCACCTACGACGCAGACATCGGCTTTGTGTTCTTCGGAAAAAAGTTTGGAATTCATGCCATCTAGGTTCGAGAAAACGAAGTGGGAATCAATTCGACACACTATCAAGAATTTCACATTTTATATCAATATCTCACTCTAGCACTTTTCCCGAATGGACTCCCCTGGCTTTCCCGAATTCCGACTCGATCAATGGACGAGCATGCGTATCCAGCTCTTATGGGCCTACCGGAAACGCCTCGATATACCCGACTCACCCACAAGCCAAACCTATCACTTTCAAACCGCCGCTCTCGTCCTCAAAGGCATGGCCGAGGTCGATCAGGGCAAGTCGCGTCGGGTCCAGGCGCAAGCGGGCGAGTGGTTGATCTTCAAGCAAGGGAAACGCTGGCAACGGTTCACTTCGGACTGCGAACTCCTCTCCATCGGTTTCCGTTTCCAGCTCCCGACCGGAGAAGCCCTCTACGATGAGGGACTGCCCTTAGCCTTCCCGGCGAAATCCCATCCACAGCTCGAGAAGGAAGCGCGCCAAGTCCTCCGGTTGACGGAGAAGCACATCGGCTCCGGCTTTCTACTCTCCAACCAGGTAATCGACATGCGGGACTACCTTCTCTCGCAGAACGCCCTCCGAACCTTTCTCATCGAACTGGCGGGCATTCTTCATGAGCACGGAGTCCGCCCGCAGACGATGAATCAGGAGCACCCCCAAGTGATGCGGGCCCTGGAGATCATCAACACCGCAATGACCCGCGATCTCGGAAAAGGCGTCTCCGCCCGCAGCATCGCCCAAGAAGTAGCCGTCAGCCCGAACCATCTCGATCGCCTCATGGTCGCCGAAACGGGCCGCACAATCTTCCAGCACATCGACACCCGACGCCTCCGCACGGCCCAAGACGCCCTCCTCGCGGATCAAGACAGTATAAAAGCCATTGCTTACGCCCTCGGATTCTCCTCGCCGGCCCACTTCAACAGCTGGTTTAAAAAACGCACCGACACGACCCCACTGCAATTCAGGAAGCAGGGATCACTGGCGTAACCCCCGAGAACGGGAATTTCAAGTGCTGCCAGAACAACCTCGGCAAGTTACCGACTCAAGGCCATCCCTTGCCATTGCTCCCTGCGGGATCGAAGAAAACCGAATTCGCCCCCAAGCTCGCCTCTTCCAACATCTCGTCGAGTGTCCGCACTTCCAAATGACCGTCGACAAAGACACAATAATACTCGCCTGGGATGCGGGTCAATTGATCCACGAAGATTTCGTCTTTGTAATAGTTATGGTTAACTCGCATTCCCCCTTTCGAGAACTCATCGCCATACTTCGAGGAAATGCCCGTGGTCAGGGCCATCAAACGGGCGGGGAACTCAATTGTATTCGCTCTCCGATTGGTCACTCCCGTCGGAATATCTCCTTCTCCCGACATACCATTGATCGCGATATTTCGAATAGGACGCTCACTTCCCGACGTTTTCAGACTAGTATCCAAAGGGTCGTGGAAAACGGAATTTTCGATCACCTTGGCACTATACCAATTCTGTGGACTGATCGAGCCTTCCCCCAAATAAGGGGCAACGGCAGCCTGCCATGAATTGTCTCCCGGAGTATTCACATGCCCTGCAGCGCCGGGAAAAACACCTTTATTCTCGGCAACATAAGACATCAATCCCATATGCACGTTGCGCATATGGGACGAGAGCTGAGTCGTGCGAGCCGATTGAAGAACCTTACCCACTCCCACATAAATCAACCCTGCGAGAATCGCGATCACAGCCAACACTGCGAGCAACTCGATCAACGTAAAACCTGAATGACGTCTGGATTGGATTCCCAACATGGAATGTCGCATCTGGTATATGTCTGCCTACCTCTCCGACAATTCAGTCGACGGGCATCAATTCTTCGAACCGCGCCATTCGGTTACTTAAGTCCTCAGGACTCCCCCACTCGGGGAAATGTTTTGGCAGCTTTTCCACTCCTGCACTGCAATCAACGAGGACCACGGAATCGGTTTCTTCTGGTAAGTCCCCCCCAGGATTCCCGAAAGAAACTACGGCCTCCAAACGATGACGACTTCCCTTCAACAGAAAGCCTGCATTCCGATTTTGATGATTCAACAGGTCCCGGTAGCCGGTCCGAGCGTTATTGATATCCACAACGCCCGCCGACTGCGATCCATTGAACGCCACTTCAGACAGTTCGACGACAACCTCGCTTTCACCATGCGAGCTAATCCCTTGATCTCCATTAAACAATGCTCGAACTCGCACCAATTTAAACCCAATACAGCGATTGTGAAAGTTGAACCCGTCATTCCCCGCAAAGGCCACGGTTAGATCGCGAATGATCACGTGCTTTCCTCCGGACCCATGAACAACCGGGTCCAGATCGCGTCCAACCAGAACAATCGAAGAATTCTCGGGTGATAGGCCTTTCGGAAACCTGACGACCATCTTCCCAGCTTCATCGTAACGAAGAGAACCGCCGTGCCAAGCCGGCTTGCCAAGCCCTTTCGGATGCTCAGCCCAGACAGGCAACCCGTCGATAAAAAGAGGCGAGGTCGTATAATGGCGTTGATGCGGCGGCACCTCTTGCTCCAATCGATATTCCTCGCCAATTTTAGTCCAAGGACCGTTCGACACATTACGACCGAGATGAACGACGGCACCATTCCCCTCGATGATTAACGGGTGGGTTTCCGTACCTCCCGAACGTATATTGATTTTTTCCCGGAAAATTTCGTTCGGCATGAGGTGAACCGTCCCTCCAGCCCCATCTACTTCGGTCATGGCCCTTTGAATGGTTCGAAACGGTTGCTGTTCGCTCCCCGGAAACGAATCGTCTCCGACACTCGAACTGACATAGAAATCCCCGGCAACCGCAACGGACCCCATTATAAACCATAAAATCCAAACAGCCTCTCGCTTCTTCGGCATAAGCATCCCGCGCTTCATCGATTCCAAAAATCGGAGATGCACTATCGATGGGACCGTTCGGACTTCGCTCTTCGCAAAGAGAAAGATCGACGTAAACCCGTCATCATGAGCACCATTCCCCCGAAAATGAAAGAGATCTGCGAGCTTTCCGGAATACTTGTCACCATTACCTGATAATCGTATAGACCCGGATCATATTCGTTGAGTCGAAAGGATGCCGTTTGCCCCGGCTCCAACCCGATCACATCGAATTCGTGCTCGGGTGCCGACGAGAGATTGCGAAAGAGTGAATACCAATTGTCTTCGGAGAAGCCAGCGATTGGGTTCAAATCCAACGAGGCCCCTTCTTCGACAACCAACCAATCCAAACTGTAGGCTTCCGTCGTAGCCAGACCCGTCGCACGGACATATTCGATCAGGTCACCTCCCGTCCCGACATCCATCACCAGTGTCCCCTGCGATCCGATCGTCAGTGTCGGCTGGCGACCGGCCGTGGCGGAAGAAACGTAGCTCACCGTCTGCCCGACTCCCTCATGGAAAGCCATTGTCCCTTCCGAGATGCTTATCGAAGACGAACGGTTGTCATTGTCTCCCCATGCAATTCCGATGGAATCGCCCTGAAAGTCGAAGGTTCCCCCTCCGATCTTATCGATCTCGCGAGCATTCCCTCCGGTACTCGTAAAAGATTGAGTGGTCACCAGTCTCTTTCCCAGGCCGATGTCGTAAGTCATACTCAAACTGGACTGACGCAAGCGATTCGATCCCGTAAGCATTACCGTGGAGTAACCACCTCCACTCGCCAATGTGATGTTGTTCACAACCGAATCGTTCGGTGCGTTGAAGGTCAAATCAGCCTGAGCGGCCGAAGTGACCGACAAATCGCCGAAGTACATGTAAGAACGCGGGCTAGACCCGCTGATCCCCACGGTTAAAGGCGATTCTCCGAAGTCACCGAACTGTGAAATATCCGAATTTCCATTCGGCACTCCCGAAGGACTCCAGTTTGCAGTATTGTTCCAATTCGTGTCGGCGGCTCCTGTCCAAAGATATGACTCTGCGGTCAGTTGCCCTCCCGCGAAGAAGAAAAAGCAGAGTGCAAGAGATAAATTTTTCATAGGGCTATCAGGGTGTTGAGGTTGAGTCCGATTCGGACCGGTTCAGATAATTACTACTCTCTTCTTCTAGAGTTTTTATTCGATTGTCAAGAGAATCTATATTCTTACGATACTTATTCGTATGAAAGAGCCTTCCCGCACCAAGTACCGCCAGATAGCGCAGCAACTGCTCACCGAGATTCGCGAAACGAAAGGTCCGGGCGACAAGCTCCCCACCGAATTGCAACTGGCGGAGCGTTTCAACGTTCACTTCATGACCATTCGCGAGGCGTTGAAGGTGCTACAGGAAGGTGGGGTGATCCAGCGCCAACGCGCCGTCGGTACAACCGTGCTGAATCCCCTCGGAGGCAACTGGGTCGGCATCATCTGCGAAATGAACGTTTTCTCCCCGACCAGCCACAGTCTTTTCCATCGAAGCGTGATCTACCATCTTCGCAAATATTTACGGGAAAACAGAATTCCCTCCCGTGTCTCGATCGGAGAATCCGAACCGGGCTCCGTTCCGGACAGCAACCTGACCTCACTCGACTTCATCGCCGACATCGAAGCCAATCGGCTGGCCGGGGTGATCGCCCTGTCCGTAAGTTCCGACGACCAGTGGATTCATAAGCTCCAGAAACAAGGCATCCCGGTGATCGGTTCCAATCACAAGTTTCACTACAGCGTCGCCACCGACGACGCCTCGGATACCCAGCGAGCCGTGCGCACCTTGCTCGATTTCGGACGTCGCAGAATCGCCTACATGGGTTGGGTAGAATCCACCGAGAAGGGCGTCCTACCCCCTCACCTCGATCAACTAGTCCGGTGCTATCCGGAGAATCTTCGCCGCGAATGGATCAAGCACGACATCCACCCGGAAACTCCACGGGCGGGATCGACGGAATTCCGCGAAATCTGGACTTCGGGGAATGAGAAGCCCGACGCCCTCATCGTCAACGACGAACATATGATGCCCGATCTGGAGCGTTCGCTCACCGAGCTGGGAATTTCCTCTCCCGAGGATATTCTAATCATTCGCCACCGCACCCGCGGGAATACGACCCCCTGCAGCGTGCCTTCCATCATCATGGAAACGGATCCCCAGATTTTCGCCTTCCGCATGTCCGATATGTTCTCACGACTATACTCGGGGGTTGAGCTGATCAACAATCGTGAAAGCACCCGGCGGACTTTCATCGACGACGAGATCCGTCGTCACCCTGCAATTCGGTCCTTCGACCCGGGAACTTCCACGCTGGGATCGACCATTCCGTCCTAGCTCGGAGCTTCCGTAGGAAGTGCGGCATTCCGCAATTCTCAAGAAAATTTAAATAAAAACTTGCACTCACGCAGCTCCCCCGCTCAAAACTCTAGATCTTTACAACTTTCCACCCATCTAAATCTATATTTAATACGCACCCCGATGCAGACCGAGACCCTCCCTACTCTCTCCACAACCCCGAGAACCGGAGAATCTTTACCAGATACGGTGCTGGGTCGGTTTTCGGAGGCAGGCATTTCGGCGAATTGCGGGCCAGATGGTTTTGGATTTGAAGGCTACAGCCTTTCTCTCACCACCGAGAGTGGAGAATGGACCATTCCTCACTGGACGATGGCCCCATCGCATCAGCGAGGAACGGCCCGGAATGACATGGCCCTTCAAATTGCTCTCGATTGGGTGAAACTGGGGAAAAACGGCCAGTATCGCATCGATTTATCGATCCTCAACGAGGGATCATTTCCTCGATTGCTGAAAGGAATCAAATTCGGCCAGTTCGGAGACCAAGCCAGATTTCGTCAAGGCCCGGGTCACGTTCTCGGGTGGGGGATGCGTTATGCCCACACCGGCAACCTCCGCACCGAACGCTACCCGTTCTGCGCCGCTGACTACCCTTATCTACGTCAGCTCCCTCCCGAAAAACGAATTCTCGGAGACACCGAGGACCAGCCCTTTCCCGCCCTCTTTCTCGGCAATGCCATTTCGAAGGAGTATCTCGTCTTTGCCTTTACCCGACAGGAGCGGGCCGTTCCCGTCTTCGAATTCCAACGGCGGAATCATTTTTCCGAGGCTGTGTTCGAAACCTTTGAGATTCGTTGGCATTTTCCACAGTCGGGCGGCTACACCCTCAAGCCCGGCGAAACCTTCACCCCCGAATCACTCTATATTCAAATCGGGAAGGATCGCGAGGTAGACTCCGCTTTCGAAGATTACCTCGACTACATCGCCGAAATCACTCCCGGAAAAGATACCGAGAATCCGGTATTTACCAACGCGCTCCACTGCACCTGGAACTATGGGGTATTCGATGACCAGAAAGAGGAGACTCTAATCGACACGGCCCGCTTTATCGCAAAGAACCTCCCGGAGATTCGCTTTTTTCTCATCGACGACGGCTACCTTGAGCATGAGGAAAAGTCGACACGGGTTCATCTTAATCGATTCTATCCGGACCCAGAAAACGCTAGAGTCTGCCCGGACAGCTGGCCAACGGGAATACGGGGATTTACCGATAAGCTCCGCAATCTCGGGCTTCGTCCGGGCCTTTGGTGGACGCCCATGATCCAACTCCCCTGCCGCTTGCACGACGATCACCCCGAGTGGTTTCTCCGCAAAGCCAACGGAAAACTTTTTCTCATCGGAGAGAAGCTTGCCTACCTCGACTACTCCCACCCGGAGGCCCTCGCGTTTCTTGATCGCACCCTCGCTCATATCCAGGGAGAGTGGGGAATCGACGCCGTTAAGATTGATTTTTGGAGCCAAAATTTCGAAACAAACCAAGCTCGACTCCAAAACTCCGATTGTTCCGGAATCGATTTACGACGCAAATTTTTTGAGACCGTTCGCAAGCATCTCCCCAAAGATGGAGTCGTCATGAGCTGCATTGCAATGGGAATGGGAAATCCCTTTCTCTCCGAATTCGTCGATACCTACCGCTGCTCGATGGATATCCACGAAGGATACTGGGAAGACCAAGTCAACAACTGCAATTGGATGCTTCCCATCCTGGGATTTGGCGGACGACGAACCGGAATCCTCCTGAACACAGATAGCATCGGCTTTAATCCTAAGATTCCCGAAAACGAAACCAACTTTCGCCTCACCTGGGCCTACATTACGATGGGCCTGATCGAAACCGGCGGGCGACTCGAAGATTTGAGCCCTGAAGATCTCAGCGCCCTCCGGAAACTCCTGCGGCGATGCGACCGGGGCTACCCCACCCGCTGCCCGGACCTCCGCGCCTACTCCGGGGACCCTCATCCAGAATCCCTCTACGTAACTTTTCCGCCCGGAAGTCCCACCGCTCAAAGCGGCATTCGGCAATCCATCGCCTTCTTCAACTGGCACGATCATCCTCGGGCCATATCGATTGACCTCCGGGCAATCGGACAAAACGAACCTGTCATCGCAAAGGACTTCTGGAACGGAGCCACCGAAACTTGGAACCCAAATTTCATCACGGTCAAACTGGACCCTCACTGCGCCCGGCTCTTCGACATCTACAAACAATAAATACCTTGTATCGACCCCTCCCCTATGAAAATCCGACTATTCCTAGCAAAACTAATAATGTTCTTTGCCTGCAGCTACTCAACCACAGCGGCGTCTCCCGTCGAAACGCAAATTTTTGATCTCCAGGCGGCTATCAATGAAGCGATTAAGGAGAAAGAAAGAGTGCTGGAACTACCCGAAGGTCGTTTACTGGTAGAACCCATAGAAATCTCCGAAGCCAGCCACCTAACGATACGTGGAGAAAACACGGAATTGGTTTTTACTTCCTATACCAACAGCCTGATCAAAGTAACTCGCTCCAGCCATGTGACGCTCGAAGGCTTCACGATCGACTGCAACCCTCTGCCTTTCACTCAAGGAGTAGTCACCAGCATCAGCGAAGACCATCGAACCCTAGAGTATAAGGTTCTCGACGGGTATCCTGAATTGGATGACACCATCAAGCCCGGACGCCATGGTGTTTTCGTTTACGATCCGAAAACTCTATTTTGGAGATCAAATGTCCCCGATCTTTATCTGGAAAGCAGCGAGGTACTGAGTCCAAAGAAGGGAAAATTTCGCATCAGCACGCCAAATCTTCCCGGTTACCAGAACATCGAGATTGGAGACTATCTAGCATTCAAACATTTCATTGGCGCAGGTATCGGGGTTCACGACAGCGAACGAATCGACCTCAAAGACCTTACTGTGTACACCTGTCCCGGGGCTGGTATGATTTACCGGCGAGGCGTTGGCGCTCCTCATATCACCAATTGCACGATCAAACCGGGTCCGCCTCCACAAGGAGCCATAGTTCCACGTTTGCTAAGCACTACAGCGGACGGCTTCAATATCGCCTACACCCGCCAAGGACCGATTATGGAAGATTGCGACTTTTCCTACATGGGTGATGATGCAATCAATCTGCACGGAACTATCGTGAACGTGGGCTTCAAAGAAAGCGAAACGGTATACTGGACCTCATCGAAGTTCTGGCCCGAATATAGCATCTCACTGCAAGCGGGCGATATTGCCCAATTCATGCAAAGAGATTCCTACCAGATTCTGGCTGAAGTCCCCATCAAATCGGCAAAACGCGAAACGCCTCCCGAATCGGTGGATTTCTCCATCAGAAAGCAGTTGGGTCTGGATGACGACCAAAAGCTCTACTGCGTCCGGATTGAACTCGAGGATCCTGTCGAAGCTCAGGCAGGGGACCACCTTGGATTCCCCTCGGTAGCCAGCCCCGACTTTGTGTTTCGCAGCAACTACTTCCACGACCACCGCGCGCGCGGTCTCCGTATCGGCGCCTCGCATGGGTTGATTGAAAACAATACCTTCGAACGAATTAAACAAACGGGGATCTCCCTGGGGCCCCATGCGATTCACCACGAAGGCAATTGGGTTCAGGATATTACCGTCAGGGGGAATACATTCAAAAACATTGGTTTCGACGACCGAGTCTTCGAATCCGGGAGTTACCAGGGAGGAGCCATTGTGGTTCAGCACTTTCTTCCGAATAAGAATGTCGAGTACAGTCAAGGGAATCGAAATATTACCATCGAAAATAATACGATCTGGAACACTGGAGCCGCCGGCATTCTTGCAATCTCTGCCGACGAACTCATCATTCGCAGCAATCTCATCGGTCAAACCCAACAGTTGAATACGAAAGGTGTAGGATCTCGAATGAGGCTCCAATGCAACGGGGCAATATCCCTCAATCACTGCACAAATGTAGTCCTCGAGGACAATCGATTCGGCCCTTTCGGCCCCTTCTGCAAAAACGAGGTGGTGAGGAATCCGTAAGCCTAACACGTCAAAAGGGGATTTAATGGCCGATTTGACTGGCGCAAGATCTTCCCCGACTCTACGCTCTTTCAATCCCCAGGTCGGACGGGACAATCTTATCCCAGCAGTAAGAACTGCCGACCACGCGATTACCTAATCCCTGACAAAGAAATCATGCAACCAAACATCATTGTCTTTTTCACGGACCAACAGCGTTGGGACACCCTCGGACTGAACGGAAACAAATCCGGACTCACCCCGAACTTTGATCGACTCGCCCGACAGGGAACCTTTTTCAAGCAAGCCGTCACTCCACAACCCGTCTGCGGCCCCGCCCGCAGTTGCATACAAACTGGCCAATACGCAACGACCAGTGGAGTCTGGCGTAATGGTCTTGGCTTGAAAGAGGAATCTCCGAAGCTCGCCGAACTTCTCGCAGACGGAGGTTATCGCACCGGATATATCGGGAAGTGGCATCTTTCTCCCTCCAAAGACGAGGGTCCCGTTCCTCTTGAGTCTCGGGCCGGATACCAAGATTGGCTCGCCGCCAACGCCACAGAGATCATCAGCGGGCCCTACTCAGCCCGCCTCTGGGATGTCAACGACCAGGAGGTACAACTCCCGGGCTACCGCGTCGATGCCCAAACCGACGCCATGATCCGCTACCTCTACGACCGCGCCTCGGAACCGAAAGAATCCCGAAAGCCATTCCTGCTATTTAATTCGTACATCGAACCCCATCACCAGAACACAAACGACTCCTATCCGGCCCCCCGAGGCTACGAGGAACAGTATCGAGACGCTCCACTGCCGCCCGACCTAAGATCCCTCGGAGGCACCGGCGCACAACATTGGCCGGGATATTGTGGCATGATCAAACGCTTGGACGAAGCACTCGGACGCACGATGGACGCCCTGATCTCCGAGGGGTTGGACAAAAATACGATCGTTGTTTTCATCAGCGACCACGGAAATCACTTCAAAACGAGAAATAACGAATACAAACGAACGGCACATGAATCCTCCGTCCGTGTCCCTTTCGCCATATGGGGCCCCGGATGGGACGGAGGCGGTGAACGAAACGAAGCAGTAAGTCTTGTCGACTTAATGCCAACCCTTCTTGACTCCGCTGGAGTTCAAATCCCAGGCGATGTTCAAGGGCGATCCCTACTCCCGCTATCGAGGAACGCAACCAAAGGCTGGCCCGAGGAAAGCTTCATCCAGTTCGGAGACAATTCCCTCCCGCCGGGAAGGGCCATCCGAACGAATCGCTGGAAGTACGTCGTCACCTCTGCCCTCGAATTCAAATCAAAAGGTGCCGCCCCTGTTTACACCGAATCCCATCTTTTCGACCTGGAATGCGACCCCTATGAACTCGACAACCTCGTTCACCTCGAGTCTCACTCGGCCATTCGCGAGGATCTTCGCCGACGTCTCATTACTAGAATGACGGAAATCGGAGAACCGTCGGCAGAAATCAAATTCGCGCCATCCAGCAATTCCGGTCAGCGGACCGCGTCTTATCCCAATACGGATACGCAATAGCCCGACCGGCCGTAATCCCCTCTCGGTCTGGATTTCCGACGACGACCTCAAGACCTGGTCCTACCAACGCGACCTCTGCACCTTCCCCGGCGCCCTCTCCTATCCCGATGGTGAAATCGAGGAAACCGACGAAGGCATCTTCCTCCACTTCGCCTTCGACTACAATCGGCACGATGCGATCTATATGAAGGTGGAATTGCCGGGATAGGCTCTCATGCCTTGGGAATAAAAGCCTTTAACTTCAAGTTGCGGTTCGACGCTGTGGCTTGAATCGCTAGAACCCGTTGACGTGCAGCCGGTGACTCGAATCAAACTGCAAGGGCATCCGACTCAGTAAAGCTTGCCGCCAGGATCGGCTTATCTGTCAGCCCACTATTGTCGTAGGCAATATAAACAGTGCCATCGGGTGACTTGGTTCCATCCGGAAAAGAGACTTTCGAAGGTCCCCCCAAAAAAAGCAAGCGGCTCTCTTGGCGTACAAATGGTTTCGCAAAAACGGCTACCGCCTTCCCGAAGACATATCCATCATCGGCGTCGGAGACTCTGAGAAGGCCTACTATGCCTATCCGGAACTTTCCACAATTCGCCAACCGCGTATTTCCTCGGGTACGGAAGCCGTACGGATGCTCGAAAAACTTCTAGAGCGCCCCAACAGCCAATCAGAAAATATCACTTTGCAGTCAGAATGGGTTTGCCGCGATTCAGTGACCGCCTGCACAACGCAACCTAAGGCTGAGAATCGGACATAGTTCTCTGCACGATGGGAGAGTCATTGGCTCCCTCTAGCCATCAGCAACTTATGACCGATTTCCAAGCTGTTGCCCGACAAGATTCCATGCGGCTCGAACGAAACTAAACGCCGCTGGAAAATTCAAAACACGAGCAATCCCGGTCAAAGTCGAAATGAACGTAGCTACGACTCCCAATGTTCGTAGCTTTCGAAATCGAATTAGCATGAAAAAAAACTCCACCCCGACGATTTGCCCTTCGAGCGACGGAAATCACCTTGAGAGATTCCAGCACCCTCAAAAATCAATAGGCCTGGATTGACGACAACTCGACCTCCCGCATCAGAAGTCACAGGAATCCTCAACCAAACGCATCCATATCGGGGCACCAAGTCTTAGCCTGCTTTGAATCATTAGAATTGAGGCAGTCCGTCAAAGTAAATGCTCATAACCTTGTCACAAAGGGTTTAGGATATGGTTTAGGATTGATCGCCCCCTCTCCACAGCATCATCCTTAGATGATGAAACGATGCATTATGGTAATGTTCGATTCGCTGAATCGACACATGCTCCCCCCTTACAATCCAAATACCAATGTTCAGGCGCCAAATTTTCAACGACTCGCTGAGCACTCGACGACTTTTGACACCAGCTATGTCTGTTCGATGCCCTGTATGCCGGCCCGCCGGGACTTTCATACGGGACGTCCTAATTTTCTGCATTGCAACTGGGGACCAATAGAGCCTTTCGATGATTCGGTGCCTGCAATGCTGAGGGACTCGGGGGTCTATTCGCACCTCTGCACGGACCACTATCATTACTTTGAAGAAGGTGGAGCGACCTACCATACGAAGTATTCCAGCTGGGAGGTTTTCCGCGGACAGGAAGGCGACCCGTGGAAAGGAATGGTCAAGGAACCAGAGATCCCCAAGAACATTAACGGAAAAGGTCGTCGTGCAGATTGGGTAAATCGGGCACAACTCCACTGCGACGCAGACTACCCTCAGTCGAAGACATTTGAAGCGGGGTTGGAGTTCATTGAGCAAAACAATACGGAAGACAACTGGTTCGTACAAATCGAATGCTTCGACCCCCATGAGCCATTCACAGTCGATCCTGAGTGGCAGAAAAAATATCCCTCACCGGACATTGACGGTGCATTGTTCGACTGGCCCGACTATGCGGATGTTACGGAATCGCCAGAGGAAGCTCAGGTCGCGAAAAACAATTACTCAGCCCTCGTTTCCAAATGCGATGCCAGCCTAGGCAAAATACTGGATGCCATGGATCGCCATGACATGTGGAAAGACACGCTGTTGATTGTCTGGACCGACCACGGCTACTTGCTGGGTGAACATGGTAAGTGGGCGAAAAACTGGCCAATCACTTGGGAGGAAATTGCGCATACCCCATTCTTTATTGCCGACCCACGTCGCCCAGATACTGCGGGTAAACGACGCTCGTCTCTCGTGCAACCATCCATCGATTTAGGCCCAACATTGCTGGGATATTTTGGATTGGATTCGACACCTGACATGACGGGGAAGGATTTGGCAGGTGCGATTGAAAACGACACACCCGTCCGGGATGCCGGAATTTTTGGTTATCATGGCCAGCGTATGAATATAACGGACGGGCGTTACGTCTATTACTCAGCCCTTGAGGAAACCGGAGATATTTATCTATATACTTTGCTCCCTCTCACCATGAGGGGCGCTAAGCCAAACCTCGAGACGGCGACCCTCGCCAAACCATTCTCCTTCACCAAGGGCATGAATACGCTAAAGATTGGACAAACCAATATTGAGCAAGGCGATTCCTTTGGAAGGAAAGGATACCTCTATGATGTGCAGGAAGATCCTACTCAATCTACTCCGTTAGATGACCCTGAGGTGGTTGAACGTTTGAGTCAGCTTATGGCGAAACTCATGCGCGAATGTGACGCCCCGGCTGAGCAGCTTGCCCGTGTTGGATGCAACGGCTAATACCGAATTTAGTGCAAGAAACGCCTCCCTATTCTTTGCGAGGATCGCGGTCCATAGTTTGGGTCGATTAAAATTCGGCGAAAAACGAAAGGCACTCTGTCTTTGCAAGGTTTAAGGGGAAGCAAACCAAGGGATTTCTCATGATTGCAATTCTCGAATGGTGGCGACGCCAATATAATCCCCTCCGTATGTCGGACAGGATCTGGACCTGCTGATTGATACGAGTCGCAGTGGGTTCATTGATGAATACGTCACATACCCAAGCAAGTGATTACACCGCGGATCTATCCAACAAGCAGAATGATATAAATGGTCCCGGGTTACCCTCCCGGCTTCAAAGGATCCGATGAAGCCCCGTTGGCATTGCCAATCAGAAAAGGTCACGAGCCTCCCAATCAGGTTTCTAATTGGGATGTCATCTATACCTCAAAACCTAACCTCATGAGTGAAAATTCATCACGGTGAACATTGAATCTTCTTTGAAAATCATGAAACCGAAATATTTCCACTACTCTCCCGCCAGACCAGATCATATCCGACTCGCAACCGCTCGACCTGGGATGGGTCAGCTCGATACAGAAACTGCACCGCCCTCTTTCCCGCTTCCTCTCCACGGAGGTTCACACTCGACAGGGGAGGATTTATCAGGTCACTAAAATCCCTTCCCCCAAAGCCGACGACGCTAAGGGCCTCCGGCACTCGTACCCCTACTTCCCTGGCCGCTCGAATCGCCTGAACAGCCAAGCCGTTGTCAAATCCAATGATGGCGGTCGGCCGCTTGGATTGCCGCAGAATATCCTGACAAATTTCATATGCCAAAGTGACATCATAATTGGTGCAATAGTCCGGCCAAGCCGCGAAATCGATTCCCACCTCCTCGGCAGCCCGAGCCATGCCTCTCTTCTTCAGTCGATCCGAGTGCTCGAAATGTCCACTCAGGAGAGCAATACTACGATGCCCTTGCCGAATAAGCCCCTCCGCCAAAGCAAAGGCAGCCTCTTCGATTTGATCGACAATGGTCGGGCCACTGAGGTCGGATTCCATCGCCAAGCAGAAAGGGATCCGGTTGCGGCGCAATACGCTGAGATCACCGTCAACCAGCAGTCGGGGTAATACGACCACCCCCGCCAGAGAGTGAAGAAACTCGGACGTCCACTCGCCAGGAGTTCGACTCGTAATGAGGAGATCGGTTCCTTGCTCTGCCACCGCTATTTGCATCCCACGGAGAAGTTCCGAATTGTGAAAATTGCTCACCTTCCACGGCTCCCGCAGCAAAAACGCGACAGGCTTCGACGAACGATCCTCCAACCGCCTCGGAAAGGTTCCCTTCCCTTTCACCCGATCGATCAAGTGGCGGCGCTCCAAGTCGCTCAACGCCTCCCGCACCGTCCCTCGACTGACACCAAGCCGACGCTGCAGCTCTGTTTCACTGGGCAATGCTTGCGACAGATCCAGATCCGGAGAAGCCAGTTTTTGCTCTAAAGCGGCAATCACCTTTGCTTTCTGAGAATTCGATTCACGCATTTCCCCCATTCACTTGTTCATACAACTTTTCTCATCGGAATCCGATTCAATTCTAACAATTCCCGAATTTAGGTCAAAATCTACCTGTAGCTTACCAGACCTGTTCAAACATCTTCAGCCTATGAATTCCACCTCTGTCCGAGTCCTTCGTCGTGCCATCCCGACCTACCCTCAGGCGGAAGCCGAGGAGCTCCCCATGTTCGCGGAAAACCGAGTGCATCAACGTACCAGTGGGCGTCCCTACCCTAACCGGGTCGTCCTGAAAACTCTACGCGCGGAGAAGGTCGACCGGGAATACGAGATTATCTGTCTCGAAAACGAGTTTCTCAAAATCGAGATTCTTCCGGAGATCGGAGGACGCATCTTCTCCGCTCTTGATAAAACCACGGGCTACGACTTTTTCTACAAGCAAAGTGTCATCAAACCCGCGCTCATTGGCGCTCTGGGAAATTGGATCTCGGGGGGAGTCGAGTTTAACTGGCCCTACCATCACCGCCCCTCGACCTTCATGCCGGTAGACTATGAGATCCAGCACGGCGAGGATGGCGCGGTAACCGTCTGGCTCTCCGAACACGACCCCATCGAAAGGATGAAAGGAATGGTCGGAATCCGACTGGCACCCGGCGAAGCCATCTTCGAAACTCGCGTTCAAGTATGCAACCGAACCCCTCTCACACGCTCTTTCCTCTGGTGGGAGAACGCCGCGGTGCCGGTCAACGAAAACTACCAGATCTTCTTCCCTAAGGATGTCTCCTATGTGAACTTTCACTACCACCGCTCCGTTGGCACCTGGCCGAAGAACTCTGGCACCTATAACGGCATCCGCCTCGGTGAAGATATCGACATCCAGCAGCACGCCAACACCAAGAGCCCGACCTCCTACTTCTCGGCCGCCTCCCAATATGACTTCTTCGGCGGCTACGACCACGGAAAGGAATGCGGCGTCGTCCACGTAGCCAACCATCACGTTTCGCCCGGTAAGAAGCTTTTTACCTGGGCATACAACCAGCTCTCCCAAACCTGGGAGCGCGCACTGACCGACACGGATGGCGAATATGCGGAGCTTATGGCCGGCAGCTATACCGACAACCAACCCGACTTTGCCTGGCTAAAGCCCTACGAAACGAAGAAGTTCTCCCAGTTCTGGTATCCCATCCATAAGATCGGCGCCCCTACCTACGCGAATACCCAGTGCGCACTCAATCTCGATCAGGAGCATGCACGCCTATCCATTCTGTCGACACGCGCCTTCGAAGGAGCGAATATACGCCTGACCTCTGAGGACAAATGTATCCTCGACATTCAACGCGATCTCAGCCCCGCAGAAGCGCTCGAGTTGAGGATCGAAAAGCCAATCCATCCGGAAGCCCTAAAGATCGAGGTTCTGACAAAGGAGGGAAATCGCATCGCGTTCTACCAGACTACCCCAAAAGTGGCCGAAGAAATTCCGGAACCATGGACCGACCTCCCCGGCCCGTCCTATTTCCACAGTGCTCAAGAGCTCCATCTCGCCGGCACCCATGTGGACCAATATCGCAGCCCTAAAGACCTTCCGGAGGTCTATTGGGAAACCGCCCTCAAACGCGATCCGGATTATGCACCGGCCCTCATTGACCTCGGAGCCTTGCGCTATAAACAAGGATGCTTCCGCGAAGCCCGAGAACAACTGGAACACGCACGCGATGTGCTCACTCGACACAACGGCAATCCATGCAACGGACAGATCTTCTACACCTTAGGGCTTGTACTGAAGGCCCTAGGCGAAACCGACTCAGCCTACGACACCTTCTACAAAGCGAGTTGGGATGAAGCCATGCGCTCCAAAGCGCTGACTCAGATCTCTAGTATCGACGGCATCCGCTGCGAATATGATCGCATGCTTGAGCATGCCGAAGCCGCCCTCGATCATGCCTCAGACAACCCTCTGGCCACGTCCTTGACGATTCTAGCCGACCTGAAAACCGGTCGAATCAAACGTGCACGACAGCGCATAGACATAGCGCTTCAGAAGGATCCGCTTCACTGGATGGTCCGCTACCTACGCACGCTCGCCGAAGGCGATGACGTAACAACATTCGTCAACACCCTGAAAAGTTCGCCCTCGCAAACCTCACTGGATCTGGCCTTTGAACTCCTTGGAGCTGGTTTCCTTAACGAAGCAAAAGATCTTCTGGAAGCCCTGCCCGAAGGAGCTGACCCAATGGTATACTACACCGTTGCCGGAATCGAGCTGGAGCTCGGTAAAAACCGAGCCGCGGAGAGTGCCATCGCTCGCGGGGAAGCGGTCAACGATCCACAAACCTACCCTTTCCGCCTGGAAGAAATGGCGATATTGGAAGCCGTCATTGGGCACAATCCTCAGCAGACCGCAAAAGCCCAATACTACTTGGGATGCCTTCTGTATGATAAGTGCCGCTACGACGAAGCGGCCTTCCACTGGGAACAGTCGAAGTCACTCAATGACGGCTTTGCTCCGATCCATCGAAATCTGGCCGTCGCCTACTTCAGCCATCTCGACCGAAAGCTGGAGGTTCTCCCCTTATTGCACAAGGCCTTGGCCTGTGCCCCCGGAGACGAGCAGCTAACCTACGAAATCGCCTACGTCATGACCAAGTTGGGGCTCCCACCGTCCGAGCGCCTACAGTTTCTCAAGAGTCACGTCGACCCAACCAAGACGATCCGGGACGATCTGATTCTCGAATGGGCCCGCGCTCACAACCAAGCTGTCGACCCTCAGGGTGCCCTCGCTCTGCTCAACGTTTATAACTTCGTTCCCTGTGAAGGGGGAGAGCACGCTGTTGTGGAACAATACATGTTCTCTCACCACATGATGGGACGGATTTAGATTCGAAAGGGCAACTATGTCGCAGCCCTGCAACATTTTCGGGACGCCCAAGACCTGCCACAGAGCGTGAAAACCGGCCTCTGGAGTGAAACTTGGCGGTGCCACATCAGATTTTCGAAGCACAATGCCTCGAAGCCTTGGATCGCCGCGAGGAAGCACTCCCCTTCTACCAAGACATTCTCAAGCTCGAGATCGATTACTTCTCGAACATGCACCTCCCCGAACTTCCCGTTTACCAAGCCCGAGCCCTGCAAGCGCTGGGACAATCCGCCCGTGCCGAGCGAATACTACGCAATTGCCTTCGAGACTGGAACCAATCCCTGCAGGAGCAAAGTGCCGGATTCTTTGGGACAACGCCCTTCTTCATCTCCTACGTAGAACAGGAAAGTGAGGCCCGCACGGCTCATTTTAAATACCTCACTGGCAAAGCAAAATGGGCGCTTGGGGACACCGAGGGAGCTCAAAAAGATCTGGAAGTCAGCCAGAGCTTTGACCCGGGGAAGCTTCACGCCTGGATCGATCTCCAAGAGCTTCAAGAAAACTTGCACAGCAACTAACCGCGCCTTTCGAGATCCTCAGATCTCCCAACCGCCCCATCCAAACTCAAAAGACATGGCACAAAAATTCCTCATCAAGCGACAAAAGATGGCCCTCATAGGCCTTCTCTCCACAATGTTCAGCCTAAGCGCAAACGCAGCTCCGCCCCATGACCACTGAAAGTACCGAAACCCTGAAGATCTTACGCGATATTCAATACAGCGAAATCGCTGGCGAAAAAGCCTACGGGAACTTGTTTCTTTATGAAGGCAGTAAAGAACGCGGACACAACATCTGGCGCAACGGCAAGGCCGAGCCGGATCTGCATGAGAAACTCGAAAATCAAATCATTGCCTTCCTCAGTTCATTCTACGCGAAGAAATAGGGCTGAGGATAAACCCGAATGGCAGGTAGATTAGGCCGAGTTGCGAGGCTTGGTTGCAGAGAATAAGACTGGGTCGGACCTCCTCCACCAGCTGTCGCTGGTCCCCCTCCCCTGCATGCAGGAGAGGAGTCTAAATCAAAAATACAATTCCCCTCCTACTCGTAGGAGGGGGGGATCCCGCGGACGCGGGATGGGGAGGTTCCGCAGTTCGGATTGGTCCTTAATCTAGTGCTTGTCCGGCACCCGAATCAAGATCCCCGGTCAACGCCCATATTTATTAAGTCATCGCAGAAGTCGGTTAATCGTCGAAGCGTGCCACCGCCAGCAACATCTCCACACTAAGAGTCGTTATCCACTGAAATGAATACCAAACCATCTATTCCTGAATTTTCAAAATTCCCCACCGTCGGAACGCTCAAGCCCAAACGAAGCACCGAGATTGCCTCATCCCGCATCGGCGTGATGAATACCCAGGCCTGTGAACACTCTTATCCGCCCTTGATCAGTATCACACTCGGCGCTCAGGAAATCGGCAGGGTTGCCTTTGAGCTTCTTGACTGAAGAATGCGCAATCCATCGGCTCCGACACGGCATGCGACCATTCCCACTCGATTGGTCGAACGTCAATCCTGCCCCCCAGTCAAATAACTCTGCCCCAACACAACCATGCACATCCTGATTCAATCTCTTCTAGGTTCCGCAATGATTCTAGGCGTTAGCACCATCGCGGCGACCTCTTCACCCTATGCGCACTTGAATGCGCAGGAAGATGGCGGTCCTGCCGTCTACGGTGACAACACTTTCACACTCAAAGGCGATTCCCTTGTTTCTGAATCCCTTTCCCTGAGATATCCCGTCGCCCAGCAAGCCCGGATTTATACGCTCGGCGGCTCCGTCCGGGGGGCCGGCATGCTGGCCGAACTGCAACCGGATGCGGACGGGACGGTCCGCGTAGTCGTTGCACGCCAAACCAATATCTCCAACCAGGAAAACGAGCCCTATACGCCGATCGCCCTCGCCCGCCTGATCGCACCGGATGGCTCCCTCGCCGACTACGCCGAATTCACGGATCAGCCGGATTCCATCAGCGTGCGGGAACTCACCGCAAAGGATGCCGCGCCCGGCATTTGGCGTGTCTCCTTTTCCGGCGGGCGCAGTAACGATTTGATCGAGTTCCGTCTCCCCGAAACGGAGATCTGGGGGGTTCGGGGGGAGATGTCCCTCGGCACGACCGACAGCACCCCCGGCGTCTCCGGGAAAGCCTTCATTTGGACACCTCCTTCGGCCTTCCTGATGATGGTGGGAATCGACCGGGGAAACACCCGGGGAGCCCGGATCCTGAACCTACGGGGGGACACCTTAGCCGAAGTGGAATCGGATCCGACAAGACGCGCCGGACGCTTGATCCCCCGTCCCACGCCCACAGGGGAAGTGCTTCAGCTCACGCTCCCCGAAGAGTTCAACGGGGTCTTGACTGTGGAGGGCGTCCCCGGTCTGCTCTGCCCTTCGCCGGAGGCCGCCGCGAGGCTCAGGGGCGGCATGGTCGAGAGCCTGGGCAAATGGGTCGCCGGACCACTCCAAGCGCGCGCCCGGGAACTGGCGGCGGAAATCGCATCCGGCTTGGACCGTGATGTATCCTTTGAATTTCCCCAAACGATACCCGACGACTTGACGAATCTGCCCTATCATGTCCTCGGCTTCGGCAAGTATGGTGCCTTGAACACCATCGATTTCAAGGTGAAGCAACAGAACCGGTATTTGGATCCGATGGATCTCAATTTCGGCAGCACCCGGGATACTCCTCGCGAAGCGCCAAGTTCGGAAGAGGACTTTCGCCCCATCGGAGGGGCAACGAACTTCGATCCCGCTGCCTTCGCCGGAGCCGTCACTTTCGATTCTCCCCTCAATCCGGCCTACCACAGTCGGGAATTAACCAAACGAGCCGCACTCGGCTCTTTAGTAAACATCAGCAACCTGCAGGGAGACGATCTCATGCGGGAGGGGTCGCTACTGAAGAGCGTCTATCCCATCACTCATATTTTCTTTGCTTACGGAGGTTCGTTCGCGGAGCCCTTCCTCGAACTCCAGCCGCTGCTCGATGAGGAGGTGCGCGAAGTCTGGCGCCAAGGCTTGATTGCCTTGGGTGATAAGATCGCCGACTATCAGGCGTACCAATCCAACCAATGGTCGCACATGCTGCTCGCGCACTTGGATACGTATCTGGCGACTGGCGAAAAGCGCTTCCTGGGATACTTCGAGCGGCAGGCACGTGCCTACTATGGCAATACCTATGGTCCGAATTCCAAATTCGGCATCCATCCGACGGGCTATTACCTGGAAAATTACGGCCCCGACGGCAATTACGACAAGCTCAACTCCTTCTGTGTCGCCATCTCCTATTACAAATACCGCGAACTCCCGGACGCCGATCCGGAACTGCTCGCCCTGATCGAGGACGCGATCCAACGCAACCTCCGCTTCAATAGCTTTTTCTGGCTGCCACAACCGGATGGCAGTCTTGCCGGTCCGAATCATATGAACGCACGAAAATCGGCCTACATTGGAGACTTGGGCTACCCCGGCACCTTGATGACAAAGTCCGATTTTCCACTCTCCGCGGCTCGTTTCGCCCTGACTCCGGCCCCTGAACGAGGCCTCGGCATTGCGGGCACATTTTCATTCGCCGCCAACCGGGAAGGCTGGATCCGCCAATCCATTGAAAACGGACTCGAAAAGGGTGCCGATGGCTATGACGCCGGTGGTGGCACCTGGGTGTCCGGCATTGTCAAATGCTACACCCAGCCCAAGATCGTCGAACCGGACCGACTCCCCTACGAAGAGGACGGCGCAACCTGGGCACTCCCCGGTTTGCTGGCATGGAATCAAAACGGCATCTACGGTATGGTTTTTAGTGACGTGGCCGGCACCAAGGTCAAGAACCACAACAGTATCACCGGGGGCGCACCGTCCGCACTCTGGACCCCCGGCACCGGAACATTCCTCAGTTCCGTTATTCCGTCCGGGGATCCGACGTCGAAACATCAAACGAAACCCGAGGATCTAACCTTTGCCGCCATCTACGGGACCACTCCATCCGGAGACTTCTTCCATTCCGGAAAAGAACGGGCATCGACGGAGAGCAACGCGCAAAACAATGTGCATACCATCACCTCCGAAGTGAAATCGCCGAAAGGCACCCTCACTTGGCGATACGATTATTCGGAATCACCGCTTAAAATCGGCGTCCGCTTCAAAGCTCACGAACCGGTTCAGGAATGCTATGTCAACCTGCCGCTGTATCGCAATATGGACAGCACCCGGATTCAGATCGCGAGCCCGGGAGGCGCTGTGTTCACGACAGATACCGGCTGCGTCCGAATCAACTGGGCCGCAGGAAAACCCGGCGAGTTGGCCACCTCCGCAAGAAAAGAAATCGAGCGCCTGGTCATCCCCATCGGCAGCGATGGGGAATGGACTTGGATCTCGTTCAAACCCGTCAGCTACAACGAAATCATACGCCACACGCTTTCGAAAAAATGATGAGAAAATCGCGAATCAGAGAACAGGACACCCCTATGATCCGGGTTTGATTTGAAAGATCTCTATCGCAAAAATGATGGCCTGGTTCACCGAAATCTCCGGGAATTTTATGGTCAGCACATCGTCAGTTATACAGACCGGGTAATCACGCACAACTGCTCGGTGATGATCGCCGGATTTTTTCCAAATATCGAGTTTTGATTCCTTATTACGGCGAACCGCAGGTCACGGAGAATCGGCTTGGATCTGATCGATCAAAGAAGCGAAATGACGGATTCCGCAGACTCGGATCTGCTTGTCGCCGAAACGGCGCAGCAAACCCGCCTCATTCCCGCCAGTCATCAGAATCGTCTCGCCATCGGGATAGTTGGCCCGAAAAGCGTCGAGATTACGGGTGTCGAACGCTCTTTCACTCCACTTGCATTCGATCGCGACGACGTTGCCGGGGGACAGCGGGAGCACGAAATCGATTTCCCTCCCCTGCTTATCCCTCCAGAAGTGGACCTCGCGGAGGGTCGGGGATGCCGCCAATTCATCGAGGACCAAATGCTCAAGCAGCCCTCCGCAATCCTCCGGTCGCAAAGTTTCCCATCCCCGCTGGTGAGCCACGAATCCCGTATCAAAGGCATAGATCTTCGGCTGGGCGAGGAGTTCCCTTCGTCCTCCCGCGTGATACGGGCGGAGCGTTCGCGCGAAATGAGTCGCCTCAAGGATGTCGAGATAACTCATCACCGTCGGTCGGCTGAGGCCTGTATGCTTCGCAAAGGAAGTTATCTGCGCCAACCCTCCGCTTTGTCGCAGAACGAGTGCGCAGAGCCGGAGAAATCCACCGCGTTTGCCGACATTGAAGAGTTCCTGGATATCGCGTGCGAAATACGAATCGAGCCATTCGGAATAGAACTCGAGGTCGACCTCGTCCGACAACAACGCGGGGGGGAGGCCGCCGCGCTGGAGTCGGTAGGTCAGATCCGGGATGCCGAACCGATCCATCTCCGATGCGAGGACCGGCAGGAGATGGACGGAACGCTTGCGCCCCGTCAGGGTATCCGAAAATTTGCGACTGGCCGTAAGGGTTGACGAACCTGTGGCCAGAACTTTCAAATGCGGAAACTCATCGGCGGCAATTTTCAGGATTTCGGCGGGATCGGCGGTGCGATGAATCTCATCAAAGATCACGATTCCGGAGGGTATTTGCCCAAGAAACAGCTCAGGGTCGGCAAGTTGGTTCCGGACTCGTGGAAGGTCGCAGTTCAGATAGTGTGCACCTCCCCAGTGCCGGGTGAGCGTCGTTTTGCCCACACGGCGTACACCCGTCAGCCAGACCACCGACACCTTTTTCCAAGCCTTTTCGATCCGACCTACCCATTCTGGTCTTTCAATCATGAATATAATATTTACATATGGACGTCTGTGTGCAAATAGTAAATTCCTCGTTTGCCCTGTTTCAATATTATAAGGTTGGCAGAGTTCAGGGCGGGCTGCGGGTGCGACGAACTTGGGGCATGGAGCTCATTAGAATCAGGGGTTGAAGCTTATTCGGAACTACGAGCAATTCGAGATACTCCTTATCTGTCGCATTCAAAGCGGTAAACGCGTGTCCACTCGGCGGATTCGCCAGGTTCCAGTTCCAGCCGGATGAACTGTTCCGGGCTAATAAATAGTGGTTCGGCATGAATCACCGAATATCCGCTATTGGGCGAGGTCTCCACCTCCACGCTCATGCCCGACGAAGGGTGGCGGACGACCATCTCGTCGGAAGGGCGCCCGGGATCGAAGGGGAAAACGTAGGTTCGCGACACGGGCAACTCCGGCAAGTAGCCGCCGACGATGACCAAGGAATTTCCCTGTCGTTTCATCGGCGGATTCATGGTGACCGCGTAAAAGCCGTAATGGGGTTCCACCACATAGTCCCCAGGCCCACAGTCGCGACCATCGAAGCGGAAGAAATTGTGCGCATAGTTAATCGTCGTGAAAGAACGCTCTCCGGCATTCGTCAGACGATGGTGAATGCGAACTTCGTTGCCGACGACCAAGACTTCCGAATCCAGCGAGTAGGCATAGCCCCGCACATCCCCGCTATCTTGATGAAACCTCGCACGGTCTTCGCCCCACTCGGCCGTCGTGTTCGCGGCTTCGAGCAGTGGGTACTGCGCGTAGAAATCATATGCGTCGCCGTGACGCGCGAGAATCCCCACACCCACTTTCAGGAAGCCCTCCCCCCAGGAGGCTTCCTGGAATCCGGGCGGCGGATTTTCATCGGCCTTGATGTCAAACTCCATGGCCAGCCCACCGTTCTGAGTAATCGGGTTGTGTTCAATCGGGGCATAGAGGAAATCCTGACCGTCCATGCTTACACGCAGGATATTCGCCACCGGCGAAAAGCGCACGCCTTGGTTGTAGCGGTCCGGTGCTTCCGGGTCCATCACCTCCACGGCCAACCGGTCACTGTGCAGCTGCCGCGTGCCGGGAAGCTTGGGCACGTACTGCTGCCGCAAAGTCACAGCCCCGGACACGGGCCAGACGATTGCCAGCAACGCGGAGAAGAGAAAGTAACCGGAAAAGGTCATGTCAGCCAGGTAGACTAATGCTGCGGCGGAAAAGGATTCATCAGAGGGTGGATAATCGTCTGTTAATCAAACATCGACATGGGGTTGGTGGTGGAGGATCCGGATGCCACAGGCGGCCTCCGAAATTGACTGAAAATAGTGATGGCTTCGACGGGCTCGACAGAGTCCACAAGCAAGGTCGTGTGCTCGTGCCGCCACTGGCGGAATTTCATCGTATGGTCGTAATTTTTCTCCTGGGAAACCGTCACCGGCTGGTCCGACTTCACCGTGATCACGGCAGCCGGAGTGTGCACGACATCGAAGTCGGGAGGCGTCCAGGCAGAGCCTTCCGGCAGCTTGCCGATCCAACCTGCGAAACCGATCTCCCCGGCCGGCAGGGAGGCCGTCGTGACGGTGCCTCCCGAAGACTGAATGGAAAGAGACTCCTCGGAAGCCAAATGCCAACGTAGTTTCACATGCTCGGGCTTTTTCGGGACGATCCGGTCGGTCACGCTGATTTCGTCCGCCGTCCAGATGATGTTTCGCTCCCAACTTTGCACCCCGGGATACCCCTGCCCCGCATCGACGGTCACCTCGCCTCCATCTGAATCGAGTCGGATGACGGAGGTGGGTGCGGCGGCTTTTTTCGGATAGATCTCGTCGCCGACTTGAAGCACATTATGTCCGACCACCGAATCGTAACTCTCGCGCTTAAGCGGTTCGTCATAACCGGGCGTGCCCGCTTCAATCAGGAGAGGCTTTCCATGGAGGATAAAATTTACGTGCCCACGATCATGGTGCGAGTGACCGTCGCGCACATCCCCGCCGCGCACCCACACGCCGGAAGCATCGTCAGTCCAACTGCTGCGCCACACGACCCAGCGCGCCCGCTCGTAAGACCCCCAGAGCGGGGGCTCTTTGGCCTCACTGGGCGGGATGCTCCAGGCGAGCAGACTGAAAAAGCCCGGCTGGATCCAGTCGGCGAATTCATTTCGGATGAGCCAAGTCATGTAAGGGTTCGGAACCAGGGCGTTCACACGCACCAGACGGGGCGTGAAAACGTGGTAGATCCCGCGGGAGCCGCCGTAACCATCGAAGCAGTTGATGATACTCTCGCCGGGCTGAAAGGACTGCACGTACCAGAGTGGGAAATTCTTCAAGAACGCGGCGTCGGATAGACGAGTGTCGCCCGCGTCCCGGGCGGCGATAGCAGCCATGGCGTAATACGGCACCGTCCAATAGGCGGCATACACGATACCTTCGGAAACCGAACCATCGGGGCCGAGCGAGTTCTTTGTCTTGAGCAGGCTGTCGATGCCCAGCCGGTAGGCTTCCGGATAGCTGTCTTTACCTGCGGCCACGCTAGCGGCGACCAGCCCTGACGCCGGAACGACCCATTGATTCGAACCCACGGCCTGCTTGCGCACGTACCAGGGACGTTCGTCGGCCCAATCCTTTACAATGAAGCCGATCTCACGATCCAGCAAGGCACGCACCGCAGCTTGAGTGGACTCCGGCAAAGAATCCGGAGGTAACACATCGAGCGTTTGGCAAAGGGCGAGAAGCCCCTGCCCCGTCGCCAGCCAGACACCGTCACCGCCAGCGGGCAATACACTGCTGGGCTTGAGCAGCGTCCAACCCGGCCGTTGCAAAGGCTCCCAGGTACATAATTCATCGATCTGGGCAATGACGTAGTCAAGAAATGACTTATCGCCCGTCAGGCGATAGGCACTGGCGACCAAAGGCATTTCATCAATGATGATACCCGTTGCCGTGGTGTCCGCCATGGCCAGAGCGAAGATCTCGGCTTTTTCCGGGACGGCGGCCTCCAGATTCCCAGTACGCCCATCGATCGTGCCGAGGCGACGTCCGTCCGGGTTTTTCAGCTCATCCAGCGAACTGGCCCGCTCGACGATTGGCCGCCGGACGATCGCTCGTGCCAACTCAAGCGTGGAATCGATCTTGGCTTGGAGCGTAGGATCCGCCTCGGCTCGTCGCTTGAGTTCATCCATCCGGCTGGCGTAGTAAGACTGCGACGACGAAGCGCCCACTTCTCTCTCCGATGCACAACAATCACTAACCATGGCGATAAAAAATGCGACCCCTGCCACAGCAAGGCAGAGACCGCGGGCAGACATAGAATATACAAAAATCATTTTGTTCATGAATGTGTTCATAAAAATCCAATTCGTCAAGCACACCCACTATGAACAATCCACCCGAGGAAGCAAATAACAGTTGCAACACAGGATGACAGACGACTTCAATATGTTCATGAACAAGAAAAGTCGATCCCCACAACTACGCATGCGTGACATCGCACAGCAGGCCGGGGTGTCACTGGGCACCGTAAGCCGGGTTCTCAACGGCAAAGCCGACGTTAACCCGACCCTCACCCAACGCGTCATGCGGGTTGTCCAGGACAAGGGTTATCAGCCTCGCGTCAATTCAGGCATTACCCACAAGAACGGGCAGCGCTTGGGGCCTATCGGAATGCTCATGGACGAGATCACCTACTCAAAACGCCAGTCGACCTCGTTTCAGACGAGCCTGATCCATGGAGTGGAACGGCGAGTCCGCGAACGGGGCGGACACCTCGTCATCGCCTGCTGCGAGGAAGACGCCCGGAGTGGCGTACTTCCTGCAATGATTGAGGATAATCTGGTCAAATCCGTCATCCTCCGGGTCAACCGCGGCATCCCCGACACCTGGATTCAGGAAGTCGCGCAACGCTTGCCGACCGTCATGCTGATGCATCGCGACCTCCTCCACTCGGTTCCTTCGGTGATGTGCGACAACTACGGAGGGATGGCCCAAGTCCTGAAACACCTCATGGACCTGGGGCACCGCCGTATCGGTTTTTACAGTGAGGACGAAGGCGCACGCACCACACCGATCCATACCGAACGCCTGCTATGCTTTGAGCGCATGCGGGGCGAGTTCGGGCTGTCCACCGATCCCCGGCTGATAAAAGTCCCCCGCCGCAACGCCGCCACTGGCGAAAGCTACGACCAACTGATTGAACGCACGAGCCGCGATTTCCTGGCTATGGACGACCAACGTCCGACCGCCATCGTCTGCGCGGCGGACACCTACGCGCTATGCTTCCAGCGCACTTTGTCCCGGCAAGGCCTTTCACTTCCCCGCGATATGAGCCTGACCGGATTCATGAACACGCCCTACTGCGAAGACGCCACCCCGCCGCTGACCAGCGTTTCACTCAACGAAGAAGAACTCGGTCGCGCTGCAGTGGATCTGCTCGAAGAGCGCATGCGCACCCCCGACTCCATCGTCCGGCACGCCCTGGTGAACACCCAGCTCATCGAACGCCAATCCTGTGCTCCTTTTGTGCCCACCCAATAAACACGCCCGTCACTCATCGCCGTATATTCAGTGAAACCACCGTGACTACACTGTCCGGGAACTGCCTCTCCAACGACTACTGTTTTGGGTTCTCCAATTTCAAGATGCGGAAGGCGTTGGCCTTTTCGGGTTTGTTGTAGATTAGAATCGTCAAGCTATCGTCGGGCTGGACGGAGAGTTGTCTGGCATGGCGTTGCTTCCAGTCTCCATCGTCATCCTGGGCGGCGATTCGGACCACAATCGTAATGCGCTCCGAGGCACCGATTGAGACGATTTTCTGTTCTCCGGGGCCGAGCAGCACTTGCTCTTCATTGAATAGGCAGCCGATCTCGCTTTGAGTCACGTTGTGGAGACAGGCTTCTCCCGGTTTGGTTTTCGAGAGGGAGTTGTCGATCGGATAGATCCTGAAAGTATCGGGACTCGTCGGGTTGGGCATGAACAAGAGCAGCGCTCTTTCGATCGTCTCCGGAACGACAACCGATCCCAAAGGAACACGGCGAACCACTTCTTCGCCCGATTGGATCTCCCGAAAGAAAAACAACGGCCCTTCTCCCTCATAGCGGTAGACGGGCGAGAGACGACTTTCCGCAGCCCGGATCGTTTCGACTTCCTCCCCCCCGGTCGGACTGAATTGAATCGTGGGCGGCACATACTCGACCATGACCATCGAGTCGTAATCCGTCGAAGACGCCTGCGCCCTCAACCTTGCCTCCATATTCGGGTTCGGCCCCCCGGGCCATAGGTAGACCTGAAACGGCAGAACGCGGGAACCTTCCACGGAAAGAATTGAGAACGTCAGGAGCAGCAACCAGATCGGATGAAAACGGGGGGCATTCATTATTAAATCGGCCTATGATAGAATCGCACTAGAGTTCTGCGAGCCAACGAAAGTCGACGAGGACAAAACGCCGACCGAATTCGGCGTTGGCGGGGCCGTTCAAGCTGGCAAGCGGAGTCTCGGGCGAGTCGGCGTCGACATCGACAAACTCCGGCACACGCTGCACGGTGGCCTCACACCACGCCTTGGAGGTGGGTGTATCGGTAATCGGGTCACGGGTTTCCCCATAGGCACGAATCGTAAACGTATCGGAACGGACGTTCAAAACAGGACCCAGCCGAGCCAGTAAGTCCCCCTGCGTCAGCCAGCCCGGAAGGGATTCCGTGCGCCAGCCTTCCTGTGCTTCTTGGGTGAATGCGGGCTCATTGCGCGGCGTCGCCTCGTAAGCCGATTCCGAGAGGGCTTCATTGATGACTGCATCCGCTGGTGCAATGCCAAGCTCGCCGGCATCCACGGTCGAAATCTGATCCGCAGCCGCGATCGCGGAACTCAAAGCCCCCCGCAGACGAAATGCGTCGGCGTCGCCCAATCCCGAGGGTGCGGCAGCGGTTGGATCGCGATTCACAAAGTCGGCCATCGAGGTAAATGGCCGGTCACGTCCCAGTGCCCGCCATTTGACCTGTTTGACAATTTGCCGGGCCAGATTGGCGATCTGCTCTTCGGTCAAAGCACGATAGCCATGGTAGGCGGGCTCGTCCTCCGAGTCATCGTTGGCGGCATCAAAAAGATCGCCCGGGTTGTCATGCACGCGCAGAAACGGCGAAGCATCCGTCGCCGACGACTCGACCTCCACGCCAAAGAAGGCTCCCAAAACAGCACGCCAGGCTTCCTCCGAGGTCGAGTTGATGTTGAACGCGCCATCGATCATGAACTCCGCAGCGGCCTCATCGCCCGTCATCACACTCGTCCGGGTCTCATCCAATGCGACCACGCGCGAATTTCCGGATGTGCGGCTGGTGACATTGGGAAGTGCCGAGAAAAAATAGCCATCCCAAAGAGAGCGGTTGAGCAGATAAGAATGGTCATAGTGGCGCCCCTCGACCATCGCGTATGTTGTAGTCCATGCCGTATCATAGAGGCCGCTATTCCAATCCACAAACAGGGCGTCGAGCGGAATACGTGGATCCGCCTCGCTGTTGCCGACGGCATAGGCGGGCATGCTGTTGTCAAAACGCCACCAGCGCAAGCGGTTGGCTGTGTCATTTTTGTTTTCCGAGTTTGCCGCATCCGCCCGGGAAACATCCGCTCCGGAGTAATACAAGGGTGCATGCATCAATTGCCCGACCCCATGCAGGCGATCCCGGCCCGGAGGTGTCTCAAAAAGCACCGTTTCATCAATCGTGGCGGAATCGACACTCAGGCCATTGCCAATGTTAGTCAGGCCAAAGTCATACTCGTAGCCATTGAGATAACTGGATGCATAGAATGACGGGTTCAGGATGTGGCTGGTTTGAATATTCAAAGGCGTTTCGTTATAGAGGAAAATCGGTATAAGCCCCTGGCTGCCACCCCTTGGATTCTGGTGCGCCAGCCACTGAATCGATTCATCCTCGCCCGCATTACCAAGCGAATCCGTAAAATTACGCACCGATTTCACACCGACCACTCCTTTCGGATTGACCAAAATATCGGTGCTTCCCAACTCCAGTAGAGCCGTTCTTGCGGGGGTCGCCTCTTGAACACCTCCCAGCCAGAAGACTTGCTGCAGTATGTCATCCCCATTCCGCAAGCGGAGGCTCAAAGTAATGGTCCGCCAAGCGGCCAGAACAAATTCATAGTCCTCCGAGTCCGGATCGGCCGGATCATACGGCCGCTCGACATCGGTTTCCAGCGAGTAATAAGCCGTCGGCCGGAAGCCCGGGGCCAGTGGATAATAGCTGTATCCGGTTGTCTGGATATCCATGCTGCCATTCCCCGCAGGAGCACTGAAAACCATGGATTCTCCGGGATTGAGCCTCACACTGCCGAGGTCGAAGTGCATAGCTCCATACACGGCTCCGGCACTGGGGAATTTCTGTGTCGATTGATGGTTGTACTCCTCAGATGCCCCGGTTGAATCCCACAGTGTCAATTTCCATGCATAGAAGGTGCTGTTGTAATGATTATATTCCGGCGATGCTTTTGAGTAATCCCAGAAGTTCCGCCCAATATCGATTTTGAAATCATTACCTGTCAAAGGTCTGTCGTAGGGATTCCACAATGTGATGGCCGGGTAGATCTCCAAATAGACCCGTAGTGTTTGCGCGTCCGTATCCTTCACGTATCTGGGCGCGACATAGAATTGCATCTGCGTCACGACCGGAAAAATACCGGTCTGCACATCCGTCGCCGGGCGGACGTTTGCACTGCCATCCGAATTGACCGCACTCGAACCGGCCTGTGCCCAGCTCTGCAATTGACCCCAGAGCGGCCCACCGGGGTCGGTCAACGAAGGGGCTCCACCGCCAACTGGTTCGAAAATCTGGCCGGAGGGTAAATCGGAGCCATCGAACAGGGCCAATGTTAAATCTTTCTTCAGACCGCCCTCGACCGGATCAGTCAAAAGCCCGTAACCATAGTGGCTTAAATCGTGGCGGTGCGCATCCAAACTCGCGACTTGATCCGGAGTGCTTCCCAGCAATTTCATGGTCTCCGTGGTGACGACTTTCTCGAGTTCGCCCGGGGAAACCGACGAACCGTCCAGCCAATCCAGATCCGTCATCAGGGAGACTTCGACTTTCTGGGCGGATGCGAGCGGCGAGGTCGATGCAGTGGCGCCTTGAAGCAAAGGCAGCTTTGCCTTCACACCTTCGTCTCCAACCCAAAATGCATAGGCCCCCTGCTCGATCAGCACAAGTGGTGCTTGCACGGAATCATCATCGTAAAAAGATGCGCCATTAACGACCTCGTCGACCGGACTGACAAAATCGGCATCAGCAGGTGACAAGCCCTCGTTACCGCTAACCAGCCATGTTTTTAGCTGACCGTTCTCATCCCAAATCCCGGTCCAATATTCCTCCTCGAATTCCTCCCCGCCCCACTCGACAGCCATTGTCTCCGGGTCTGTGTCTAAGATCGAAGCACCGGCCGACACTCGCTGGTCGCGTCCGGCATGCTTCTGCAACTCTCCAAGCGCATTCTGCATCGCCAAAAGAGCGGTCGATCTGGCCTGAAGTTCGTTGGTGGTAATGGCGACCGATTTGCGTTCCACCGATATCAGGGAGCTCAAACTGAGAAGCAGCAAGAGAACAAAAGCCATCAAGCTCAAGGCCACGACTAGCGCAAACCCCGAATCGCACTCACGACGCTGTCGTCTGAAAATCATAGAGGGTGTCCGTTATTGTCAGGCGAGAGGCCGTAATCGTAGAGTATCCAATCGAGCCAGCCAACGTTGACGCCCCTGGAGCGGGATGAAGTTCCAGTAAACATTGGCCGAGGAAACATTCCCCACGCTGGTTTCCGGGTTCAGCGTTTGGAACGGCGAATGAAAATGACCGCAGCCCCACAGAGCACTCCGAAAATCATGGCAGAAGCACTCGGCTCGGGGATGGAGGCAAGACCGATCAATGAGGGGTCAATATTGCTGTTCCCGACGGAACGCAACCCGGTCGCCTGAGATAAATCGCCGGTGGTTCCGCTAAAGTCGGAAAGCTGAAAAGACGCCCCCGCAAAGGATGTGACGGTACCAACTTCCGAATTCACAAAATCACCGCGAATGGTTCTAACGCGATCAAACGAAGTAAGCCCACCTCCAAAACTTGCTGCTGTCAGGGTGATTGTATAATCGCCGATTGCGTTTCCGATGCTGTCGACCAGTTCGAAAGTAACGTCATCGCCAGTCCCCATATCGAAGATAAAGATCCGATCACCCGCAGTGATCGTCCGGTCGAACTGGAAGAATGAATCATCCAAGATGTTTGCCGCACCCTCAAAGTTACTCAAACCGGAGACACCGCCACTGATTTGGTCATACATGTTTTGGCGGTCTGTAGCGTTGGCAGGGTTCAGCCCAGTCGGATCAAACCGCGGTGGTTCCGTCGGGGCATCATTGATCCAGAGCCCAAGAAGCGTGCCGGACGATTGGGAGGAGGAAATGTTAAGATTTGCGGTCGAGCCCGTTAAGTTCGTATACTGGATGCCACCAATCGTCACCGAAGTCAGGTTCCCGTAGGTGCCATTACCCGTTGCTCCGGTGCTTATGGACGCATCGTCGGTATATGCGGTGACGGCTTGGACTGCGGCGAATGAGAGTTGCGGAAGAACCGCGATTCCCAGGGAAGCGACGAGAGACTTTGTCAGTGTGGTTTTCATATGATTATCCTGAGGTTGGTTGAATAATGGATGAGGCAGAAAACTCCCGTAAATAGATGCCGACAGGCACAACTTAGGGAACAGACTTGACTCTAGTTGAATCTCGGGTGTTCTCAACGAGAAGGTTATCGAACCGTTCGATGGATCGCATCCCCCCCGAGCCCCGCTTACCATGGAAAAAGTCACTTTAGCTGTGATCGCAGAGAAAGCAGGCGTTGCAAAATCAACGGTCTGCCTGGCGCTGAGAAATGATCCGCGCGTCAAGAAGCCCCTGCGTCTGCGCATCCGGAAAATGGCCGAAAAATTGGGCTACCAAAGCAATCCGATAGTATCGCAACTGATGTCGGAATTGAGGAAGTCCCAGACGAAGAAATACCAAGCGACATTGGCTTGCATCCAAGTCTCCAGCTTTCATCCCAGCCTGTTGAATCTGGCGGCGAAAGAATGGACCCAAGGGTTCACCGAACGGGCACATTCACAGGGCTATCAAGTGGACAACTTCTGGCTCCATGAGACGAAGCACAGCGTGAGGCAGAACGCCGAACACATCTACAGAGTCATGAAAGCCAGAAACATAAAGGGCATTGTCTTTTATGACATTCGCGACAACAGCGAACTGGTTGAATGTGAAGCACTTTGGGAAAACTTTCCAAGTGTCGTCCTCGGCCCCAGATTAAGAAATCCCGCATTGAACTTCGTGAGCAGCAATCACTTCGAGATGGCGCGGGAAGCCTGCAATAGCATCCTTGAGGCGGGTTACCGGCGAATCGGGATCGTTCTCGACTACTGGGTGGATGCCATCATGCAGCATCAACTCACGGGGGGCTATCTGGTGCATAAGTTGCGCCACCCCGAATGGCCCTCCATACTCTACTTGCCGGAAGAGCCGGAGAAAAACCGAATAAAAGGGAAACAACAATTCAGGGAGTGGATCGAACGTGATCGACCGGATGCCTGTTTATGCATCAACCAGTTCATTCTGGATTGGATCATCGAGATGGGACTCGATGTGCCGGCGAAAATGGGCGTCGCCTTTGTGGATTTAAACGAAGAAACGCGTAAAATTGCCGCAGGCATGAATCAGCAACGAAAGGAAGTCGGCATCAATGCCGCGGACATCCTGATCGGCAAGGTAAACCGAAGGGAATCAGGCATTCCGGCCTACCAATCCGGAACCTCCGTCATGGCCTATTGGGTTCCGGGGCCAAGCATTCGATCGAAGCTCACAGCTTCGTGAGCATTGTCCCGTCCAAGACACGTCAAAAGTCTGCTCGAAGCAAATCAAGGAACGATGACACCGCCATGATACAGCATGTTGCCGTACTCAATCTCCGGAAGAACCGTGTAACGCCCAAGCTCGGATACGATACTTTCCCCCTGACGCATCAAACGGAACTCCGGCGTGAAAGCCTGTCCCGGCTCAAAAGGAACAGTCAAAGATGTCATGCCGGCATCGGCATCCATCGTATGCCACGTTTCGCCAATTCGGATGCCGATTTGTCCGGGTTCCTCAAGGAAAGCAAGCAACTCGATCTCGTTGCGCGTTTCAAAGCCCTGACCATCCTTTCGTAACGTCCACTGCGGCCCCCGGAGGGACTCCACCTCGGAATGGTTGATCCGATGGAAATAGTACAGCGTGTCGCGAACGACTTCCGGCTCCTGCCCGGACTTGAACCACTTCGTATAATAGGCATTCAGGTCGTAAATGGCATATCCGAATGCGGTGGAGGGTGCCTGCGCCTGCTCGGAATAGTCCGACCATGTATGGATGAAGATCCAGTCGGAATCGTTTTCGATGGCCGATTCCCACATATTCCGGAGCGCCCCACTGTTGCAGGCTTCCCAATAACTGCTACCGCGTGTTCGGACGTCCTGGAAAACAGCGGGCGCTACCACCAGTTCCGTGATATCGCGAACCTTGTCCGGCCAGTCGTAGGAAACCGGCGAACGCGGCCCCCAGTCGGACATACCATAAGAAACCGGAGCGTATGCCTGCAAACGTTCCCGGCTCAAGCCATTAAACTGTCCGAGCAGTGCCACCTCGAAACCATGCGATTCCAGACGCCGCATGGCATGCGCCCACCACTCGGGCGTATACAGTTCCGTCCCCCACTTGCTGAACAAGACCCGTCCATCTTCTAGCCGATAGACCTGAGGATGCTGCAGGATCCGGTGGAGCACCGGCGAATCCCCATAGTCGTTTGCCCATTGCTCCTGCAATTCCCAAGTAGGTCCCGGATTTTTTTCAGGGACCCAGCCGGCATAGACGGCGGGTATGATCTTGAACTGCGGATCGACTCTCTTGGCGGCGTCCATCAGTGCGAAGGACCGCCTGTTATACATGCGTTGCCCGGCGGGATTCGAATACACCTCCGGCAAGGCGAAAAAATCCAGCAGGAAGCCGTCGAGCCCCATTTGAATCGCCAGACGCACTTCTTCCTCCATCGCCCGGATCAAAACTTCGTCCGCATCCAGCCCCGGCTCCATGGGCGCACGAGGCAGCGGACGGGCCAGATACTCCGTCCCGGATTCGATTCGCGACTGGGGCGTCTTGGATGGATTGAACGTTTTCAAGGTGTAGTAGCCGAGGCCGGGATCCTCATCATTGTAACCGGAGGTATAAATTTCATAGTAGTAGGCAAAGACCTTCTTCGCCTTCGTCTCTTCCATTTCACGGACGTTGCCGCGCTCAAAGGGAAACCATTCCGCGCGTGAGGCGTCCACCTTACCCGCCATCAAGATATTATCCAGCACCCAGCTGCCCCAAGCATCGTCATCATTCGCATTCGTAACAGTCAGGCTCTGGAAGCGATCCGTCTTGATGACACCCAAATCAAAAGCCCCGCCGACCGTCTCCTTGCGTTTGCGTTCGTCCGTCAAGGCCACGTCAAGGCCACCGCCTTCGCGAAAATTCAATGCAACGTGATACCACACCCCCGGATCCACTGTGGTCAGATCGCGCAGTACTTCTCCAATCGATCCAATTTGCATCCGCCCCGACTGATGGACTGACACAATGACGCCCTTTCCTTCGCAATCGGTCAACTCGACATCAAAACCCAGTGCTTGCGACGGATCGCCCTCAACGCCCAGGCGAAAATCAAAGCCGAGATAAAGCGGACCCTCCGGTGGCGGTGCGAAACGATAGCGAATGCCGCAGCCCTGCCCCGTTCCCGGATCATCCACCTGCATCAGCAAACCTTTTCCGGTGACTTCATTGCCTTTGAAAGGCGACTCGCCCGAGGCCTCCAGTGAAAAGTGAACGGACTCCGGCTCCAAGTCTCCAAATGCTTCCCATGGATAAGGCGGCAACTTCCCGGGAACGTATAGATCGAAACGATCCACCGGCAGTTGCTCGACACTCCGGGCGCGTGGCAAGCCGCATGACGCTATCTCCCCCTCTGCCACCTCGGCTCCACAAGGACCCGATGCGCCAATCAAGGTCAGACAAGACACCGCGATTCTTAACGAGGCAGTCATTTGGATTTTTTTATGATATGTCATTTTTTAGGGTTTTACAGAATAGATGCCGGTCCCTCTCAGAGCTAAGGAGACAAACAAGTTGGAGACGATCGCACAGTTCAATAATCGTTTGGTCGAGCCTCAGTGCACCAGCTCTCCGAGCAAAAAAACAGCTCCGGGGTACCAATCCATCGCTTCGAATCTCTCGGGCGATTCGTCGAATTTATTGCGGACTCGCTCGAACAACACTGAGCGCTTGTCAAACGTCTCGGTTGACACTTCGACCACAACGTCATGCACAGTGTCTTCCAAGTTGCCCGCCAGCTCCACTGTCCCTAGCCTGTAGTAGTGGCAATACCCATCCATACGCTTCAACATGCGTGATTTGCCATCGACCGTCACTCGGATCATACCGCAACCGGGACCGAGCAGATCGTAAACAGCCACTCGTGTGCCCTTGAATTGAAAGGACAATGTGGATCCGGGTTCGGCGCGCCATAGCTCCGGCATACGCATCAGAAACCGCTTGGCCAAGGGATCTTCCGGTGCTTTCAACTGCTGCCATGCCCCCTCCAGTGAATCCGGCCCCAGTTCGGAAATCTTCACTATGGTGGCCTGCTCCCAATTGTTTTCAAACATCGGATCAGACAACCGATGCGGAAAGGCTTCTCCAACCGCCAAAGCCTGCGGCAAGGATCGCGCAAGCGCATCCATGTAGAGCCTGTGCCCGGTATCCACGTAGGGATGCACGCCGTCTTTGGAAAACACGACGGGGCGACCGGCCGAAGCCGGCAGCTCTGAAGATTGATTCAAATCATCCCCGGACACTGCTTCCATATTGGCCTCCGGTTCTTTCATCACGAGCCGTCCGGCTTTCTCCATCTCCACGATCTCGACTCCCATGTGCACGGTCGGAATCCCATAGTAGTCGGCAATGGCTTCCATGTTACTGGAAGTGCGCTTCATCTTCCCAGTCCTCAAATGCTCAATCTCGTGGTTTGTAATGGTATAGACAAAACAAATATCAGTATCCGGAAAACGCTTCCAAGTCTTCCGGACAATCCCTTCCATCGCCAACTGGTATTCCAATCCGGCACGGTCGTTGACAGCGAACTCGACGAAAAGCAAATCCGGCTCATGCTGGAGGACATCCCGTTCCAGCCGAAACACTCCCAAGGTCGATCCTGTGCCGCCGATCGCAGCATTGATCCCCGTGATTTCCGAGTCTGGATAGCGCTCCTCGAACCATGCCTCACTGTAGATACGCCAGCCCTGCTGGGACGTGATACTACCGCCAAGATAAGCGATCTTGACCGGTTCTCCCGCCGCAAGCTTGGCAGCCACATTCGGTAGTCCGTTTCGGACACTCGACTCTTTTAAATCCCGCCAAGCCGACGAATCTTCAGCCATACAAAACGTGCCGATCAACACAAACAGAAGTGTTAGAAATGAAAATTTGGAAGTAACAAACATATCGTAAACTTCCACAAATCCGGACCGTTTCACAAGCAACACGGCTTCGAACAGTTCGATAGATTGTGGTTTGACTTTGATCAGCGACTTAGCGGAGTTCATTTCCAATGACAACAACCGCCTCCCCCACCTATTTCGGACTGAAAAAACTCGGCAGAGTGAAGCCCAAGAAGAGCACGGAGATCACTTCCTCGCGTCTCGGCGTGGGATTCGAGACCTTGGACCGCGACATGTGGGAACCCCACCAAGCCTGGCCGGTTCTCAGCGAACTCGGCGTCAAATGGGCCCGCGTGCAGACCGGCTGGACCAAGACCGAAAAGGAAGTCGGCGTCTATGACTTCGCCTGGCTTGATGAAGTGGTCGATACCCTGATTGAGAAAGGTGTCACCCCGTGGCTGAGTCTCAGCTACGGCAATCAACTCTACACGGAAGGAGCTGGCGACACCGGAGTCGGCTATCCTCCCATCGAGACCGAAGCCGAACGCGAGGCCTGGCAAAACTATGTCGCCGCCGTGGTCGAACACTTCAAGGACCGCATCGACCACTACGAAGTCTGGAATGAGCCGGACCTCACCTCCTTCTGGAAACGTGGCCCCAAAGCAGCCGACTACGTCGATCTCGTCCGCCTCAGCGCCGAACCCCTTCGCAAGATCCAACCCGAAGCCAAATTGATCGGGGGTGCCATCGCCTGGGGAATGACGCCTTGGAGCATCAAGTTTCTGGAGGACTGCATGAAAGCCGGCATGGGTGACCTCATCGACATCGTCACCTACCACGGCTACAAATCCGTGCCCGAGCGACATTCGACCCAAGAATTTCCCGCCTTCCAGCACATCTGCAAAAAATACAACCCGGATCTGGTCTACTGGCAGGGCGAATCCGGCTTCCAGTCCTACGTACCGCCCAAGGCGGTTGGTGTCGGCGCTCTCTCAAAGATGAAATTCAGCGAGGACATCCAAGCGCGCATGCTCCTACGCCGCTTCCTCCTCGAACTGCACAACGACACCAAGATGTGCAGCTACTTCCACATGGCGGACTTCGCCCACTATGCATCCTTCAAGGAAACCTTCCACTACGGGCTGGTTCGTCTCGAGGACGGCTCGCCCAAACCGGCCTACTACGCCCTGCAAACACTAGCGACCCTCCTCGCGGACCCGATGGAGCCCGCCCTCGGTCGCACCTCCTCGCACATCAGCGTCATGGAGGATGCCGAAGATCCTCGAAACACCAAGATCGCTACTTGGCAGGCCAACTTCGTCTGCGGCGATATTCCCGTGCTCGCTTGGTGGATTCCCGAGTCGGTTGAGGTGGATCCCGAGATTCTCGAAATGGAACTCACCTACTGGATCGAGGACGGCCTCAAACTCGACGACCCCGTGCTCATCGAGCCCATCACTCAAAAGGTCTACGAAGTTAGCTGCTCCTGGGACAAACGCACCTGCGCCGAAACTTGGATGGATCCCGATCCCGAGGCCGAAGGCGTCCGCGTCTTCAAAGATCTTCCCATCTGCAATTCGCCATTGCTGCTGACGGATCGGGCACTGATTGAGTTGATCTGAGGTCATTCCGCAGACCGGCTTAGGACTGGCTTCTTTCGAGCGGGTCGGGACGGACATCCATTTAGAGCGTCCGCCTCTAGTTATGAGTCTCCACCCGCTGACGCAAGGCCTTGGCAATCTTCACCTGCCTCGCTCCCGCAAAATGCTCAGGCCAGCCGACGGCGGTGAGCGACACCCAATCCGTACCCGTCAACTGCAGAGGCACAGAACATGCGTAAACTGAGGGGTGGTATTGGCCGAGCTCAAAGCAGACGCCCCGCTCCCGACAGTCGCGGATGCGCTTCCAGACGTCATCCGGCTGTTGGCGCGCCCAGGCCTCTTTCGGCGCGGAGTCGAGCACGGTCTTGATTTCGTGGTCGGGCATTTGCGCCAATAAGACCGCCGCAGCCGAACCGATCGCGAGATGAATGCGCGATCCGATCGGGCTGGTAATCGCGTTTGGCGACGATGGCTCCGCCCGTAAAGCCGTCGTCGCGAAATGTCCTTCTCGCAGAGATACCTTAACCGACATTTGCAACTCTTCCGCGAACACGCGCATCGTTGGCTCGAACTCTCGAAGGCGTGTTTCCAACCCCGAGTAGGTCCGGGCCACGTGCGCCAGACCGAAGGCGATCCGCAGCCCACCGGAAGGCTCTTCGCAGAGCCAGTTGTGCTCCAGCAAAGTGTTGACCATCCGGTAGCAAGAGGCTGGCGGAATGTTAAGGGCAAAGCTCAATTCCTTAACAGGAATCGGGACGTTACGATCAGCGAGATATTCGAGGATCGAAACCGCTTTGTGCAAGGCAGGTATAGTTTGCGAACGCGTCATTTCTTTTTTATCATATATGATATTTATTTTATCAATATTATTTTGACCTAACTTATTCAAGCCTCAGGCTGCTCAACAGAAAAAGGAATCACCATGACTCAAACCAACCCCAGAGACACTGATGGCGCAGTGGATCCCGCCACGTTAAAGATCACCGATATGCGCTTTGCCGACATCGACGGCGCACCGAAGCGCTGCACGCTCATCAAGCTCTACACGAACCAGGGTCTCGTTGGATTCGGTGAGGTCCGCGATGCCTCCAGTCGAACCTATGCGGCGATGCTCAAGAGTCGGATCATCGGCGAGAACCCATGCAACGTGGAAAAGATCTTTCGGCGCATCAAACAATTCGGTGGACACTCACGTCAAGGTGGTGGCGTGAGCGGCATCGAGGTGGCCTGCTGGGATTTGGCCGGCAAGGCTTGGGGCGTCCCCGTCTGGCAATTATTAGGCGGAAAATTCCGCGACCAGATCCGCATCTACTGCGATACCGACTCGGAAGGTGGCGGACGTGATATGGGCAAGGCGTTGAAAGCACGAATGGCTCAGGGCTTCACTTACCTCAAGATGGATCTGGGATTGGAACTGCTGATCGATCAACCGGGTTGTTTGAGCGCGCCGCTCGGCTTTCTGGAGAAGATGAAAGAATACAAGAAGACGGTCTTCAGCACACCGGGCGGCTCCATCGATCCACGCGCGATGCGGGGAGAAGCCTATGACCTCTTCAATACCGCCCACCCTTTCACCGGGATCCATCTAACCGAAAAAGGTCTCGACTATCTGGAACAATACATGGCCGATGTGCGCGCCGAAATTGGCTATGAGATTCCACTGGCAATCGATCACCTTGGACACATTCCGCTCGAGGACTGCATTAAGTTGGCCAAGCGCCTGGAAAAATTCAACCTGGCGTGGATGGAAGATCCCATTCCCTGGCAAATGACCGAGCAATACACCCGTCTCGGAAACGCGACAACGGTTCCCATCGGAACCGGTGAGGACATTTACCTAAAAGAGAACTTCATCCCACTATTCGAGTCCGGCAATCTGGCGGTGGCTCATCCGGATGTGCTCTCCACGGGGGGTATTCTGGAAACCAAGAAGATCGGCGACATAGCGGAGGACTACGGCGTCTCCATGGCGATCCACATGGCTGAAAGTCCCATTGCTTGTATGGCGGCCGTTCACGTCGCCGCAGCCACGCGCAACTTTATGGCATTGGAAGTACACTCCGTCGATATCCCCTGGTGGGAAGATATTGCAATCGGCCTGCCGAAGCCTCTGGTCGACAACGGCTACATCGATGTGCCGAACACACCCGGCCTCGGCATTGAAGCGCTGAACGAAGAACTGATTGCCGAAAAGCTGCACCCGGATTTCCCGGACGCATGGGCCCCAACAGACGAGTGGGATAAAGAGTGGGCCAACGATCGCCAATGGAGCTAGTGCATGCGACCATCGGTTCGATCGAAATAGAATCCTAAAATACGAGCACCACTCCAAGAAAATGAGCGACGAGCGGGCTTCCCTTTTCCATCATCGAAAGCGTCCGGCGGCGCACCCGATCGGCAACGAACCATTACTCTGAAACACGACCCTGTCATGAATCTTCCCGCACTCCTTAATCTAACCGGGCGCACCGCGCTCGTCACCGGTTCGTCGCGCGGTATCGGCCGCTCGATCGCCTTGGCATTGGCCGAGGCCGGCGCGGATATCGCGCTCCATGGCACTTCTGACGGCGAGCGTGTCCAACAGGTGCGCGACGAAATCCTTGCCAAAGGCGTCCGATGTGCCGTCATTCTCAAGAACCTCGCCGAGCATGATGCGGCAAAGTATCTTCTCGAACAGGTCGGCGCATCCCTTGGCAAACTCGACATTCTCGTCACGAATGCCTCGGTCCAACTGCCCAAGCCGTGGCTAGAGGGCACTCGCGAGGACTTCGAACTTCAGGTCCAGGTCAACTTCCGCTGCAGCTACGAGCTGATCCAGATGTCGGTCCCCGCCATGCAGGAACGCGGATGGGGACGGATCCTCACCGTAGGCAGCGTGCAGGAAAGTAAACCGCACCCCGACATGCTGGTCTACGCCGCCACCAAGTGCGCCCAGACCAGCATGGCGCAAAACCTGGCCAAGCAACTCGGACCGTCGGGCATAACCATCAATAACCTTGCACCAGGCGTGATCGGCACCGATCGGAACCTCGACCGACTGGCCGATAAGGATTATCTCGATCGAGTCCTCAGCTGGATTCCCGTCGCTAAAATCGGGAAGCCCGAAGACTGCGCCGCCACCGCCCTGCTCCTCTGCAGTGACGCCGGTGCATACATCACAGGACAAAACATCTTCGTCGATGGCGGCATGAGTCTCTAACTAACTTTTCGATACACACAACCCAATCAACAATTATTATGAGCAAGCAAATGCATGTCGATAAACTCAAGGAAATCCGCGACACGGTGGAGAACATTGAACTGAGTATCCCTCTAGAAGAACTCTGCAAGCGCTTCGAAAAACTGTATACAGGTGCAGTCAACGACGTCCTCAGAGAAATGTGCCTCCCCAATCAGGGCCTACCGACAAGCATCATGCCCCTGCGCGACGAGATGGTTGTTTGCGGAGAAGCCTTCACCGTCAAAGCAGTGAAGGACCCCACCATGGGCGGCGAAATGGAAGTGCGCGTCGAAATGCTCGACGAATTGCGCCCCGGCCACGTCGTCATTTGGAATGCCAACGGAGACGACCACGCCTCGCACTGGGGAGGCGTCATGACCCAAGCCTCCATGAAGCGCGGCTGCCGCGGCGCCATCGTAGACGGCGGCATCCGTGACACCAAGGACATCCTCAGTCAGAAGTTCCCGATCTGGTACCGTTACCGCACGAGCAACGGGGCCCTCTCCCACACCAAGATCGTCAACTACCAAGTGCCGATCTTCGTCGGTGAAGTCATCATCAAGCCCGGCGACATCCTGCTCGCCGATATCGACGGTGCCCTCGTCATCCCGCGCAAGATCGCCGTCGCCGTCCTGGAGCGCGCCGAACAGATCGAACGGAACGAAGGCGAGATCAAGGAATGGGTTGCCGCAGGCCTCACCGCCGAAGAGATCCACGACCGCGGCGGCTACTTTTGAGCACCAGAAAGCCAAGGAATCCGGTCTGACCTCAACCGGGACCACTGACGAATCGCAAGATTCAAAGACCCATCTTTCGTTGAACTACCAAATGTCCAACACCCGCTTGAGCGCGTAAGCGGACCATGCCGCTATGGGCGGCGGCTCTTGAGTTGATCCATCAACAAGTCAGGACTGTATTGAAACTCAGGCTCTTCCAATCCAGCGTGAACGCAGTGTAGTCGACGCTCCAATCCTCCAGCTTCTATTTCCCTTCATTGAGATCACTCATAAACCCCGAAGTTCCGACCGAGGAATCCACCTCCGAGACTGCCAGCGCAAACTTGTGTCCTTTGCTTCCCGCAGCCACCTTCACAAAAACCTGATTCTCGCCCGGCTCCAACGTTACGGGGACGTAAATATATCCTTTCGGACTCCCATGCCCCCCGTCAATGTCCGCGACAAGGTCCCCATTGACCCACATCTTGGCATAGTAATCCACCTGGATCGCGAGGAAAACCGGTCCTCCGTTCACGCTCCGGAGAGAGCCCCGTAACCCCCCTCGACAAGAAACCGTCGCAATCCGATCTCGATCCGGGCCGCTTCGCGAAGGGAGTCGTGTCGGTCGCCGCCTTTCGCCAACTCGGGTGTTAGTTCGTACAAGTCTGCATACTCTTCGCAGACGGCGGCCACTTCTTTATTGCTGGCTTCCTTGATCACGGCCACCAGGTCGCCGATCCCATGGGTATTGACCTCGAATCCAAAAACCCGCTCGGCCTCGACCTTGTCGCCATCGGTGACGGAGACGTAGTGCATGTTGTCTCCGAAGCGGACCACCTTGAGGTGACGCACCTCATCCCAGCCCAGGGCGACTCCCGCCCAGCTGGCTACTTGGGCCCGCACGGAGGATTCCTCCCAGTGTCCGACGACCACCTTGCGCGGAATCCGTATGCGCGTCAGCATATGGCCATACTCCCGCCCGCCGTGGGCCGACTGGCTCAGGTTCATGAATTCCATGTCGATCCCGTCCCAGAGAATATCCCGGTTGAACTGGGTGTGGAGGTGACAGATCGGCTTGGTCAGCACGTTGAGACCGCTGATCCACATCTTGGCCGGAGAAAAGGTATGCATCCAAGTGATCAGCCCGATGCAATCCTCTTCGCTGCTCGCCGCCACGCAGGTCGACCGAATCTCATCCGGCGTCGTCACGATCGGCTTGAAGACTACTTCCACCGGAATGGAATCGTCGGCGTTCAAAGCCTTGGCAATGGTCTCGGCGTTCGCGGCAACTTGTTTCAGGGTTTCCGGCCCGTAGAGGTGCTGGCTGCCGGTGATGAACCAAACTTTTTTCGAGGAGTTTTCTTTCATAGGATTAAAAAGTAGCAGGGTTGCTTCAGCGCCCTGCCGTCGGGCGCAGTTACTCCAAAGGCCGCGTCGATCCCAATAGCTTTTCCATCGTTGTTTATCGGGAAACGTATTCCGCCGCAATATCTAACTGTTAGAAAACCCAAATCTTGAGACTCCCGGGATGCGAAGCAAGATCACAACCATCGCGTAGAGTGGTTTCTACGCCAAACAGACCCTCCAAATTGAAAGAAAACCAATGAAGCTCTCCCATTTCCTGATTCCGGTAGCTCTTCCCTTTTTACTCTCGGTTCCATTGGCTGCTCAATCGGTCGAGATCGCTCAGATCGATTTTCAAAGCGACCCTTTCCAGTCCTCCTCAAGCACCTCCAACCAAGATTTGACCCTTAAGTTGAACTATGGCCCTAGTCTCGTGAGTGCGGGAGCCGATGCGGGCTGGAGTCAAAGCTCCGGCACCCTATTCGCCCGGGCCATGCAACTAAGCGGTGAGCCGATTCTGGCCCTCGGAAAATCGAGTAAAAATCTTCCGGAAGATGAAGATAGAGTAATCGAAACCGCTAGTTTCATCGAGTTTTCCCTCGCGCCGAAAGAGGATCAAAGAATATCTCTCGATGAGCTTCGAGTGCGCATTGGCAGCCAACGATTAGCACAGAATGAGAAGCGCACCGAATCCTTTACCACTCAGTTTTTTATTCGCTCCAGCGTCGATGATTACCAGAACACACTGGGAGCGGGAAGAATTTATCTAGGAGCGGCTAGTAGCGCTTCGAATACGCACTGGGAGGAGATCGAAGTTGATCTCCGGTCCGACCCCAGCTTTGAGAATATTTCAAAAGAGGTTCAATTCCGTATCTACATCTATCTCACCACTTCGGAACCGAACTGGTTGCAGGTCGCCCGAGTGGATGACATCGTTCTGACGGGAACGATTCATTAAGGCGACTCAATCATTAGGCGGATTGCAGCGGCAGGATAGGCTGCCGAAAAATCCAGATCTTTTTCTCACAAAGGAAACAACACTTCAGTGAAACACGTTCTTCTTCATTCCGGCTGGCAAACCACAAATATCGGGGACGTGGGTCACACCCCTGGGACGCTCCGCTTCATCGAGCAACATATCCCTGAGGCCTCAGTCAGCGTTCTACTGCATGATTGGTCAGAGAGCGTCCTCGCCATGCTGAGACAAAGATTCCCCCGAATCACCTTCATCCCCCGAGAAGGGAAAGACTATAGGCCGATGAAGGAACATGTCTCTGCATTCGAAAAAGCAGACCTGGTCATTCAGAACTCCGGGATGCTGTACAACCGTTTTTTTCAGCCAGACCTCAGGCTTATGCAAATGTGTATCGAGGCTAGGAAACCCTTTGGTCTCTACGGACAGTCCTTTGATGGTTTTCCCAACGATCAGAAAACAGAAGTGGTTGAACTGTTCAACCATGCCAGCTTCATCTATTGCCGTGACACACTTTCCCTCCAATTCCTGCGATCCTGCGAGGTGAAACCAAGACGACTGGCATTTGGTCCCGATGGTTGTTTCGGAACGGACCTACGCAACGAAGAGGGTGCAAACGAATTACTCCAGAAACTCCACCTCAAGGCTGGAGAATACCTGACCGTCACGCTCCGGACCAATAGCCCAAACAAAGGCAAAGCCGAGAACATCCTGAATCCTGCCCACCTTTCTGCCGAACTTATTGCCGAGAACGATCGATGGGCCGATCAACTCCGTGCAGTGATCATCGGATGGGTCCTGAATACAGGAAGACCCGTTCTTCTCGCGCCCGAAGTGGAGAAAGAAGTGGAGATGGCTCGCACCTACCTTTTTGACCCGCTTCCACATGCAATCCAGTCCCACGTCGTTGGCCCCGAGACCTTCTGGGACTTAGACACAGCCGCGTCAATCTACGCGAAAGCACGCGCAATGGTAGCCATGGAACCCCATTCCTGTATTCTGGGAATCGGAGCTCATACGCCATCTATTCACTACTACACTCCCAAACATGGCCAGAAAGCAGAGATGTTTGCCGATATCGGGCTTCACCCTTGGTTATTAGACATTGAGGAGGTTCAACCCGACCGAGTGCTCGACACCTTATCCAAGATCGACCAAGACCCCGAATCCGCTCGGCAATCCGCCAGACAGGCGATGGAGTATGTCGAGAAAACTACTGCTGTGAATATGCAGTGGATCCGCAAGGTGCTCGGACTGACCAACTAGTTTCCCCCTCAATCTAGAAGCTACGAACCTTCTTCCGCTTGCCCTGCTCTCGCCCGACCATAGGCATGAGCATGGAACGCAGGGCGCCCCTTCATCCAGCTCTCGCTACACCCGGTTCAAAAGCACCGCAGTCTTCTCCCACCTTCGAAGTCTCCTGTTTGAGACGCCAAAGCTGACTGGAGCAAGGATCAAACTCCACGTCGATTCCGTCACTCAAATCTCGTTCCCAACCGGGGGCTATCTGCAAGGAGGTTTGCACCGGATCGGAAGAATAATTCGTCAAAATCGCGAGTAGATCTCCGTTCTTCAGAAAGTGTTCCGTCACGCCAATCCATGGCGACTCCTTTCGGATCACTCTCCGATCAATGAAACGTTGGGAAAACTTTCGATAGAGTTTCCAATAATCCGGTTCCCTCCCTGGCAGAAATACCTCTGCCGAATTGGCCAGAAAAGTCTCTAAAGGAAACAGGAGAGTATAGACCTCACCTTCACCCTGCGGGCAGCGAAGAAAGATGGGACTTCCGTCCTCCTCTGAGGCAAGGATCTCTGTTCCAGAATGCAAATTTAAATCAAAGCGCATCGGACTATCGACTGTGAACGATTGCCCCCCATAGGAAAAAGAACACGTGTTTGCGCGTTCAGAATGACGGATCAAATCGAATCCTGCCCGTTGATTGGTCTCCGCGAGCCCGATAAGAGCCACCGAATGATACAAAACGGCACCGGATTCGATCTTTTCCCAGAGTTCACGCTCACGATGTCGGGATAGTGGAGCTTTGTTGTGGACCGATGGCAGGATGTATAGAGGAGCATCCGGCAGCGGCTGGTCGCTGTAGTGAAATCGGAGATCAAAGCCAGCTTGCTTGGCCAAAACAAACGCCGAAAAACCCGCCCCCCATTGATCCTGTCCCGGTGTCAAAAGGCAGACCGCCTCAACCTTCCGGGACGGAAGCCGTTCTATTCCAGAACTCGCATCCCGAATTTCCTGCCTGGCCGAGGCCAGGGCGAGTGCTTCCGGCTTGGGTTCCCGGTTCGGCTTAAACAAGCCCAGCTCTCTTTCGATGGATAACCAATCGTAAGGAGCCTCTTCCAACTCGTTCTGATCATAAGCACACCACCAAAGCGCTGAGCCAACACCATGGGCCCAGCAATCGTACACGCTCACCCGGGCCAGTTGGGCAGCCACCTTCGAATCGCAGACCGTCGGCCCCAAAGTCCCGAATTCCTCGACAATCACCGGGCTCCCCGAAAGATCGGAGTAAAAACAACTCTCTGCTGCGATATGCAGCAATGGTCTCATAGTATTCAAGGGTTCCCGTAAACAATGTGGAGTAAAGAGGGGATATGGGTGCACGGTGAGTACATCGGTCAGTTCCCCTTGTGCACGAATCGACCATGGCATCTTCGGGTCCGCTTTCAACGAGTGCATTCCCGAAATGATCGGCCGCGATGGATCGACGGCCCGGATGGCATTGGCGATCGATGCCGTCCACGCCCAAGATTCTTCCTCGCTCGTCACCTTTCCCATGCAGTTGCACTCATTCCCCAGATCCCAGGCGACTATGGATGATTCTGACCGGAAGCGATCAACAATACCGTGAACAAACCGTAGTTGCCACTTCACCACCTCGGGATCCGTAATCGGATTCAAGCCTTCCAATGCGGGAGGAACGAAAAGGCGGCCACTCATCCAGCCGGTTATGAGCCCGACCACGAGTTTCAACCCATGTTTTGCTGCGCAGTTCGCAACAAAGGAAAACCTTTCGAGCATTTCCTCGGCCAAACCGTCAGGCCTCTGGAGAAGCTCCTCTCCATTGCGATATTCAACGTGAGTCGCATGCCATTTCCTCAGATTGTTGACTGGTTGAAAATCCGGCCACAATGGGAACACACGAAGCACTTCCATTCCCTGCTCCGCCAGATTGGCAAAATCCGCTTCGACCACATCAGGGCGCCATTTTTGCCACATGAAGATGCCAGCGTGTGAAGCCCAGTAATTGACCCCTATCGAAACCGCCCCAAAACTCCCGTCTTTCTGGATCTCCATTTTCCTCTCCAACTCATTCATACAATTCCTTCCGTTTTTCGATCGACCATCGAAGGATCGAGAAATCCCGCTGCTCCGGCAGTTTGATCCTGATTCTCTCTGCCGACGAAACGCTCACCTGGGCGTTGCCCGCGATCTGCTCAACAGCCCCCAATGCACGCGGGGCCAACCGCCATACAGAGGGCAAATCAAATTCGAACTCCTCATTTTGGGCCAGCTCCCGAAAAACAAAGGCATAAAGCGGAGCCCCCTCCGATTTCAGGTCATAGGACAAAAATCCGCACCAGCTGAATCCATTGGGGCGCTCCCCAATGGCCAGGATCTCTCCCCGCTGAAAAGCAATCCTATGCGGTTTCCAACAAGCCAATAGCTGTCCCCATTCATCTCGCCTTGCCGCCGTGATTTCACTCATTTCAAACCAAGCCAAGGGCGAGGTGGGCAAAACGGTCGCCAGCTGATACGAAGCCGGCCAATGCTTGGGAGCCAACGGATCGTCACTCGGATACCGATCTTCATTCCGGTCCGAATTTAGAAACTCAAGTCGCAGTCGTGACGGGAGAAACCCATAGCGGGTAAGGTCCCAGAGAGCCCTTAGCGTTTGGTGAGGATAATAATTCCCAAAATCCGTATACCGATTTTCCAGAAACATGGGGCCGCCGGACAAACGACCCCAGTAGGTAGGGCGCCTTTCCGCCGTGGCATCAAAGTCGAAGAGGACCTTTCCCTGACTACAGGCCAGGACATAATCGCACAGCTGGTGAAACCGCTGCTCAGCCAGACGGCTTCTGAGTTTAACTGCATCCAGTTTAAAATGACGAACTCCCAGCTCCCGCCAAAGTGCCAACAAGACTTCTGCATCTTTCTCCCAATTCTGGAAATCTGAACTGGAGTCTGGTGCGAACCAAAGACCCAATTCCAATTCCGCTGCCTCAGCAGCATCCACGACAGGTCGCAACCCATCCGGGAAACGTTCCGGATGGGGCTTCCAAAAATCGGGATCTGCTGCCCAGAAACCGTTCCAAACTCCCGCTTGAGGATCCTTGACCGTATTGACGGTTTCCCCTTTCTGCCAGCCATCGTCAATCTGAACAACTTCGACTCCAAGGGCTCGAGCAGCTTCGATCTCGCGCCGAAGAAACGCTTCATTCAAATGGGACGCTGCCGCACGGTCTCCCCACGTGTTGGACACGATCAGGCCGTCACGGGATGGGTCCCACTCGTGCAAAACCCGCTGGAGTTTCTGCAACTCAAATGCTGCCCCGACCCTTCCTCCTCGATAGGTCAGACGCGCCATAGGATAACCGAGCCCCAACGCCCGGACCTTTAGACTTTCCACCTCGAAAGAAATCAGAAAATCATAGGGAGGACTCCACGGCTCCCTCACATGACGCAAGGGAGCGAGTAAAACCCAGAGGATCCCCTCTCCTGCATTTTCCGCCCTGTTCTGTTCCAAGCAAATTACATTCGTGCGCAACGGAAGTGCTTTCTCGGAAGGATGCATCATCCACTCTCGCTCACAAACGAAATCGGCATGGTGATCGGTCTGATCGACGAACTCGATCTGGCGCAGAGTGCAATGCCTCTGCTTCAAGACCAAAGGGGGCAGAATTTCATCCGGCAGACTTACATCCAATCGTCCATTGGGTCGTATTTCGACCCCATCCGCCTCGCGGACTTCCATACTGGATATTCCCTGCCCATACTTTTCCAAAGATTCCTCTACCCCGGGGCCGAACACCTCAAGAATTGAACCCGCGAGACCCGGATAGACCTGAAACCGAAAGATACGCCAATGCCGGGAATCGACGCGCGATTCAAGCCGCAACGTCACGACAAAGGCCTCGATTGCGCACGGATGAAGACACTGGCGTTCGCAACGAAACTCTGCTTTCCAAAGAGAATCTGAGGAAGTGGTGGATTCTTCTTTCCCGGACCATTCAGGACCATCGACTCTCCGCAGAGCCGTGGGCTGCAGAAAACCATCCGAAACGAGAGACCACGATTCCTCGAAACAGTCGTTACCGAGAGTCAGCTTCCCCCCACCCCACGACGCAATTCCTCTCGTTCGCTCTTCCTTCATCTTTCTGAGTTCACAGCGACCAGAAAGGATCGCTACTGCTACTGGGAATTTTCTCGGGAGTCATTGATTCGATGTGGCCATCGTAGAAGGCTACGTTTAGTTCTCCCCCATGAGGAGCGAGCCCAAACATGCGGAAGACATCACGATTCGCAAACGGAGCCGAACACTCCAGAGTCATCGCGGTCTTCGCCGGATCCGTTACGAGGAATAAGTTAACGGGCGTCATACGAGCACTCCCTCCCACCGGAGAACTGCCCACTCCAAAATTGAATCCATAAGAATGCCTCGAGGGCAGTACGCGTCCACCGTATGCGGGGTAATCGCCGATTCGGTTCGCAGGGCAGCGGAAAACGTTATCCGGGCATGGCTCATAAACGGGAGTCCCCATTTGGAGACAGTTCTGCGGACCATCAGATGCACGGTCATTGTAATTGTCATAGCTCCCGTAGATATAGGGCCAAAGCATATAACCCCAGGTATTCTTCTGATTCGAAGCATCGCCAGAGATACTCGGGGGTGGAGTTTTATTTCCATTCTCCCCGGCATAGAGCGACATTCCCGTCGTTATCTGGCGAATATTATTGATACAATCCGCCTTCCGTGCGCTTTCACGGACTCGCCCTACAACTGGAATAATAATCCCAGCCAATATTCCGATCACCGCAATTACAGAAAGCAATTCGATGAGGGTAAAACCACGCTTCCTCGATATAATTCTGAAAGCATGCATATTATTCGTTCTCCTTATCCCAATCTTCACGGACCACTTCGAAGAAGGGAGTTCCTCCCATCGCTCCTAGATCCTGAGTATCAAGCTCAATCAATAACCGGCCCTGAGCGTCTACCGAAATAGGGAGTTCACTTCGTCGGCTCCCATCCATGCCCAATGCGAAGAGCTTGAAACCGAGATCCGCCCGGACTCCGCTCAGGAGAACTTTGAGTTCGGCCGTTTGCAAAAGGACCGGAAGTTCTCCCATTGAGCTCGCGGTATCCTCAGTGGCATCCGTGAACTCCATCCCGTAGTTGCGGGCATCCGTCGCCAAGACCAGAAGGATCCGCCTCGAATCCGGTAGTCCTCGTGAGCGGTCGGAATCAATCGAAATCAAGGAGATAGATGCGGGCTCCGTGCATCGCAGAATCTGCATCGGTCCCACACTCAAGGGCCTATCAAACTTCATGACGGCGCCAAGAAAACGCGTTGTTTCCACCATCATTTCGCCGCCATTACCAGTCCGCACCAAAACCTCACCCGTATCGCTTTCGTAAATTCCAGCCGCTGGATCGGTTCGATTTTCGGGCCCAAGGATCTGCAATTCACGCAGCTCCCCCACCATTCTCTCAATTCTCTCGCGGGAAGAAGCATCCTCGACGACGGAGAACATTTGGTCACCTTTAATTTCGGCCGTCTGTCCCGGCAAAACCACGAGATCCGGGTCAATCTCAACGCGTGGCTCACCGTAAGTAATCCCAATCCGACTCAACGGCCACATGCGTGCCAGCTCATCATCTAATGCGCGCAACGCGCGACCTTCCCGAAAAATGTAATCATCGGTCAGCGGAATCTCAATGGTATGCGGAGAACTCCGCACGTCCCCCCGTCGAAAGAGAAACGCAGCCTGCACTTCAGACGCACGGGAAATGGGATCGTAACCCGCGTTAAAATAACTCATCGATTCCACTTCATCGACGACCTGATTTCCGTGCCGAGTCAACGCCCCCCACCCCTGAAGGGCTGCCCCTGCGCCATGAAGAATGCCCTGCTCGTGACGATAGCGATTCCAGAAAAGGTGTCCAAATTCTGTATTGAGAAAGGGTCGATCCAGGAACCGGGCGACCGACTGGCCTTTAAAACTGTTCCCTCCACTCGCCAGAGCACTGTCTTGGGAAACAATTGCACCTCCTTTGATGTATTTCGGATGAGCGTGATATTGATTCATGCTGACCACCGGAAAGAGTGATCTTGCCGGAACTGATCCGATCCGGGTGCGCATATTCCAGTTGGTGACCAAGCCTTCGTATTCCAACTCCTTGAGGAAAGAGAGGTAAAACTCAGACATTTCAACCTCCATTTCTCCAACGAACCGGGCCATATCCAAACCTGCCTGAGTATCGCTGAGTGCGGTACGATTGATCGAGGGAACATCCGTGTCGATGCGGCCGGATTCCGGCAATTCAATTGAACCACATTTTCCCGCCCAAGCCTCTCTCAGATTCTCATAATCTCCGTACTTCTCCGTCAAAAATACATGCCATGGTTCGTTGAGTTCCGACCCATATTCACGGTGAGGGAGGAGAATCTCCTGCTCATTCAAACACATTACGATCGCGAGTGCAGGATCCTCTTTCGGCGCTAAACCTGTGTAAGGGTTGACTTCATTCAACAACTTGCGCGCTCCCGCCTTCCAATTGGACCGAAACATCGGATTGACGTACATCTGCACCTTCGTGTTGAATGGAGCGTTCTCTAGCGAGGCAGCACTACCATTCAGAATGAATTGATCGTTTCCATGACCGACATAGGTCGTCATCAAATCAATATTCCAGTAGATGCCGTGCTCTTTCAACTGAGCCATGAGATAATGGGTCCGATCAAGCGCCTTTTCATCCCAATGCACGTCTTCGGCTAACATCGCCAAAGCTAAAGAATCGGGCGACGCGGATTTCAGCGCGGCAGCCCGATTGTTTCCGCTCAGATAGTCATCCAGAAAATGGAAACGCACCATATTGTATCCCTGACGGGCGACTGCTGCCGCAAAGCTCTCGATTTGCTCATCTGACCAGTTCCGAAAGCCGGGAGGAAATCTCGGGATCCATTGAAGAGAAAGGAAGCGGACCGGCGCATTCGGCTGATCCGCGAATGCCAGTTCACCCGAAGAATTTGCGATCACCCGGCCATGGATACCTGCTTGAGAGGTTCCACCGAACTCCGTAAAATCCAACGCTGAACCCTGCTGAATATAGAGATTATCCATATCCACCCCGATCCACCCTTTGGGTAGATCCAGCATCTCCGAAGGATCTTCCTGCAATCCGCTCCCCACAAACCGGACCGTAAGGGGCCCGAGATAAACGCTCTCGCCTGGTTCATACTGGCTGAAGATCAAGCGGGGAACGGAGGCCCATTTCCCGGATACGGTTTCTGTCAACGGAGCCGAGAACTCGATTTTCTCCCAATCGTTTCTCAAGTCAAAGCGTTGGGTCTCGCTGAATGGACGAGCGTTCTCATTCGTCACGCGCATGCTTATCCGGGCGCTCGAATCACTTTTCGCCCAACAGGAAATCTCTACCTCACCTACTCCTAGAAGGGAACGGGTATCGGTCGAGAACACCAAATAGGGCGGCCATCTCAATTCTCCCAAGGCGTGAAGAGGAGTGACCTTGAGACTCGGGCCCCCATCGGGTGTCGACTCCGATTCATCCAGCTCGCAAATGATCCCGTTCCAGTCCTCCGGCAGAGCTCCCGGCTCATCATAGCTCCAGAACAATGCCTCTTCGGGACCAGCCACTGCCTCCGGAACTAATCCCGGGATGAAAGCAGAGAAGACCAAGAGCAAAAAGTAAGGACTCCTACCCACGAACGAAACGGACATGGCGAAAAACGAAACCGTAACTGAGTCAAAAGGGTCTAGGCGCGGCAACGGCGACGAGCGACCCAAAGCATAGCCACCATTCCGAGCCCCAAGGCGACCGAAGTCGGCTCCGGAATTGATGAAGTCGAACCGGTGATCAATACATTATCCATTCGCATTAGCTGGTTGGAATCTACGGTGCCGGTGGAAATCACCGCATAGACCCGAAACGTAACCTCTTCCAGCGACGCTATATTTTCAAAATCGCTGTTGCCAATCAGGTCGACGCTCAGATTGGTGTAGTTATTCCCCGTAGTCCCAGAACCCTCACCCACATAGCGATTCACCGTAGCAAGATTGCTAACATATGAGTCCTGACTCGAACGAATAAAGTACGATATCGTGAAGTCGTCTACCGAGGTATTCCCCAGTCGTTGCGCTCCCACATCGACAGAGAACGAGGTAAGGGTCATTTCTTGATCCGCCGCGGGCGTCAGCGAAAAGTCAAAATAGCTTCCCGTTCCTGCATCCACGACATCCGCAGAGCCTCCGACCGTACTAGAATAAGCAAGCGAACCTGATCCTGTTCCGCGAGCGTAGAGGTTACCGCTGCCACTGTAGTTGCCGGATCCAAAATTTGAACCGGCGGCGAAGCCGATCGTGTAAGTAGCATCCTGCGTCGAGGGAAGAGTCGAGAACGGACTCTCGGTAAAGTTAAAATCAACCAATGTGCCGGATGCCGCCTGGGCAGCCGTGGGGAGAGTCAGGAAAAACGCTGAGGTCAGGCCCAGGGAAACAATTGATTTCGTAAGAGACTTCATGGGTATCGGGTCTTTTGAGGGTTGAGTTGTAAACGAACTACAGAAGGACCAATCGTAGATCCAACCGAGACGAGAACTATCGGATTATTCTTGAGCTACGACAAGAAGTTGGAATTCTAACAGTTAGATGCGTGTCAATTTGCGAACGGTTGCCGCCGAAGCGGGTGTTTCCGTGGCTACGGCCTCGATTGCTTTGCGGGGTCTGAAGAATATCAAACCGGAAACGAAACAGCGAGTGCTCGAAGCGGCTCGTCAGCTCGGGTACGTGCGCGACCCGCAACTCGCGAGCGCACTTACTTTCGTACGACAGAAAGAAAAAGCCATCTTCCGAGAAACTTTGGCTTTTATGGCGGACGTCCCCAACCCCAGATACAGCGAGTACCCTTGGCTAGAAGAGGAATTTCGAGGTGCTTCGGAGTACGCAAGGGCCAATGGCTACCAACTGGAGCGCCACCCGTATCCGGATGAGAAGAAACAACAAATGGTTCTCAACCGTCAGCTCAAAGCACGGGGGATTCGCGGCTTGGTGATCACACCCGCACTGAAACGGGGCCCGTTTCGTTTGTCGATCGATTGGGAGAACTTCATCGCAGTTGAAATCGGCCAAACGCTGATCGAACCCAATCTCCCCGAAATCATTCACGACGTGCCCGATGACTATGCGCACATGTTTGAAGAACTCAGATTACGCGGGTACAATCGCATTGGTTTTACAATTACGAAGCACGACGAAATCCGCCGCCATTGGGCGATGATGTCAGCTTATCTGGTATTTCAGCACAAACACAAGGAACTTCACAAACTTCAACCCTTGGAGAGTCCGACGGCCTCTTGGTCGAACGAACTGCTCGCGCCTTGGTTTCGGCGAGAGAAGCCGGATGTAATTGTAACGAATGGCCCGCACTTAGGACGTTGGCTCCACCAGATAGGCAGATGCGTGCCGGACGACGTAGGGATATGCCGAATCGACGCCATGAACGGCCCCGACTCCGGACTCCGTCCCAACTATATAGCCATGGGATACGCGGCGATCGAGACCCTCGCATCAAGGCTGGAAAGGAACACGCAAGGTCGACACACCCCAAACTCGGTCCTCTCCATCCCCAATTTCTGGTTCGAGGGAAAAAGTCTACGTCCCCGGCCTCAATCCGCTCCAGCCATGGGCCTCCGACTCTATTCCTCCTCTTCTTTCTAAAAACCATGGCGAAGCCATCCCAATCCCATCCTTCAAAGTTTGCCCCAACAATCGATGCCCGCAAAGGCGGGCCAAGCAAGCCCTTCGGGAAAACATTCAAGTCAAAATGTCGGTTTTTACGTTAAAAAAATAATGCATGGTTTGATTCGCTCGCCCTATCCTAGGAACCCGGTTCGTTCCGGAATAGTTTCAAGATCTACGGGCGATTGGCCATCGAAAGGAAGTTCTCCGAAGAGAGCGCGCACCAACGCGTCAATCACCGTCGGACATGGACTGTAGGCGTTGACGAGAGTGTCCAGATACGGGTTATCGAAAGTCAGGTAAGCCGTGTTCAGAGAAATGGTGATCGGCTTCATCGTCTCAGCATATTGCTGCGCCCACTGCACCTCGCCGAGCTCACCTACCGGACGGACAGCATTTTTCATCTGATGGATCTGCAGCGAATAGACAACGAGGTACGCATCCCAATGTTTACCCTCCTGCTCCATTTTATTAACATCCAGGCAGTTGCCATTCTTGTGCCGAGTAACCTCCAGCCCACGCGCTTCCAATGTCTCCGCCAAGAGATCGATATACCGGCTGTCTGCCTGCTCGGGAATCGCGCTGTGCAACAACACGGATCGTGCGCGGTCTGAATTCAACGGCAGCAAATTCTCGCGATTGCGAACGAGAGTGATGCTTTCGTCCGCCACCCGGGCTGACAGATCGACCGCTTGTCGACGCACCTCTGAATCCTCCTCAATGGGGGCGAACTGTTCTGCCGCGTCAGCTGCGTCCAACAAGCCCAGTTGCTGCTTAAGAGTGAGGATGCGACGAACGCTCGCCTCCAGTCTTTCTGTCGACACCCGCCCCTCCTCGATCGCTCGTTCCATTAGCGAGTAATAGTCATTCTCGGGCCAGAGCATGACGTCGTTGCCGGCGGCGAAGGCCTGCAGGAGTCTTTCACTCCGCGAGGCAAACCCCACAAACCCGGCCATAATCAGGGCGTCCGTAACCAGAACCCCTTCGAACCCCATCCGCTCCCGCAGCAATTGGGTGAGAATCGGTTCCGACAGTGTCGCCGGCCTGGGTCGTCCCGAAGAAGATCGAAACGAGTCACACCAAGGCAAAGCGATATGCCCGGGCATGATCGTCCGCACCCCTCGATCGATCACGGATTGGAAAACTCCCCCATGTACCTCCCACCACTCCTCCTCGGTGAGGGAGTTCACCGAAGTAATCAAGTGCTGGTCCCGAAAATCGACTCCATCCCCCGGGAAGTGCTTCGCGCAAGCCGCGAACCCGTGATCCTGCATGCCCTCAATAATCGCTCCAGCCAGAGCCGCGACCCGCTGAGGATCATCGCCTAAGCCGCGGTTGGTTACGATCGGGTTGAGCCAATTCTTTTGGACATCGACCACCGGCGCAAAGGTCCAGTTGAACCCGGCCTCCCGTCCTTCGAGGGCGGTGTATTTTCCATACTCATAGGCCATCTTCTCATCCCGGCACGCGGCCAGAGAGAGAAGCATCGGAAATCGAGTCTTGTCGGCCACCGCCTGACCGGCTCCCGACTCAAGATCTCCGGCCACCAAAAGCGGATACTTACTGGCCCTCTGGGCCCGCGCCAGTTTTTCGCGCAGAGCAGCCGACTTCCCCTCGGCCGAGGTAATGATCTCACCCCCACAAAAAACACTCCCCACCGGGAACTCTTCCAAATGACGCTCCAAGGTCTCTTCGTTGCAAAACCGCGAATTGAGGCCTAGCTGAACGGTCTGGCCGATCTTCTCGCGGAGACTCATCGATTGGATCAGATTTTCGATGGAGTCGGCTGGGTGTTGGGTGGTATCCGTGATCATCGTAGATTCATTTGGTTTTCGTGTAAGAAATCGACATTTCGTAGCATAGGCATCCTGCCTGTGTTCGTTTCATCGATCCACAGGCAGGATGCCTGTAGCAGTTGGGTCGGTCCACAGGCAGGATGCCTGTGCTACTGGAATACCTTTGCCAGCGCTCCCAACGATGTCGACGTCGGCCAAATGACTCACGATGCATCCGGAATTGACATTCTTCCGCCCTATTTCCTGATTCATTCCTGCTACCATGCTCAACCAGCGCGCACTTGCCGATCAACTCGGACTCTCTCAGACGACCGTTTCGCGCGCGTTACGCAATCATCCCTCCATTGCTCCCGCGACTCGGGAGCGCGTCTGGCAGGAAGCCCAAAAAGCGGGCTACCGTCCCAACCCGCAGGTCAGCGCCCTCATGGAACAGATTCGCCAAGGTCGCACACCGGAGATCCACAGCACCATCGCCATTCTCTCGGGAACCGACCCAAAGCACTTTCCAAGAAACTCCACGACCCAGCGACTCTACCAAGGCCATTGCGAACACGCTCAGGAATACGGATACAGCACCGAGGTCTTCCCCGTGCCCTCCAACCAGAAGCAAAGTGTCGAGCTCGATCGCATTCTCTACTCACGGGGAATCGCGGGCATCATTTTTGCCTATTCGGGTGGAGAAGAAGGTCTCCCCATCCCGGACCTCCATTGGGACCGCTATGCTATCGCTACGGTCAGTGACGTATTCGCGCACCTTCCCATCGACCGCGCCTCAACCGACCACCAGCGCAATACGAACCGCGCCTACCTCGAACTCCTCCGCCGCGGATACAAGCGAATCGGAATCTGCCTCCCCGAGCACTCAATTGAAGCGCGTGACGGCTATGACAATTCGTGGCTTTCGGCTTACCTTGCCTGCAATTTCAGACGCCCGAAGTCGCTTCAGATTCCAGTTTTCACCGGAACGATTCACGACACCAAATGCTCCCGGTTTCAGTCCTGGTATGAGCGCCATCGCCCAGATGCCCTGATCACCCTCCTCGGCGAAGAAATTCAGTGGCTCAACGAACTGAAACTCGCTCCTCCTCAAGACATCGGACTCGTCTCCCTCAATCGTCCTCCCGACTCCCACCTCTCCGGGATCGATGAGAACAACCTCCAAGTGGGTCGGGCCGTCTGCGAGCTCGTCGTCTCCCGACTCACCCACAATCAACTCGGCCTCCCCACCTCCCCGCGACGAGTTTTGGTCGACGGCATCTGGTGCGAGGGCGAAACACTCTCCAATCCCAGCGCACCGATCCCTCCGCGCGGAGGGCCAAGGGTATAGCTCGGCCCGATGAATCGAAGAAGTTTCTTGATGGAGCACGGACTTCAGTCCGCCCCGCATGCCCCTCAGCCATATTCCCATCGCCTTGCCGAAGATTCCCCTCCTTCGCGGCCAATCCATCGGGGCGGACTGAAGTCCGCGCTCCGAGGGGGAAGTCATCGCCGGGCTTCACTCCACTTGCACCGAGCGTTAGCACCCTCTAATACCACCTAACCTATTCCAGAGTTCGTTCGTAAGGGAGCCACTCATCCGTGCGGAAAGGTTCAGCGGGCAGACCATCCGAATTTCGTAAATTGGCGAAAAACGGATCCCCGGCCCATGCGTAGCGCACACTGACCGGATTGGACACCCGCTCACTGGATAGCACGACGGTGTCTTGGCCTTTGATTCGACAATACCCCTTTCGCACAGGGATTGACTCCTACTCGATGGGAGGTCGCCCTTGGAAAGGAAGAAGGTGGCCCTCCACCGTTGGATAATACAGTTAAAATTCGTGCACAATTGAGTCGCACGCTCCGAGTAATTTATCACTCAAGACGTTTCCCGACGAAAAGGATCTATCATAAATAGATTTCAAAGTTTGGAGACACTAATTTAAAACTCCGATACCGAGGAAACAAATACCCAATGCTAGTCAGTGCATACTTTTTAAACCATGGCCTATGGACTGTCATCCCAGACCAACTGAAGGAAAACTTCGATGATATGCTCGATTGCGGATTCAATGCGGTCTGCCTCTCCTTCAGTGAAAGTGAAATGGTCTACTCTCGGCGCGCGTTCGAGCTTCAAGTGAACTTAGCCCATGAGGCGGGATTGAAAGTCTTTGTCATTCCCAGCCGAATCGGAGGTCGATTCGCCGGGGCTCCTCTCACTCCCAGCCTATGGCTTACCCAGAACCCGGAAGCCCAAATCCCGAACTTCAGTACGTTCTTCGGCCCAGTCGCTTGCATCGAGCACCAAGCCTTTCGTGATTGGATTAAGTCCTTCATGAAGACGCTTCTCACCGACTACCCTCTTGACGGCATAATCTGGGACGAACCCAAGGAAGAGCAGACCATCTCTCATCATCCAGATACAATCTCGAAGTTTGGACCCGATCCAACCGTCGAAGAGATGGAAGATAGCTATCTCGAGTTTCTCACAGAACTGACCGGCCACTGTAAATCGCTGAACCCGGAACTCCTGATAACTCTTTTTAACCAGAAAACCTCCACCGAACGCTTCACTCTCGGTGGCGGAAGTATCTCAGGCATAGACTACGCTGGCTATGACGGGAATCTGGCTAGGCAGAGCTATTTCCACGAGGAACCTCAGTGGCACAAATATCGAATCGAAAGCGTATGGGATCGCATGGAAGATGAGGCTCGGCGAAACAATAAGGGAAGTTTTGCCCTGATTGAGAATATGCTCATGCCGACAGTCGCAATTCCCGAGTATGAGAAGAATCTGGATTCTTTTCTCGAAAGCCATCGCCCCGATCACCTTTCGCTGTATTACTACGCACACAATAATGAAGATCCTCATCGCGTTCACGAAATAACCCGGCACCTGATGAAAAAGCACCTTTCGTAAACGGTGCCCCCCCGGAAAACTCACAGGATTTCATCGCAATGAACTGGTCATTCTCCACCCTGGGCTGCCCTCACAGAACGCTCCAGGAAGCATTCGCTCTGGCGCGACGATACAACCTGTCCTCTCTTGAAATTCGTGCTCTCAATGGAAACGTCAACCTGAGAGACAACCTCATAGAAATATTCGGCTCTCCGAGATCGGCCTGCGGCCTCGCTCAATCTCTCCCACTGCCAATCTGTAGTTTGGATTCATCGGTTCGTGTAATCGGTCCGTCCCAAGAAGATTGGACTGAACTCGAGGCGCTTGCACCTTGGGCAGACGCCCTCAACGTGCCATCCATTCGAGTATTTGACGGTCGGCCTAGACTCGGGGATCTACAAGAAACCCACCTCCAGCAAGTTCGTGATTTTTTTGTATGGTGGAACCAGAAGCGAGACGACCACGGCTGGAAAGTTGACGTGATTGTCGAAACTCATGACATCCTGCTAACCACCGAAGCGATCAAACGCTTCCAATCAATACTCGAAACTCCAGCGAAGATCCTCTGGGACACCCATCACACATGGAGTAAAGGCGAAGAAGATCCACAAAGCACTTGGCAGTCGATTGCACCGTGGGTTGCCCACATCCATGTCAAAGACCGCCGAAAGGGTTCCAACCCCGGCGAACCCGAAACCTTCGCTCTGCCTGGCGAAGGGAACTTCCCGTTTGCCACTTTGATCCCCGAACTGGAGGCCTATAACTTCTCCGGCCCCGTCAGCCTCGAGTGGGAAAAGTTCTGGAAACCAGAACTCCCCGAGCTGTCCGAGGCCCTCGAAGCCTGTCGCAGAATGAACTGGTGGGGTAGCCCACCGAACCCCTCCGCATCATGACTCCAAGCAACATAGAATACGTGGTAATCGGGGGCTATCTGGTTATGCTCCTCGGTGTTGGATTCGCTCTGCGCAAATTAAGTACCGATGTAAGTGACTATTTTCGCAGCGGATGCAAAGGCACCTGGTATCTTGTCGGTTCCAGTGCCTTTATGGCCTCCTTTAGTGCGTGGACCTTTACAGGGGCGGCCGGAGTCGCTTTTGAGAGCGGGTGGTCCGTAACCGTCATCTACGCTTCCAACGCAATCGGATTCTTCCTCAACTTTCTGTTTCTCGCTCCTTGGTTTCGACAAATGCGGGCTATTACTGCACCAGAGGTCATCCGAAATCGTTTCGGGGTGGGAACCCAGCAATTCTACGCGGGGTTCTCGGTCATAACGGCCCTTTTATACGGAGCTCTTCATCTCTACGGGCTCGCTCTCTTCACCTCCGCTATTTTTGGATTTCCCATCAAGGGAGTGATTGTCGTGATTGGGTTCGTCGTTCTTTTTTATTCTCTTACGGGCGGGAGCTGGGCAGTGATGGCGACGGACTTCCTCCAAAGCCTGATCCTGATACCTCTCACTCTCTTGGTCTGCATCCTCTGCCTCATCGAATTGAAAGGATTCAGCGGTCTCCTAGAGGGAATCCGCAGCCAAGGCCTTAGCCAGGACTTTCAATTGTTCAACGAACCCGGGCGATTCACCGCCAGCTCTTTCACCATTACCTGGGCCATCGCGATGGCTTGCAAAAATATTTTCAGTTACAATACTTTAGGTGCCGCGCCCCGATATTTCGCCGTCAAAGATGGCAGAGAAGCCCGCAAAGCCGCCCTTCTCGCCTGTATCATGATGACCGTTGGGATCGTGGTTTGGATCGTTCCACCCATGGCGGCTCGACTTCTCATCGCAGACCAAATAGACGCGCTTGAAATTTCCAAGCCAGCCGAAGCCTCGTACGCACTGATGAGTCTCTCTCTCCTGCCGGATGGGCTCGTTGGCCTCATGGTGGTCGCGATCTTCGCTGCAACGATGAGTTCTATGGATACGGGCCTGAACCGGAATGCCGCTATCATCACCCAGGATGTCTATCCCAGCCTGTGTAAAATACTTGGTATCACTCCCAGCGAGGCTGTTGGGCGACTTTGGATAGGACGAGGTTTCACCATATTCTTCGGTGCCTCGATCATCTCCCTGGCACTCTACTTCTCTGGTCAAGATGGCAAGGGGATCTTCGACATCATGCTCTTAATCGGGGCAATGCTCGGGATTCCTCTGGCGGTTCCGCTCCTCCTCTGTCTGTTCATTCGCCGCGTTCCCCGCTGGGCCGCGGTTTCTTCAGTGATCGCTGCACTCATTCCGTCCGTACTCGGGCACTACAGCGCAGAGCTTTTCGGAGCATCCTGGAACTTCCAAGAACAGATTCTCTACAACCTCTGCGCCGGCACAGTTGGATTTCTCGGCTCGGCCCTTTTCTGGAAGCACTCCTCGCAACAATATCGAAAGCAAGTCGATCACTTCTTTTTGCAAATGCACACTCCGGTCGACTTCGAAAAGGAAATCGGTGAGGCCAACGACGATGTACAGCTTCGTCTTCTCGGCCGGTTCGGACTCGCGATCACCCTTTTTATCGGGGCGCTCGCACTCATTCCCAATCCCTGGACAGGCCGACTGGCCATTCTGTCCGTGGCATTCTTCATCGGCTCAATATCCGGGTTGATGCTTCGTGCAGGAAACAGACGAAAGAGCTAGTACACTTCCATTGTCGATTGGAGATCCCCCCGAGAACGGGGATAATCACCTTGTGCCCCTCACTCCAAGCAAGATTAGCCGGAACCAAACGAATTCAATTCTTTACGAAGCAGACCTCGCTAACGATATGCGTCCTCAACCTTGAGGAGTTTCACCGATCAGTCGTCCGATCTGCACCTGCTCAAAATTGACACTGGAGAACCACGTTCGTAGGCCGAACCAGCCTCCTTCCAGAGGATCATCCAAAGTGAAATCGTGAACTTTCCTGCCATTCAAAAAGTAGCGCAAACGAGGACCCGAGACGACAATCACAAACTCGTAATCGGTGTCGGGCTCGGAACGAAACTGCCGCTGGTCACTCAGGAGATGAAAACCGGGATCCAGACGGGCTCTGGCCCAACCGGGCATGAACCCTCCAGTCAGCGTGAAGATGTAATTGGGAATCGAGTGATAGTCCCGATAAAGCCCACTGCGACCAAACTGCAGCGCGGATCCATTCTCCTCCCGAGCATGAACGAAAAAATTCAGGTTACATGCATTGTCTCCCTCAACCGCTGCGGTCGAAGCCGTCACCCGAATCACGACATCGGGGGGCAACGCCTGACGCATCCAGATCGTAGTGCCTGCCTGCTTTCGATTGTTGTCGACCGGCCGCACTTTGAGTTCACCCGCTTCAATATATGCCCGTGGACCTTGCGACTCTACCACCCAACGATTTTCCCAATCCTCAGACTCAAAGGTCTCCACTGCAAACCAGTCTACTTCAAGAGAAGTTGTAGAGAGGTCCACCGGCTCGGAACCCGACACATAGTGGCTCATCAAAGAGACCCAGAGAGTGCACCCTACGAATCCGTATAGACTCCGTAGCCTCATTATTTGCGGCGGCGACGGAACAGCACAAAAAGGCCGACCACACCGGGAATCACAGTCAGAATGGCTTGGGATTCAGGTATCGCCTCAAAACTCAATTCTCCAGAACTATTCAGACTCGCTTCCCAATTCGCCGTATCATAATTCTCAAAGGTGATCGTTCCCACAGTGCCCGAATCAAAACCGGAAAACAGGGTATAGGTCGTAGAATAATCCCAATCAGAGCCGCCGAGGTCAATGATCCCATCAATCAGATTAAACATCGCCGCCCCGCCCAAACTCGTGATCACATCATTGATTTCGGCATCCTTATCGTAGTCGAACACGATCGTCCCTCCATCCAAGGTAAGGACCTCTCCCGATGCCAATTGGTAGCTGCCAATATTCTCCCCATTGATCTGGAGTTCTCCGCCATTCAGATTAAGCGACCCTCCAATATGAACTACACTAGATTCGCTATCCAGGGTGCCTCCATTAACCGTGACATTGCCAGATCCCAGCGCACTGGTCGACCCCGCGACCAAAGACCCCGACTCGACTTCCGTGCCTCCAGTATAGGTATTGTTTCCGTATAAAGTCTGGGATGAGCTACCGGCTACGACGAGAGCAAGACTAGAATCTAGATCTGCCAGAACCGTTCCCGAACTCTTTGCCGAAAGGACTTCAATCCGTAGAGTCGTTGCGTTCCCAGAAAAAAGACCTCCAAAAATGGTACCTCCACCACCGGAAAGCCCCGAACTGGTTGCCATGATCGGGCCTTTATCCTGAGGAGCTGAATTGAGATAGACCTCTCCCCCACCTGAGGCAACGACTTCTCCAATACTGTAATCGTTATCGACATTTATCCTTAGCTGCCCCCCGGTGCCTACTGATGTCGTTCCCGAGACAGAAAGATTCTGAATCGAGTTTACACTGTTATTGGCCCCAACCAATAGAATGCCCGAACCCGACATGTCGATATTGTTGACCGATAGATCAAACGTATTTGATCCAGAGGACTTCCGGAAAGCCAGGTTATCGTCACCTGATAAGGATAATGTCCCGCCGATCGATAAACTAACATCCCCAACGCCGACGACCTGCCAGTTACCGATATTGCCTGCGTAGCTAAAATTATCAATTGACTCGTTTCCACGGACTTCGAGATTGCCCAACTGACTGGCACCGGTCACGTTATCTGAAACTCCGGGAATTCCGACCGGACTCCAATTGATGGAATCCCCCCATCCCCCAGAGGAAGAACTATCCCATTGGTAGTCAGTTGCCTGAAGACCTAAAACCGGAACCATGCCAATTAAAAGAGGAACGAGTTTGCGAGAATACGGTTGGTAGTGAGGTAGGATATTCATAACTCCAGCAAAATACCTCTAAGCTCGTCCGAATAAAGAAGGTATAAATATTAACTGTAATAATTCTACCCCGCTCTTCTGTTTACAGTTAGAAACGGTACCTTCTTTGCGATCCCCGTTTTCTCTTCCATACAAAGTTATTTGTCATACCCGGAACTCCCCTCATATCAATCTATGGAAAAAATAATCCCAATTTTAGCACTTTGCCTCGGAACCATTCTCACCCAGCAGAGTACCGGATGCACCGGAGATGCAACTGAAGGACCTAAAACTGCCAATCCGACTCCCTCGCGCCCCCAAGCCTCTGAAGACTCGTTTTTTGCTACCGGCAAACAACCACATCTATTCGTCCACTCCCCGCAACAATGGGAACTTCTGCAAACCCGTCTCAACAAAGAGCCCTACGCTTCCGAGATTGCCCGGTTGCGAACATCACTAGAAGCCCGAATGGATCGATTCGACTGGGAGCAGGACACCGAACCCCGCCCGAACAATGCGATGTCCGACCTCCGACCTGCGGGAGATTTCATCGCCGCGCTTTCTTTCCTCTATCGGCTCGAACAACGTGAAGAGGATCTTGAAGCTCTCCTAGAGACCGTCAACTATGTCCTCAACTTACCAGCGTGGGGAGTTCATAAATACGGCGGCCCGAACGTCGATTTGGCCGGAGCACACGTTATGTTCGGCCTGTCATTGGCCTATGACTGGTGCGGACCTGATCTTCCCAGTGAAGTCACCGCTACGATTCAAGAAGAGCTACTGGCACGCGCGACCCAAATGGCCGAATTTGTAAATGGGAAAGGCCTCCCAGGCTATCAGAATAACCACAATGCGTTACGACTTCTCGGTCTTATCTCTGTTGGGGTTTCATTGAGAAACGAGGATCCGCGGGCCCAAGCCATTATCCACAAGGCTATGGAAGTCGCCGCACCTACCTTTGAAGCATTATCCCATACCGACGGGTTCTTCGCAGCAGAAGGAGTTCCCTACTGGCAATACGGCCTCTCGGCGCTGGTCCCGATTGGGGTGATCGCCAAAGAGAATCTTGGCATTGACTGGTTTCGCGGGAACCAAGGACTGGAGAACGTTCCACTCGCCCAGGCCTACTTTCTCCTCCCACCCGAGAGCAGACTCGTCGAAACGAACTCGGCCGGGCTGACTCGACCCAGGCTTGACGTTCTCAATTTCGGCGACGGCCCCTCGAAGAGCTGGCACGATTACACGAAATACATGACTTATCTCGCGAGAGAGTACCGGAGTGGGCTCGCCCAATGGTTGTCCGACGAAAATCGAAGAAACATTACGGGCCACAATCCACTAACTCGGTTTCTCGGCCTGATCTGGTACGATCCGAAAGTACAGCCACAATCGCCCGAAAATCTTCCGACTCAACACTGGTTCAAAGAGCAGGGAATCTTTCTTTGGCGGAGCTCCTGGACGGGAAACGGTACCGTTATCGGCATCAAGTCCACTCCTCCCGGCGGCCGTTTCACGACCGAAACCTACCCATTCAATCCAGGCAGCAGCCACAGCCAGCCGGATGCCGGAACGTTTTTGGTATTCGGCAATCGGAGTTGGCTGATCGCCCCTCCCGGTTATACCAAGGACCGGCAAACCTCCTATGCAAATACACTTCTCGTAAACGGCAACAGCCAGATCGGATCCAACGATAACTGGCTCCATACAGACGCCTATGCTCGGGAGAAGCGTTTCCCGAGAATTGTCTCGGTCGATACAAACCATCAAATCACACGGATCCAATGCGACCTCACCCCGGCCTATCGGGATCCCGGTCTCATTCGATGCACGAGGACATTCTATCTCGTCGATGCAACCACTTGGATCATTATTGACGAGATCCATCATCAATCGCCAGCAACAGCCGAAGCGATTTTTCACAGCGAAAGCTCATTTTTCCTGACGGACAGCCTTCACGCCCGGACTTCTGTCGGGGACAGCGAGTTCAATGTAACTATGCTTCCCCTAGAGAAAACCGATGCCTCGCTCATCGTCAAAGAACAAATCGAGTGGATGAAGAAGGAGGGAAAGATTCGAAAGAATGTCCTCACGGTCCAGGCACAACCCGGGACGCAGCTAAAATGGGCAACCCTATTCCAACTTGTCAATCCGAAGGATATGAGTGGACAACTGACTCTCGACGCCTCCACAGGCTCCGTCATTTATGAAAAAAACGGCCACTCAGAGATCCTCGACTAGACCCCCGATCCGTTTGCTACACGCACAGGCAGAGATCGAACTCTGCCTGCTTTATCGGCTATACTGAATACGGTTATTCAAGATGGGAAAGCCTCAAGTCATCATATCGAACTGCTCAGGACTCACCGTGCTGGTAAGTTCTTCCCCATTGAGGAACCGTTTGATGTTCGCGAGGGCGAGGCGGCCAGCTTTAACGCGAGCATCCGCCGTATTTCCGCCAATATGGGGAGTCGCTACCAAATTTCGCTCCCCTCGCAGGAGTGAGTCGCCAGCGAGAGGCTCGTTGTCGAATACATCCAATCCAGCGCGCAGGAATCCATTCGCCACCCGCTCGGTTAACGCCGATTGATCAACCAACTTGCCTCTGGCCACATTCACAAAAAGGGCACCGTTAGGCATCGACTCAAGGAGTGAGCGTGAGACGATTCCGTGAGTTTTATCCGTCAACGCACAGCATTCAAAAAGGACATCACTCGACGAGAAAAGCTCCTCCAAGGAGCTCTCTGTAGAGACACCTTTTGCCTTAAAAACCGATTCATCCTGATAAGGATCATACGCAAAAGTCCTCACCCCGAAAGGTTTTAGCAAGCTCGACAATTCTTGACCGATTAATCCAAAACCGTGAATCCCGATCCGGGCTCCATAGAGGCTTTCCGCCGGAATGGGTGTCTCACGTCTCCACGCATCCTCCAAGTGAATCGCATAAAAATGATGAGTGAGATTACGTAACGAGGCTAAGGCCAGCATCAGTGCCGTTTCGGCCACGATCGCCGCAACTGTATTTCCCCAGTTCGTGACGATCATACCCTTCTCGATCATCGTCCGCGGGACCTGTTTTCGAACCGATCCACAAACGTGACAGTAATACGGAGCGGGCGACTGACCATCAACCTCCGGCAGGAGCGGAGTCGACCAGGCCCCAATAATCACGGTCGGTTGATATTCTCGAATTAAATCCTCTAAGTTCGTGCAGTTCTCTGGAAGAACCTGTTTCAACTCCCAGGGAATGCCACCGCTCGCCGCATCCAAACCACAGGGAAAGAACGTCCGACTTTCCTCCTCGTTCAATATGGCGAGCAATCGAGCAGACTTGCGGTTCACTGGAATCGAAGTACTCGAGATTAGGTCCATTTCTCCTTTCATAGCACAACAACCAGTATCGGCTCGCCGCCGCAAATGGTGTACTTCCGAAGGTCAAAATTGTATGCCTGAGTCATCATACGATCATCTTCGTCGAAACACCCTCCAGGCAATGGGGTCGTTTTTCTAACTGTAATAACGCCCTCGCTGAGGCTTCCTCTAATCCACTTTAGTCAGGCCCGTTTTGAGCATTTTTTACAGTTATAAACACATTCACATTGTCCCGCATATTTCCGAACAGAACGATGAACTTAGAATCTAAGATCTGCGGATACCATTCTTCGCCATTCAAAATCGGAAAACATCATGCCATCCAGCCCTAAAAAGCCCCCGAACATCGTCCTAATCCTGCCGGACCAGCTAAGGGCAGATTTCCTGCCGCTCTATGGTTGTCAGGGGCTAAAGACTCCACACCTGGATTCAATCGCAAGGGGGGCGACAGTCTTTGAAAATGCCTACTCACCGTATCCGATCTGCGTTCCGGCGCGGGCGGCTTTGCTAAGCGGACTCCATCCGTTGCGGAGCGGCGTACTCAGCAACAATCATTGGTTGCGCCCAGACCGCGCTGAAATGGGTTTCAAAACATGGCCCGAGCACCTTCGGGACCACGGATATCACACGGCCGCCATTGGCAAGATGCATTTTCATCCGTTCGAAGCCAGCGAAGGTTTTGAGGAACGAATTATTGCAGAAGACAAGCGATGGCCCAAAGTCCGTGACGACTTCGCCGAATACTTGGCCCGTCGGAATCTCGAGAAATTCGATGCTCGCCAACATCCGAACTACCGGAAGAAAAAAGGAGCCATCCACTTCCCCTACAAGGTTGAGTTGACCCCCGATCGATACGTAGGCGAAGCGGCTGCGAAATGGATCCGCGAACAACCCTCAGAGCGTCCGTTTGCCCTCATGGTTGGCTTGCCCAGTCCTCATTGCCCCTACGATCCTGTTCCCGAGTATCTCGAGTCGATCGAACCCGAAGGACTCCCTCCTCTGATTCCCGATCCTGACCGAACCGACCGAGGTCCGAAAACATTCTACGACGACTTTCTTGCCAATACCCGATCTGCGTGGCACGACCTTGACTACAGTGACTTTCCAGTGAAACAGCGCAAAGCGATCCGCCTCCACTACGCTGGACTAATCCGGCAGGTTGACGAGGAAGTAGGTCGAATCGTTTCCGCCCTTCAACAACGAGGACTCTGGGAAAACACCCTCTTTACATTTTCAAGCGACCACGGAGATCACGTGGGCGATCGAGGTCTGGTAGGAAAAGGCGATTTCTTTGAAGAGAGCATTCGAGTGCCACTCGTCGTGAAGTATCCTCATCAAGTATCCCCCAGAAGACTGCAAACACCCGCTATCCTACAAGAGATAACCGGAACATTTTTCGATACGGCAAAAATCAGTCAGCCCGAACACTGGGACTTCCCTCCTCTGCCCATCGAAGATTCTGACGATAGTCGTTCGACACCGATCTTCGGTATCCTCGACCGTATGGCAATGATTCGCCGAGGCGCCTGGAAATTTATACAGTATAGCCGCTATGGGTACGGTGAACTTTACAATCTGGAGACCGATCCACGGGAAACGACAAACAGAATTGAAGACCCCGAGGTCCAGACGATCGCCCTTGAACTCCAGGCTCTCCTTAGCCGAGAAATACACCGCCAGGCAGTATCCGGCCACGAAGACAAAATTTTGACCCGTGGAACTCCCCTGAGTGAGGACGCCAATTTCACTCGAAAGGGCTGGCGCATGCGATATCCGCAACGTCTCTAGCGTATGCCCTGGAACCCGAATGAGGATTCCGATTGCCAGTCACACCATTTGGAGTAGAAATAGGACCTCCTTTTTCGCCTCCCCAGAAAAATATGAAATCCCGAGTTTCCATGCGAGACATCGCCCGAGAGGCAAACGTCAGTGTGATGACCGTTTCCCTAGCCCTTCGAAACTCTCCCCGGGTCAAGCAACAGACAGGGGAACGAGTGCGAGCTGTCGCCAAGCAAATGGGGTTCACTCCTGACCCGGCTCTTCGCGCTCTAATCTCCTACCGCAATTTGAAAAGCACCCAGAAGTTTCGCGGAAGCATCGCTTACATCAACAACACTCCTGAACCTAACCTCACGCAAACTTCTCCTCTTCATTCACAGATTTTTTCCGGTGCCACAGAAAGGGGAGAGTCTCTTGGGTACATGATTCGAGAGTTCTGGATGCACGAAGAAGGCCTGAAGAGCCAAAGAGCCAGCCAAATCCTGCTTTCGCGAGGGATACAGGGATTGGTACTCGGTCCCCAGACGAGAGCCCACTCAGAGATTGAAATGGATTGGCAACATTTCTCGGTCGTCCAGCTGGGCTTCTCACTCGAAGCTCCTCGATTCCATCTCATATTCACCGATATATTTGCGGTCGTAGCCCGCATTTTTCAGGAACTCGCCAACTATGGGTATCGGCGAATCGGTTTAGTGCTCCAGAAAGATCAAGACGAACGAGTTCAGAACCGCTATTCAGGAGCATATTTGGCAATGCAAAACAAACTTCCGAAGAGACTGAAACGAATCCCGGTCTTTTCCGAATCGCAAGCTAAAGAAAAAATCGGCTTATGGTATGATAAATACAAACCCGACGCGATCATCGGGGGTCCGGAACTCTTTCAGCACCTGCAAGCAGTCCGGGAACTAAAGACGCCGGAAGACATTGGATACGCTTGCCCATTTTATCTCAAACGCGTGGAAGGTATGGCTCACGCCGACGGAAGGCAGGACGAGGTTGGCCGCAAATCGATGGAAATCTTAAGCAGCCTGATCGAGCGCAATGAACGGGGCATTCCCGACTCTCGCATAATTCACCTCCTCGAACCTTCATGGACTCCCGGGAGCACTCTTCGAAGAGTTGGAAGTCCCGTATCACTTGCTAGCTAATCAGATAATGCCCGCTGGGAAACCGTCTCCCGAATGGAAATCATTTCGATTTTTTCGCCATCCATACGGAATAGAACGGTCAACCGTGTATTACTCCGAACTCCAACGCTGGTATTGACTCGTGGACTCCAGCTCTCGCCCTCTCTGGATGCGACTTGGATCCGGATCGACACCGCTCCACTCTCACTCCCCTCATATTCCAACAGGTCATCCATTCCAGGCGAAAGTTGAAACGCTTCCCCGTCAAGATATCCGGCCAACGAATACGGGGTAAGATTAATCAACCGTGCATGGAACCATGGGATTCCCTCTGGAACTCCAGGTATGGCATAAATCTCGTAAGGAAGCTCACCTTTACGAGCCTCAAAAACGAACAAAGTCAATTCATGCAGTTCCGGAGGCAAATTAAGCTTCCCGATCGGCTCCGGCTTTGGGCCCTCCAAAGTCTCAACCATTTCATAGAGATAGAAAGGACTGGGTCCCGCATATTTCTGCACGGCGGAGAAACCGGCGTTGGGGACGAATAATCGTTCCAGACCCGAAGCCCCCTGATAATAGACGTCACGAAGAGTCTCTCCCAGACTCATTGCCACCCAATCAACATCATACTCTGGTGAGGGTTGTGAGTAAAGAGGCGTGACCCAAACCACGAAGGCGGCCAATGCCAATTTCATCTTCGAAAGCCGAAGAGATGTTATCGCCAGAAGTCTCATCCGATTCATGGGTTATCGAGCCAGCGATAGGATACCAATTTATACCGACGGCCAAATTCAGATCCAGTGTCTCCGCTCTCGATCGCTTCGGTCGGATCCAATTTCTCAGGAACCCTCTGCACGATCGCCTCCAGCAATACTTCCGCATCAATCTGGTGTGAATCCACTGAATTCAACGCGTTTCCGTAGCTGCGAATCAAAAAGGTATCCCCACGAGTCGTCAACACAGGGCCCAGCGAGGTGACCAGATCCCCTTGGGACAAAAATCCGGGCGCGAAATCGGAACCGTAGCCATAAAAATGCTCGGGAGCCGGAAAACTCGTCTCAGGAGGTGCTGCGGTCACCGGCGATCCCCTCACATTATGATTGAGACCAGACGCATTGATCGCTGACTGCAAAGCTCCTGACAGGCCAAGATCAGCACTGGGATGATTCTCATCCACGAGGCGTCGATTGATGAATTCTGCAACCGACAAGAAAGGGCCCCGAGCGCGCACCTCTCGGACGATTTCCGCGGCAAGAATCCCGATATCACCATCCGAAAGACGGCGAACGCCCTGCCAAGCATCTACATCCGACTCCAACGGATCCGCCATAGCGTTCCCCATGGGCAAGGTGAACCGAGAGAATAGGTTGTCCACCGATCCCTGCAATGATCCGTCCTGTTTTCTTAAGTCGTAGTCACGAATCCCTGCTAAAACCGCCCGCCAGGCCGACTCGGATGTACTATTCACATTGAATCCACCCTCCAAGTACAGATTCCCTGCCGACGCAAAAGGGTCGGCATTCATATCTACCGAGGAGTTCCGAATTGTGAATCGGCGATTCACTAATGGCCCGACGGTCTCCGGTGCAGTAGAGAAGAAATATCCATCCCAAAGTGCCTCATTGGATCGATAGGAAGTATCGAAATAGGTGCGCAGCGAATGAAAATTAGAAGTGCCACCATCATAGAAATGCGATTCACGCGGCACCGTCGGAAGCGCTAAAGAATTTCCAAAGGCATAGGTCGGAGAATTATGGGTTGATCGATCATAGACCTGCCCCGGACTCATCAGCTTTGTGCTCAGATCAAGATGCTGCAGTTGCCCCAGTGATATCAAACCGGGATCATTTGGCGGAATTTCGAAAAAGACGACACGAGTGAATCCATCGCTACCATGTGACGGGCCAAAATATGCATTGGCCGGGCTGCCAGCAGGTCCATCTACCGAAAAATCTCCCTGCCCGAAGTCACCAACGAAAAGACGCGGCGCCAAATTTGAATGTTCCGTTTCGTAACCGTTCTGAGAAATATGGTCACTGTGGTAGTTGAAGCTCGCTAATTGGCGAACCGATCCCAAATCCATTTTGTAGCTAAAACCCGCCACGGGAAATACCGATGCATTATCGTCCTGCTGAATGGGAGCCGAAGTCCCGCCCAGACTAAACTGATTATACCCAACACCATCATAGAAACTGAGAAAATTACTTCCGACAACCCCAAGCAGTTCGGTCCGGAATCGTAACGATCCCCCATTGACCAACGAAAAGCTGTAGAACTCCGGAACCTCTCCGGCAGCGAGTGAATCCTGAAATTCGATAAAGGCGCTATTCAGGTCAGAGAATCCTTCCTCCAATTGATTGGACTGATACGAATTACGATCAGGATTCTCAGTCGTCACGAGAGCTGTGTTTACCGGCCCTTGGTAGGGAGCAGTCGAACCCAGGGTCAAGACCTTCACCTCCCCGGGCCCAAAAGAAAGATTCCTCGCAGTAAAATAAATCTCTCCACTATTCGCTCCCTCGAGAAAAATGGGATTGGGCTCTTTAAAATGATACCCACCAAAGGTTCTCGAGCTCCCGTCATCCATTTGAATATCGACCTCCAGTTCCGTAGCACTCTGCTCGTTGTGTTGAGGAAAAGAGAAGAGATAATTGGCTTCGGTCAAAGATACGTTGTAAGGATTATGAAGGACGACTGCCGGAAACATATGCATTCTGAGATGACCGTCAGTGCTGAAGGAGAAATCGAAGTACAACTTCACCTGAGTCAAACTTGGCCCGATCGGTCCAAAATGATTTGAACTATCGGCCTGATCCTTCTTTCCCTCACGCGGACTCATTTCGAGTAGATTTGGACTCAGACTGTTGGATAGATCGTAGAAGTCCTGAATGAGACTCCATGCCGGTCCCGGGACGGACGTCCGACTCAATACAGATGATTCACTCTGGTAAAGGTATCCCGTAGGTAAAGAGTCGTTGCGAAGCATTTGAGTCAGGTCCCTTTTCAAACCTCCCCGGCGCGCATCGGTAAGTATCGAACGGGACATCGCCGTAAGATCATGGTAGCGAGAACGATTCAGAGCCTCAAAAACACTCCCTGAAGCCACTGTCTGTGCAAATTGATCGAGAAAAAGGACCTTCTCGAGTCGACCGTCATTCGCCGGATAATCGTCGCCCATGAATTTTCCGGGATCCGACTGCAAATCCATGAGTTCGAGACCATTTCGTTGAGAGGAGACAAGAGGAACCCGACTTCCGGCCTGAGCGTCATACCGATCGATCAAATTCACCCGAGCCTTCGTTGACTCGTCCGAAACCCAATAGGCGAAATTCCCGGTTGGAGTCGCCCCCCCCAAAGGCTCCAGTGGGACCTCTACATAATCATTCGGTTCGTTAACAGTCCCCTCGCCCAGGATCCGAACTCCAGCTGAAGGTGAGGCCAGGGAATCCGCGGTCGGATCTCCGGAGACTAAAACCGTGATCAGGGAGGGATCGTATTCCTGAACATTGGCAACCGGATCAAAGACTCCGCGATTCTCCCAAACACCGGTCCAATTCTTTTTCGAATCATCGACCGCCAGACTCGAATCAACATTTACCGGCCCGGTACTGACACGATCAATACCCGTTGCAGCTTGCAACTGACCCATGGCCACCTGCAATCCCAGTAAAGCATGCTCTCGGGCACGGGTTTCGGTGCGAACTGATGAAGCTTGGCTCGATTCAATCGAAACCAGATTTCCCAGCACAAGCAGTAATAGCACGATGAATGCGAGAAGGCCTAAGCTCACAATCAGCGCGAATCCACGCTGTGAATTTCGATTCGTGTGGTTTGGGGTCAACATCGGAACAGAAAACTCCATGATGCGGAATCGACTCAGATTCACCACCAAGGAAACTTTTTAACTGTAATAGCTCTCAATCCAAATCCCAGTTAAAAACCGATCCCCTTCATCACTATCTCAGGTCCTGAGCTAACAGAAATTTATTACAGTTACAAATCCACACCAATTGATCGCCCTTCGGCCTCGATCATCCTAGATCTCATGCCTGTAAACAATGTTCTCCTCATGATCGCAGATGATTGGTCGCCCATTGCCGGATGCTATGGGGATCCGATCGCCCATACCCCCCACATCGACAAGCTAGCACGTCAGTCGACAGTATTCGATCGCGCTTTTTGTACCACACCTTCCTGCGCAGCGAGTCGGGCCAATATCCTCACAGGGCAATACAGTCATACCCACGGGCAATACGGCCATTGCCAAGGGATTCATGGATTTCGAACTCTTCCCTCGATGAAGACACTGCCCGAGGTATTGAGGAGCACGCCCGTTACCAGTGCCCTCGCCGGAAAAACCCATTTTGCTCCCGACGAGTCATACCCATTCGATTTCCGAAGGGAACTAATGAAACCGGAACTTGCAAAATTCTCAAACCAGCACCTTTCGGACGCAATCGAAGACTGCTTGGATGCAATCGGATCCAAGCAGTTTTTCCTCCTGACTGCATCCGGGTATCCCCATCGAATCGGTGGCGATTTTGACCCCAACTTTGCTACACAAGAATTTTCCGGCATCGATAAGAGCTACAATCCGGAGACCATTCCCATCCCCGAGTACTTACCCGACACCCCGGCGGTACGTGACGATCTCTGTGAATACTACCGGTACATCACCCGATTCGATGATTTCGTAGGAAAAACCCTATCAGCGCTCGAGCAAAAAGACCGATTAAGAGACACCCTCGTCATCCTCCTATCAGACCATGGCATGCCTTTCCCCGGAGCGAAAGCGAGCTCCTTCGAGGCCGGGCACAACTGTCCTCTGATCATTTCCCATCCCGACATCAAGGGCGGAAGCCATACCCAGTCGCTGGTCAACTGGTGCGACATCCTGCCCACAATTCTTGAAGCGCTCCGAGTGCCTCTGGAACAGTGGCCCGAGAACATGCCGGGAAGAAGTCTTCTTCCAATTCTCGAGGATCCCGACGCGAAAGAGTGGCTCAAGCCAGTCGCGTATTCTCATAGTTTTCATGAGATCGTTAACTATTTCCCTTACCGGGCTCTCCGGGGCCCTCGATATAAATATATCCGCAATCTCGCCTACCAAAGTCCTCTACCACTTCCCACTGACCTATTCGATTCTCCCGCCTATCATGCCATCCTCTCTACCGGCGGGTCTGCGGAACGAACTCAGGAACGTCTCCTCCACCATGACCGGGAAGGTTTCTATGATCTCGAAGAGGATCCGTTCGAGAAGCGTAACTTGATCAACGATCCTGAACTTCAGGGTCTTATTGAATCGTATCGCCAACAACTTACCAAACTCCGCCGAGAAACCAATGACCCTTGGTTGGAGGTAGATTTCCAAGAAGGAGACCTCCCCCAAAGGCATAACAATATGGACCTCGAATCTGAAAAGCGCCTAATCCGCTAACTGATGATGTCACTCCGAAAGATTCCCCTTCTTCCCGTCCTCTCGGCCTTTCTCTTCGCAATAACCGCGCAGGCCGAGCTGAAACTTCCCTCCATCCTAAGCGACCACATGGTCATCCAAGCGGAAAAGCCGATCAAACTCTGGGGCTGGGCCACTCCGGATGCCGAAATCAGCGCCACTTTTCTCGATTCGACCCGCTCAACTCGAACCCGATCCGACGGAACATGGCTCATTGAGCTACCTGCGGCGGAAGCGAACGCGCAGCCCGAAACGATCCGCGTTGAGGGTGACCAGCAGATCGTCAAAATTGAAGATGTTCTGGTCGGAGAAGTTTGGCTCTGTGGAGGTCAGTCCAATATGCAGATGAAACTGCAGAACGTTGACGGAGGGGAATCAGCGATTCGAGAAGCCAATTTTCCAGAAATTCGTTTCTTTGAAGCGAGACGCCGCCCCAACATTAATCCTCAGGATGACATTGCAGGCAAATGGCAGAAGGTGACACCACAGACAATTCGGGAGTTCTCTGCCGTCGGGTATTTCTTCGGACTCGATCTCTCCGAGGCACTAGGAACCCCCGTCGGCTTAATTAGTAGCAACAAGGGAGGAACACCTGCTGAGGCGTGGATGCCCAGCGAAAACCTGAGAGCAAATCCGATCCTCCGTCCATACACTCGGGACCTCGACGATCTCTATGAAGCCTATCCTGATCTAGAAGATAGCTGGGATGAAATTTACGACGAAATGAGAGCCAGCCACAGGGAGTGGAAGAAACAATTCACCATCTGGACAAAGCTCCCGAAAAACGAACAAATCCAGACGCCAAAACCAGAATGGCGCCAAGAGTTTCGTCTCCGCAAAGCACCCACAATCTACTACAATAGTAACATTCATCCATTGAGGTTCTTCCCCATTCGAGGAGTGATTTGGTACCAGGGTGAAGCAAACTCCAACAATCTCCAGGACGCTGCCTTATACGGCACCTTGTTCCCTGAAATGATCCAATCTTGGAGAGACGCTTGGGGCGAAACCCTCCCCTTCTACTTCGTGCAGCTCCCCGGATATGGCGGACGCCCGGGGATCTGGCCAACCACACGCCAATCTCAACTCTCGACTTGGCAAAATGTTCCCAAGACTGGCATGGTCGTCACCATCGACGTTGGAAACGAGAATAACATCCACCCCAAAAACAAACGTCCGGTCGGCGAACGCTTGGCCCGGTTCGCACGCGCAAATACCTACGGCGAGGAGATCCCCTTCTCAGGCCCCGTGGTGAAAACGTCAACCCGAGACGGAACAGTAGTCGAGATAACTTTTAATCATATCGAGGGAGGGCTCGCGGCGAAAGACGGATCGCTAGGGGGCTTCGAAATCGCCGACAACAATTCCGGCTACCTTCCCGCTGAAACCGCAATCCATGGCAATTCCGTTCGGGTCTGGTCTCCCTCAATCGATTCTCCAACCAGAGTGCGTTACGCTTGGACAGACACTCCGGAAGCCTACCTATTCAATGGAGCCGGACTCCCCGCCTCTCCTTTCGAGATCACGGAAATAGGGGAATAAGCCCCATCCTATCGGATCGCGGTCTCAGCGGGTGAAGTAGAAATCGATCGCGCACCTTCGTCAGGCGCATCTGCGCCGGAGCCTTGACAAAGAGGGGCATCCCAGGAGATCCCAATTCCGCAAGGCAACGAGACGAACCTGCCCCCAGAAGTTCACTATCGTACCGGGCTCGACTCGCCAGATCATCGGAACTCGACAAACATCGTCGATGGCAGCACCACGCCCCGGGCCCAGATGGCAGTCGATAACTTTTCCTTCTCCGCCGCACCCGAGCCGCCCTAGGCCTTGATGAGCATCCTTATCGCCGGGTTAATCGTGCTCATTCGGCGCCCCCGGAACGGAGTTAGAGGTCGCGCCGATCCCTCCGCGCGGATGGCCAAGGGTAATTGCTCGGCCCGATGAATCGAAGAAGTGTCTTGATGGAGCGCGGACTTCAGTCCGCCCCGCATGCCCCCCAGTCATATTCCCATCGACTTGCCGAAGATTCCCCTCCGTCGCTACCAATCCATCGGGGCGGACTGAAGTCCGCTCTCCGGGGGAGAAGTCATCGCCGGGCCTCACTCCACTTGCACCGTGCGTTAGCATCCTCTAATACCACCTAACCTATTCCAGAGTTTGTTCGTAAGGGAGCCACTCATCCGTGCGGAAAGGTTCGGCCGGCAGACCATCCGAATTTCGTAAATTGGCAAAAAACGGATCCCCGGCCCATGCGTAGTGCACACTGACCGGATTGGACACCCGCTCACTGGATAGCACGACGGTGTCCTTGCCTTCAATCCTCGCATGAGCCCAGTAAAATTGCCGGTCCTCTCCCGCCACGGCAAAGCCGCTTACCCAGTCTCCCTCCCCCCGGAGGCCCTCGCCTACTCGGTCGAAACGAACGCGCACATCTTCCCCTTCGAAAGAGATATTCTTGACACGCGGACCGGAGGACAGAACCGGAAGACCGTGCGCAACCCTGTCTGCGCACAGAGAAAGTCTGCGTCCGACCTCCTGCTTATTGGGCGGATGAATGTTGTCGGCGTCGCCGATGTCGATCGCCGTTGCCATCTCCGTATTCGGCAACTCCAACCCCCGGATCCGCCGTCCACCCAAACCCGGATCGGCTCGTCAAGCTGAAGCGCAGCGTGCGATTGAAAAGGCGAAGCGAAATCAAGCCCCCATGCGTGAAAGGACAACAGCAACAGCACAGAGAATCGTGGAGAGAGGATGGCATTCGTCGGCACATGGAAAACATTTGCATTCGATCAGGAGCCTAAAGATCACCAAAGGTGGCACGCGGTTTCACCTCTTCGAAAAATCTTTTCCGTCAGTGCATCAATTTAAGTGAAAAACAATCTATGGCAGCCGCTTTACACCTCGACCTCGTGAAGGGCCAGAGGTTCCCATCGCTCTCGGAAAAATATGGAACCGGTGACGGCCTATTTTACCCCATGACCTCGTGGACGACGACGGAGAAAAAGTATACCCCCTCCGATGATTCCGAAGAGAAGTGCAAAGCCCCCCGGTTCGGGGATCATCACGACATCCGACCACGATGTGCCGATAGTCGCCTCGTCAAATTGAACTAAAACGTCGTTCGCCGTGAAATCACTGGTATGTAACGTCAGTTGATCGATCGGCTGACTCCCGGCACCACTCGTCGAAGTCATGCTCTGATAAACAATACTGTCCGAAGTTGCTGCTGCTTCCGAGGATATATCTATCGGGTCGATCCAGATGGACATCTGTTCCGTGCCGTTCCAGTTGCTATTCCCTCCATTATCCAACTTGATGACGAACAAGTGCGTCCCGGAAGTGTAGGCAGTCCCAAGGTCGACATATTCATGCACACCTGTCGCGCTGTTCCGATTCATCAGCATGAAATTCCCATCCTTCACACCGGCCCCCAGACCAAAGGCGAAATTGTCGCCGGAAGAGTCGCTACGGAATGCGACAAATGCGTCACCAGTAGCATCCACCGAGCTGAGATCCATCAAAAAACTGACATAGTAGGTCGATACGGAATTATCGAATGGCAAACTGGGAGTAACCGTTCGGGACGCAAACCGGGCATTGCTATTGGGATTTGTAATTCCGACCCCTCCACCGGTCCCCGTATAAGACCCATAGGAAAGATTATATTCGTCCTTGTAGGTCATTATTGAAGTGCTCGCCGCCCACACATCCGTACCCGTCGCCAATCCGGACGGTCCGGTAAGGTCCTGTGTCCCTATAGCACCATCCTCGACATAGCCGTCGGATGCCAGGAAACTTTCTTTCACCAAAGGAGCGGCCTGCAGGATGGAAGTGCCGAATAAAATGGCAGCGATGCCCAACGAAATAGATCGTTGGGAACGGAGGGCTGAGGGGCTAGCTGGGTTCATGGAACTCCTTATTTTGGAAATTAATTGGGATTCAAAACAATACCCCTAATATCATATGGTATTTTTTGTTTTGCAAACCTTTTTATCTTTCGATTTCGAACTTTCCCCGAAAGCTCCGGCATTCGCCATCGCACTACGAATTCCCCAGAAATAGGGTGCTCCCTTGTACATACCCCAAATACAAGCTATCGATCATGCCATAGACCTTCCGGATATTCACCGAACTCCCAAGCCGCCATCACTCGACCGAACTGCTTTTCGGCAAGTTCATCAGTCCGATTGTGCATTACCGATCGTTCTCTCCGCCCTACTCCAGCCACTCCGGGACCGCGAATAAAACCTGGCACTCGGATCGAACTCTCCTGGCAGGTGTTTTTGTATTCATGCCCGCGGGTTCTGGAATGGCACCCATGGTCACTGTCATAGACGATCAGCGTATTCTCAAGAAGTCCCAAGCTTTTCAGCGCGTCCGTTAATCACGCCAACCCTTCGTCCACACGCTTCACCATCCCATAGTAGGCCGACCTGACCCACACCGCAAAGTATTGCCAATAGAGACGACTAATCAGTCATCCCTTTCGGCAAGAATGACAAATTAGGAATTTCCTAATCTTGCTTTGGTTGACCTGCGGCGGGGAAAAATCATCCATCCTCCGACAATTCCGAGAAAAAGGGCGAAGGCACTCGGTTCTGGAATCACTGACGATACCGTCAAATCCAAGCCCGTCGCTGTGTAATCGGCCACAAACTCGTAGTCTCCGTAACTAACCGTTCCACCATCCGCGACATTACTAAAGACTCCCGAGAGCGAAGTAGCTGAGGCCACGATGGTCAACGTATCATTCACGCTCAATCCACTTGCGATGCCGACAAAGTCCAAAATCGCTGTCCCTGCGATACTGATATCGCCCGCCGTATTCAAAAATCCCGACTTCTCAAAATCATATTCCAAGACAGAACCATCCTGCAGAGTCAGGTTTCCGCCGCCACTGCCTTCTCCACCTAGAACTGCACCAGAATTGACCACAATATTACTCCCGACCGAACCGTCGATGACGAGTTTCCCTTCGGAGACGGTCGTACCAAATTGATCCAGGTTTGTTCCGGTCAAAGTCCAAGTCCCAGTTCCATCCTTGATAATACTGCCATCACTGAGTGACCCTGCGAGCACTCCATCGCCGGCCCCACCCAAATACAGAGCCCGAGCATTCGCGTTACTGATCGTCCCGGTATTCGATAAAGTAAAAGTTCCGGATTGGGATGTAATACGATGCCCCGTGGAAACATTAATCAATGTAATCAAACCGGCATAACTATTATTCCCGCTGACACTGACCAGTGCACCATCACCTCCACCTCCAGAAACGCCATCCCCACCCATGGAGATTGCCTCATCTCCGACGGAAATATTCCCCTGAAATCGCAACGATCCCCCGTTATCAATCGTTGTATTTCCCGTTGTATTTCCAAGACCCGTATCGTTCTCGATGATCAGAACCGCCCCATTATTGATATCAGTTACGCCTGAATAGGTATTCGCGCCCCTGAAGGTCTGTGTAACTTCGACCAAGGAGGCATCGCTACCGATATCAATGGACAATTGACCCGTCGCCGAACCGATATTATCCGCGACAACACCACTAAAACTATAGGTGCCCGCACCTTCAAAATCCAATCGGCGATTATTGTTAACAGAGAGCCCGATCGTGCCTCCACTTCCCCCATAGTCATTTAAGCCAGCGAATGTGTGAAATACATTCCGTAAGCCGATGATTCCTCCGGAACCCAAAGCGACAGTATTGTTCGCGCTTAATCCATCCCCGACCAGCTCCACTCGGCCATTGCTAACGGACAATGCACCCGAAAAAGTTGCTCCACTCGCACTGTTGTTCAAAACCACTGTACCTGTTCCATCAAAAAGAAGATCGCCGCTGCCGGACAATTGACCGTTCACGGTATTCACCGCACCGTTGTTAAAACTCCAAGTTTGATTGGTGGTGATATTAATTCCCAAGGCCCCGTCGAAGTTAACGAAATTAGCTCCACTCTCGACACTGATACCGCCCGCTCCAAGCGACAGACTTGTGCCTCCAAATGAGTTGATCGCCCCGGAGTTCGCCCCCACCTCAATGCCATAAACACTGGTTGTTCCAAAATTAGGCACGTTGGAATAGTTTCCAAGATCGAAACGAGCGGTATCCGTTACCAGATCGTCAGTCGGCGCGACACCACCGACCCAATTATTTCCGTCGGCATATGTCGATGAAGTGTCGCCATCCCACTCAATGATACTCGCCGACAGGGACGGTGAAAGAGTGAGAGCGATAGCTGCTGCAGAAAAACCGGAAAGTTGAGAAATCTGCAATGAGTGAATTAAGGGTATGTTCATTGTATTGGAGGGGGTTAAGGTACAGAGAATAGCTATCATATGCTATCTCCGGGTCAAGCGGAATCTTCCGGAACCAGGATGAAGGCTTCATGGTTGTCTAAGAACCATCGCAGTTCCAATGCTGAACACGTCAACTGTTTCCTCGTAACCCAAAGATTCTTCAGACTTTAGAGCTTCAACTCTGTCATCGAAGAAATTATGTGTGCTCGACGTTTCATTTGAAATAAGTCCACATTTTCTGCGGTTTCCCGTCCGCTTCGTGGTAGATATAGGATTCTCGGACTCGATCTAGCCGATCAGACATTCAGATCACTCATCGTCCGTTCGAAATACGGATTGCCCTCGTCCTTATAATTGAAGAACCCGTGAGGTTGTCCTTCGTAAAGTTTCAATGTGCAGCGATTTCCAGCCCCTTCCATTCCGGCACAACCCAAGACACTGGCCCGCTGGTCATCGGCGATGGTAATGAGAATATTCGGAGGCCGGGTCCGTGAAGTCATTTTGCCGCTTTCACTCTAAAGCTCTCCAGATTCCCGGGCGATTTTTCGCTGCCCACTGAAGTTCACTTTCAGCGGGGGAAGAATCGTGGGACGCTTGCCCTCCACCTTTTCCAAGCGCTTGAGCAATCGCTCCCGCAATTGTTCGGCGACCTCACGGTATCCCTCGAGCCCGATACAATTCTCCTGCTCCCAAGGGTCGGCTTCCAAGTCGTATAAAAACGCTTCTCGGTATTCGTCTGCACACCCGGCCTCCGGCAATTCTCGCTGGTCGGTTTGTACTGCAAATTTCCAACGACCGGTCCGAATCGCACGACCCGTACCGGTGGGGTTTTCGTATTCCACGTAGGCTTCGCCCGGCCATTCGGAGATCGACGAACGGAGACGCGGCACCAGCGATTGTCCCTGCATCTCCCCGGGCACCGACAGGCCCGCCGCATCCAGCAGCGTCGGCGGCAGATCGACCAAACTAACCATCTCGGGCCGCTCGCCTCCGGCCAGAAAGCCCGGGCCGTGAATGAATCCCGGCACTCGAATCGAACTCTCGTGACAGGTATGCTTGTATTCATGCCCGCGGGTTCGGAAATGACAGCCATGATCGCTTGCATACACGATGAGTGTGTTTTCCAACATCCCCATGCTTTTCAGTGCATCCGCCACACGCCCAAGGCCCTCATCCACACGCTTCACCATCCCATAATAGCCGGGCAATTGACGCGCCGCGCTGCCCTCCATGGCAGCCAGGTCCGGCGGAGTCCAGCGATCCGAATACAGTTCCCGATACCCGTCGGGGGCCGGGTAAGAGTCCTGTGGATTGTGCTGGTGGGGCTCCACGAGGGACAGGAAAAGAAAGAACGGATTCTCACGCGGCTCCGAAAGATAGCGGATCGCCGCATCCACATAGGCGTCCGAGCGATAGCCCGGCAGGTCGACCGCATTTTTCTCTTTGTCGTATAGGCGACATCCATACACCCCAGAAGACAAGTCCGGTGTATTGGATCCGAGCCAGGAAGCGTATCGCCCCTGAAGCCTTTCCGGGACCGGATCGGTCCCGGCGAGATGCCATTTCCCGATCAAAGCGGTATCGTATCCGGCCTCGTTAAAATGATCGGCAAGAGTTCGGGACCCGGCAGAGAGAACCCCCGCGGAAAGACCGGATTGCGACGCATAGCGACCCGTCTGAAGGGAAGCTCTGGCAGGGGTGCATAGCGGCTGGCAACTGAAACAATTCTTCAGGAAGGTTCCCTCGCGCGCCAGGCGGTCAAAGTTAGGCGTCAGGCCGAGGGGATTCCCGTGCAGACCGACCGTATCGTGACGCTGCTGATCCGTGAAAAAGAAGACAATATTGGGAGGGGGTGCCATTTGCAGAAGACTCAGGTTAATGGAAATATTCTCTCGCCTTACGGTACGCGGGCGCAATTTCTTCACCCGCCAATTCAAACAAGGCCGCATACAAGTTTTTCAGCGAGCGACCGAAGGGCCGAACCGGATAGCTTAAAAGTCCATTGGCCAACATTTTCGGATCCTCCAGAGCGAGGGCATCCCCCAGCATGGTTTGGTGTGCGGCAAGGCTCGCAGTCACCCCGTGCACAACATCCGGGATATCATAGGCCAATTCGGAAAACGGTCGAACCTCCTTTCCCGACAAAATCTGGGTGTATTCAACGCAATGCCGATCCTTGATCCCGACAATCGCTCCCTCATTCGCACGACTGGTAGCGATCTTGGTCGATCTCACACCCGACAAGGCGGAAAAAACCCGGACAAAGATATCATTATCGTGCCGCTTGAAGACGGAATTCTCCTTCCAATGATTCTTCCAGAATTCCCCGTCCAGATCCTTGTCCAACCAAGACTGAAAACGGCGATCCGCATCGGCCCGTCCGGCTTTCACTTTCTCTGATGCCGCATCGACGCCGTTCGGCATATTTTGGGCAAAGTCGAGCCGATTCTCATCCACTGCACTATCATACATCAGGTGGGCCATTCCATCGCCTTCCGATGAAAAGATCAGAACGCCGTATTCCCGCCAGATACGGACCAGTTTGTTGACGCTGTTCGCAATGTTAAAACGGGCAAACTCTCCCCACCAGGGCTGCAATTCGCACATCTGCCAGTCTTTGGCCAAATGGGCTTCCAGTTTAGGCAACAAGTCTTCGCCCTGCCATGTGCCGCGGATGACAAAACTCATATGATTGATACCCGCGCATTCCACCTCCAAGTCAGTCGCCGGCTCATCGCAGCCGAAAATTCGCGGGACATCCGACAAATGGTTCGTGAATCCAGCGCAAACGCCGAGGCAGCGAATCCGGGTATGGCAATTGACCATCGAGGCCAACACGGCAATGGGGTTCACGAAATTGATCAGCCACGCATCCGGACAGATTTGCTCCATACGACGGGCAATCGTCAGAAGCACGGGGGCGATTTTCACCGCAGAGACCGCGCCATTCGGAGAAACATTGTCCGAACTAATGTATCCGTGATCATAGGATACTGGCTTCCCGTGATTAAAGGAGAGCCAGGGACTTGCCGGCAGAATCACCCCGACTGCATCCGCCCCTTCCAACGCGGGGTCAAGCTGATCGCCCCAGCGCACCGAACAATTGGCCCGCTTCAACTCAGGAGACTTCAGGATCATCCGGCCCATGGCTTCCGCCCGAACCAAATCCAAGTCGTATAGGAAGATCTCTCCTTGGTCCAAAACCCCCGGAACCGCAAGAACGCCGCGAACCACACCGAGGACACGCAGAGCTCCACCTCCAACAATCGTAATTTTCATAAAAGGGTAACTGATTAAATTCGGTAGTCTGGCGACTAGTCCTTCGTCGACCAGCGATGTTCGACTAAATCACCAGGGTTGTTGAGATAGAAGACGAACCAATTGTCCGCACTTCCAGGGTGACATTTAACCAACAGCTCATTCTCCCCCGGCTCAAGCTCGATCTTTGCTTCAATGGGCTTCCAACCGTTGAACCACGCACCATCCTGCGCGCACTCCTCCTCGGACCGTTTGCTGCTCACCTGTCGGCCATTGACGATGAGATTCGCCCACCAATCGCAACCCATCAAAATGGAAATCTCGCAGGCCTCAGGAGCCGTGACATAGGTCCTTGCGTAACAAACACCCATGTCATCGGTGCCACAGAGATGCGAAAAGTTGACCGACTCATCGGAGGCCTGCGATTCGCAAGCGCGCCAATCGACCGGAATTTCACCTCGCTCGGGGGGATGAACCGCGGTCAGGGCATCCCTCACCTGAGAGATCTCTCCCTGAGGACGAAACTCGGTCGGAAAGGGACCGACGACACTCCAGTTTTCGGCGGTCAGCATTTTCCAGAGAGGCTGTGCCCGCCACAGATAAACCCCGAAGTCAGCATCCTCCCCGGAAACCGCAAGATGATGAACTCCTCCGTTCAGGACTTTCCCTTTCAAATGCAATGTGTCCGGATAATTGCAGAAACGAATGGGAAGCTTCGTGGTGCTCGAATCCGAATCCAAGTGAAGATCCAACTCTTGGCCCACGTTCGAAATCACTCCTAGATCCAGGTCATACACGCCTCTCGCCGGCACGAAAAACTCCAGCTTCTGACTACGTTTCATCTGCCAATCGTCGACATTGTGCACCTTCCCCTCTGCGGGAAGATTTCGTCCCGTATCCGCTTCCACCAACAACGAAGGCGGGGTGCTACCGGAGAGAGTTCTTTCCAATTCAACTTTCAACACGGCCAACGATCTGATCGGTTCATCCACCGGAAGCCCGAGAATTCTCACACAACCATCTGGCGATCGATCAAAGTCTAACTTCACGTCCGACCCCAGCAACTCAACCGAGCGCACATCCACATCGATACCTGCGATGACGGCGCGTTCACACGGCCACTCCTCCAAATGGAAATACAGGCAATGCTCGCGGCAAGTAACCGAACCAATCAAATGTTCGGACTCCGTGTAGGGCGTCCGCTCCGAATCGCAAACCGACTGCCGGTTCACCCGCATCCAGTCGCCGATGGCCTCAAGACGCTCGACTTCACTGGGCCGGAACGATCCGTCTGCCAACGGGCCAATATTCAATAAATAGTTTCCCCCAAATCGTGCACAAAAGACCAGATCCTGAATCAACCGCTTCGCCGATTTCTCCTGCCCGACATTTGGGCGCCAGCCCCAGGACTGACCAATGGTCTGACAACATTCCCAAATCCGGCCAGTAGGGGCGGGAGTCAGATGCGGTTCCGGCGTAGTCACATCTTCCGGCCGCGCGGCCCGGTCGTTGATGAGGATTCCAGGCTGCAGCTCACGAACCATTGCGTTGAGCTCTTCGGATCGCCAATATTTCGACCGGATGCTGGCCTCTCCCATCCCGGGAACGACGCATCCATCGTACCAAAGGTAATCGATTTGCCCGTAATCGGTCATCAATTCCCGCACCTGAGCATGGGTCTCTTGAACCATATTCTCCCATCCCTCCGGATCCGCCAATGGCCCCGAAAAGATCGCCGGCCACTGCCAGCTCATTACGGAATAATAGATCCCCACACGCAAGCCGGCCCGGGCACAGGCTTCGACATACTCACGAATCAAATCACGCTTGGCCGCTGTGCGAACCGTCGTGAAGTCGGTGGTATTCGAATCCCACAAACAAAATCCATCGTGGTGCCTTGCTCCAAACACCACATAGCCAGCCCCGGCCTCTTTCGCCAAGGAGACCAGAGCGTCCGCATCAAACGACGAAGCCGTGAACCTGTCCGCCAGTTGATTGTACTCCGCCGGACGGATCTTTTCGTGAAACATCAGCCACTCCCCCTTCCCGTGAATGGAATATAGGCCGTAGTGAACGAACATTCCGAAGCGAGCCTGATCAAACCAAGGAGCCTTTACCCCATTCTGTAGACCATCCGCTGAAGCGAAAGAAGTTTCCATCAGATTATAGCCATTTCGCCCGGAAGATTCGGATTCCGTAATACCGTCTGTTTTCATCGCAAGACTCCTAATACCATAAGTGAGAAACCCCAAAACTATCTTATGCTAGAAGAATGAGACAAGACAAATTCGTTCGCGAAACCATTTTCTGATGCGCCATGGATCTACGGCCGAAAGATTGAGGAGGCGCACGGCTTCCCGCACCAACACGAACATGACGTCACCAACACACGGGCGCCGCCCCCCTTCGGCGAAGTCAAAAATACTCACCGCCCCAAACAGGCTCTCGAGAGGGATTAGATTTTGCGAGTCGACTGTCGGACAATCATCCTAGGCTCAACCCGCAGGTATTGATGGGGGGTTTCCCGATCCTGGATCCGACTGTCGAGCAGCCTCACGGCTCGCTCTGCAATCACCTCCGGTCGCTGGTCGACTGTGGTGAGCGGAGGCGTTGACATTCTCGACAGATCCAAATTTCCACAGCCGACGACCGAGATATCATCGGGGACCCGCATTCCGTGCTGCTGCAACTCCTGGATCGCTCCCAATGCCACGGCATCCGAAGAGGCGACAATCGCGGTAAATGACTCTCCCTTCTCAACCAGACTCCGAACCGACTCCACCCCAGCTTCAAACAGATACTGCCCCCCGAGAACGAGGTTCTCATCCAGCTCAACACCGGCACGGGCCAAGGCACGAACATATCCTTGATACCGCTGGTCTGAGCTGGGGCCCGGGTATCCCTTCAAATAAGCGATTCGCTGATGCCCCAACTCAAGCAAATGTTCCGTCGCCAACCGACCGATCGCGCCGTTGCTGTTCCCGACTCCGGAACAACTCAACCCCTTGATATTCAAATCCAGCAGCACATAGGGATATTTTTGCTGCTCCAGCATCGCATAGACATCCACCGGCTCATTGGAGTTTGCCGGGGCAATGATCAAACCATCGACCCGGTACTCCCGGAGAGCCACCACTTCCTTTTCCAGGATCTCTGGCGAACTGTGACTTTGACAGATGAAGCACTGAAGTCCCAGCTTTCTGGCTTCGCTCTCGATCGTCCCAATCATGTCACTAAAATAGGACACCTTCAGCTCCGGCATAATGATGCCGATCACATGGGTTCGGTTCGAGCGCAGAGCTTTCACCAAAGCGTTTCGGTGATAACCGCTGGCCTCCACGGCTTCCATAATCTTCTCCCGAAGCTCGGGCCCCACCATGTGGGACCGACCATTCAGGACGTGGCTCACGGCCGATCGGGAAACTCCGACTTTTTGTGCGATCGCTGTCTGAGAAATACTCACGATTCTGGGGATATACTGTCTTAAGTGAGCATGCAATCCAAATCAAACCAACGAACGCAACAAGTCATTATGCTGGAGACAGATGCAAACCTGAAAAGGTCATAGAAAGACTCGGATCGCATCCACGGAAGAGACACCCTCCCCCATGTCCCAAATCATTGCTCTGCAAGCACAGCGCGGATCTCTTCCGCAACTTGATCTCCGATCGCTTGGTATCCAGCCTTCGAGTAATGAACATCATGAGGAGGCAGTGCCAATCGCCCCTCGAAGGAATGAGTCAAGCGATTCAAATCGTTGACGCGAACACCGTGCCTCGCCATCACCCGTTCAGCGATGGCGTTAGATTTAAAAGAGTCCCCAATGATCAAGACCCGGGGAAGCGAGACTTCCTCGGTCTGCCCGGACGTTGTGGTCAGAAGACCCAACAATAGAACGGAAAGAAGGATTTCCACGAATTTTAACGGAGATTGAATGGATTCGTGACCTCTCTGAAAGCGTATCACCACTCCCCCTGAGGAACCGGAGTCCGATCGTTCCAAAGTTCCGGAGGATATTCATCCAACTGGACAAAGATCGTCCAAAGATCCGGATGATACAGATTCTGCCGCACTTTGTGATATTCGCCATCTGCCAAAGCTTGCTGGACCACCTCAAATCGCTCCTGAGCCGCAGCGTATTTTTTGGGAGACACCGCATTTTCGATTTTTCCATCGGGCTGCAACCAATCCTCCACCGTAGCGACTTGACGTTCAGCACGCTGAATTCCTTCCTCGGATACCTGAACCGAAAAAGACACCGGCCGATTGTCGCCGGATGTCTTGAGAGAAATCAACTCATAGGGCTCCAGCTGAACCTGCCAAAACCCCGCATCGTCGATTTCCATCGTTTGGCCATCGACAAGGCGAACCACATTTCCGTCGTGCTCAAGAAAGCTTACTTGAGCCTCCACGGGTTCATCCAACCGGTTCACTAAATAGAAGTAGGTAGAATCCCCTGATTTCCCCAGCCAAAGAGCGACAGGGTCTCCAGACCCGATTCGCTCCATCCCGATATTGGGCAGAGCGCGGTAGTGGGGCATCCATTCGCGTAACCATTTCGGCGGCCAGGAAATGTAAGCATGACTTCCATCGGTGATCATGGTCGTATTTCCATCCGCCATGGCATTGGCGAAACGCTCCAGAAAATGACGCCCGGCGGGAAATACCATCCCGGCTCCGTGCATCTTGGGCCGACTCATTTTCTTATTCGAAGTCGTTTCTTCATACGAATACCCCAGCTCGTCACCATAGGCCAAATCGGACTCGTAGGAATTGGCGTCAAAGTGAACACCACTCTCGCGGCCTCCATCAACATTCCGATAGGCTTCCCCGACCACGTCCGGGTCCAGGTATGAATAAAAGCGAGAACCTTGACGGGATGGATTGCGAATGGCGCCGGAACGTGCGCCCGCGGGATAATGACGCCAATCATTGATCACGATGCTCGGCGTATCCCGATAACGATCCGGATCGATTCCCGTCTCTCGCAGCATCCCCGCCCATCCCAGACGGTCGTAACGATCGATATTCGGTTCTCCCCGAAAATCCGGGCGGAGTACATCAATGTTCAGTTTCCAATCGGGGCGCCTTTCCTGAAGGATTGCCAGCAGTCGAAGATGCATGGTCTCGATCTGATCTGCGCGCCAGTCCACCCACTCCTGATAAACGTTCTTCGTCATCCATTGGTAGCGCTCCTCGAAACGCTTCGGATCATCCTCATCGACCGGAACCTCAATTCCGGTATCTTCTTCGAATTGAGAGACCGTCCAATCATCATATCCATACTCGATATTGGGCCATGCCTGCCATCCAGGAAACTGCCAGGCCATGTGACGAATTGCGACTCCCCCGTAAGAGGGCAGGTCCTGATAACGATCCGCCAATTCGGTTACCACATCAGCAACCCAATCCTGAACCCCGGGATGAGCAGGATTGAGAAAAATCGCATTGCCTCGTGCATTGTTCTTTCCGGACCGGTGCATCGCCACCCAAGGCATCGTATCCGCATCCTTCCAGGAAACATCGCCCTTCGGATCCACGCCCGTAATCCGCTCGGTAAAGTACCGGCGAGAGATATCGCGCTGCATTCGGGGATACAGCTGGCCCATAAACTGCATGTTGTACTTCTCGGCAACGAGAGCGAGCAGACGAACCGTATCGCGGGGAAACTGTTCCTTACTCGAATCGAATCCACCCCCATTGAAACCCTGTTCCGGGATGAAGCGAGTCGGCCACAACTTATCTCCGTAGACCGAAATCGTCGGCTTCCAAAAATTTGCCCCGACAAATCGTGAATACCTCCCAATCCTCTCCGCCGGCTGCCATACGCTCAACCAAGAGTCGTCCTCCATACTCGTCGTCCACTGCGTAAAACGTCCCGGCTCCTCCTGATACCGGCCAAACAACCGCCCCTCCTCGAGATCCAGTCCAGGCATAGCCGGGAAGCCGCCCGTAATTCTGTAGACGTTGATTTTCGAAACTGCGGCCGGCTGGCCTTTCCACCAATTGCGGAAGTGGACACGGGGATTCGTTTCCTTGTTATAGAAAACCATTTCCGTGGTCTGCATCTGATCCGTCAGTGAATAAATCCCTCCCGACAAAATTCCATGCGTCAGCGTGCGTCCCCAAGGCTTTTCCTTCTCAATCAACGAATAAGTCCAGTTCCGGCGATCATCGTCTGCATACTCGATCTCCAGAAGGTAGGGCACTCCCACTTCGGGCAAATCCAACTCGTAGGCAAACCAATCGGCCTCTACGTTCTTCTCCATGTGGCCGTGCTCTCCGCCCTCACGATAGACAAGACCATTCCGCTCCACGACCTTGTCCCGACCGCTTCCATACTCAGGCTCTTCTTCAATAGAATTTATGGATTCCACCAGTTCAAGAGACCATGGGGCTTCCGGCGGGGAATCCGTATCGATCGTCAAATACTGGAACGTCCGGTTCACCACTTGCCCGGCCGGCCCAGTTGCAACCACATCCAGAATCCCTTCCCGATCCGTCGGCAAATATATCGTCTCCTCGTAGAAACCGGGTCCGACAGGAATCTCTATTTCCTCCTCGGAAACAACTTCGCCACTTTCCGAATCCACGTACTGAATCATTATCTCGTAATCGGAATCCGTCTGACCCGCCTGAAGTGCCACCGGTACGGATTCGCCCTTTCGATAAACCAGATAGTCTTTCTCCAAGTCTAAATAGACCATCCCCTCCGGACTCTCAGCCGGACGGAAACGCATCTCTTGAATCCGTGGAGGTCCGGGATGCCAACCGCGTTCAACCACCAATTCATGAGACCCTTTCGTCAAATAGACGTTCCGTAGTTTAGTTCCATCCTCCTCCGGTTCGAATCCAACAGGCTCCAAGACGCCATAGAAAAAATACTCTCCGTCGAGTCGAAAGCTTGTCGGCCAACTCCCGGAATGGACGATGAACTCATACCACCCGTCCTCGGGAACGTCGAAAGCGAAATTTGCGATCAACGGCGTCCGCAGAACGTTCTCTTCCCGAATCCTGTTCTCGGTTTCTTCGCTTACATAATCGAAACTCACCGCATCGACTGGCTTGAGGATAATCGCTTCGGTTTCCGAAGACCAGGCCGTGCATAGGCCGCTCGCCGCGAGAATAGAGAATCGACAGAGCAAACGGATCGAGCAGAGAACGGACAAGCCGCGAAAAAGATGGGGAAACATGATTTTCCAGGGTTAGGATTAGAAGCAGATGTGGCTACTATTGACTTCGATAGATCACATATGATAGTTTCTTTGTCAATATCGAGCTTCTACTCTCTTCATGGATTTCAATGGATCATAGACTATCGTAAGTATGTAGGTTCCGGATTTTCATATTCTCTTCGCATTGCTCATCTCATACACAACCATCTTCGATCCCCCCTTGTTCGCCCCCATATCCTAAGATGCAAAAACCGAATATTCTTCTTTTTCTCATGGATGACCTAGGCTGGAAAGACCTGGGATGCTATGGAAGCAGCTTCTACGAGACCCCCAATCTGGACCGCCTAGCAGCCGAAGGAATGCTCTTCACAGATGCCTATGCCAGCTGCCCAGTCTGCTCACCCACACGGGCCAGCATCCTCAGCGGGAAATACCCAGCTCACGTCGGAGTCACTCAATTCATCGGGGGACATGCGGTCGGCAAACTCAGCGACGTGCCCTACTTCCATTGTCTGCCCCAAAGCGAACGCAGCCTCGCCACCGCCTTAAAAGAAGATGCCGGTTACCAAACCTGGCATGTCGGGAAGTGGCACTTGGGAGGCGGCCTCTCCCTACCTGAACGGCATGGCTTTGACATCAACATCGCCGGGAGCGACTGGGGCCATCCCTTGCGCGGCTATTTCAGCCCCTATCAGATGCCCAAGCTGAAAGATGGCCCGGAAGGGGAATATCTCACCGACCGCATCACCGATGAGGCCATCCAACTTTTGGATCGAGCTGCATCAGAGAAAGAGGCCAAACCGTTTTTCCTCAATTTCTGGCACTACGCCGTGCACACTCCGATCGAAGCACCGAAAAACTTAGTCGAGAAATATAAGGCCAAGGCGAAAGATCTCGGACTCGACCAGATCGATCCAATCGAGCGCGGCGAACATTTCTCCTGCGATCACAAGAAAGACCAATACATCGAACGACGCCAGATCCAGTCCGATCCGGGCTATGCCGCCATGGTGGAAAACATGGATACCAATATCGGGCGGCTTCTCGCAACGCTGGAACGCAACGGACAAGCTGATAACACCATTGTTATCTTCACGTCCGACAATGGAGGTCTCGCCACCTCGGAAACCTCCCCCACCTCAAACGCACCTCTGGCTGAAGGCAAAGGTTGGATGTACGAAGGGGGCACTCGTGAGCCGCTTCTCGTCCGTTGGCCCGGCCAGATAAAACCCGGCTCCCGATGCGTGGAACCGACAACCAGCCCCGACCTGTTTCCCACGCTCTTGGAGATCGCCGGGGCACCTCCCCAGCCCCCCACCCGCATCGACGGAAAAAGCATCACTCCCCTATTTAAAGGAGAAGCATTCGAACGAGGGCCCATATTCTGGCACTACCCGCATTACAGCAACCAAGGAGGATGTCCCGGATGCTCTGTTCGCGAAGGCGACTACAAATTAATCGAATTCTTCGAGGATGATTCGCTCGAGCTCTACAACCTTCGCGACGATATTTCGGAAACCAAAAACCTATCGACGGAACGCCCCGAGTTAACTCAAGAGCTGAAGCGCAAACTGGATGCCTGGAAAACCGAGGTCAAAGCCCTCATCCCGGAGCCCAATCCGAACTGGAAGGCCAACTAAACACTCAAAATTCAATGACGCTCGAATACTCTTCCCTAATTCCCACCAGCCCACACGGTTTTGGTCTGGGCACCACGCACTATATCTCGGGACGCATTTCGGCCTGTGTTGCAGCCCAAGGGGGGCTCTATGGAATCCGCTACTACGGTCAGCAGCCACACGCTAAAAGTTTGTTTTTCGAAGCGGCGATCGAATCCGGCTTCAATAAGCTCTTTCGCCTACAGGTGATCATCGATGGCCGCATCTACTTTCCGGAGTTCAACCAAACGCAACATATGCCTTTTGGCTTTCAGTCGCAATGCACTCTGGAAGGAGTGACTCTGCGCCACTCTCTAATCCTCGATCAGAACCTTCTCGCCCAACGCATCCAAGTCCTCGAAAACCCCGAAAATCGCGAAATCCGCGCCCGGTTAATTGTGCACGGCCACCTACGGACCAAAGTAAACGGTCGAATCAACCAAGCCTGGGAGGTCCTAGGCGCCGAAGGTTTATATACACGAACGATCGACGAGGTCGACGAATCCGAGGGCAACTCCGTGGAAACCCGGATCAAACTCGGATCAACCCAACCGCTCGCGATACAGACACGCAAAGGCACCTTCAAATACTATGTCGAAACGACTCGACCCTCGGAATCCGCCACTTTCTACCTCGCCTTCAATCATACGCCCGAATCGGCGGGAATGGATGCACAAATAGACCGGAAGATTAAGAACTATGAAGAGGGCCTGCGAAATGGATTACGCTTTGAAAGCGGCAACCCCTGCCTCGATTCGGCCCTGACCAACGCAGTCCCGACCGTCTGCTCCCTCGAATTGGCCGACACTCCCGGGGCGGTTCGCGCCTCGCAGTCCTATTGGGTTTGGGGATGGGATAGCATGGTTCACGCCGAAGCCTGGCTCTGGAGCGGTCAAACCCGTCTCGTTCGCGACATGCTCTCCTTTTGCGAGGATACCGCACACCCGGAGAAAGGAGTTGCCCATGCTCTTCACAGTGACTTCTCCCTGCAACACTCGATGGCCCCCAGCGCACAGTGCCTCTATGTGGTCATGCTTTACAACTACTTCGCCGCCACTGGAGATCAGGAGACCCTCGACAAGCACCTACCCTTTGCCCGCACGATCCTCGAGAAAGCCGGAGCGGCACGCTCCCAGCACAATTCACTTAGTACCGGCAAAGGCTTTTTTCCCGATCATCCGGAGGAGTTAGAGCAGAAGGAAGACGACATCAGCCTGATCAACAACTCGCTCTACTTCCAAGCGCTTTCTGCCGTGAACGAGATATGCGGTGGCTACGAGGATGAACTGAGGCAACTACAAGCCGACATGGAAACGGTCCTTTGGGATACAGAACAGGGCTACTGGGTCGATTCGGTGGACGAAAAAGACCTGACCCAACGCAAATACTATCCGGCATACGGTCAGCTTTACGTTTCTCCTTTCGGCACCCAGCCGAAAGCGGAATCCAACGGAGCCATCGGAGCGTTCCTGAGGGAGCACTCGCTCTTCGAGCATGGCATTTATATGTTCCCCCGCTCAATGCCCGGCTTTATGGCAGACGGCAACCAACTGGGAGCCTACTATCCATCCGTCGATCGCTATTATTGGAACATCATGAACCGATGCGGTCACATCGGTTCCGCCGATGATTTTGAGCGAATCGTCACCCACTTCTGGAACGAACACTCCTATCCGGAAGGGCTGACCCACGAAACGGAGAACGTCGATCCGGCCCTCGACAATCCTGGCTGCAAACAGGCCTTCGCCGCCCGCAGTTGGTGCTGCGACGCCCTCGAACTGCATTTTGGACTCCGCGTCGATCTAAACGGATTCCATCTCAACCCGCTCCCGTCCGGCAACGCGTTCAAGGTCTCCGGGCTCATGCTTCGCGGAAGAAAGATCTCGATCGAACGACAGGCATCGAACGAAGCGATGCGGATATTTCTGAACGACACCGAGGTCGACTCCCCCATTCGCTGGGAACAGTTGGAGAACCGAAACTACATTCGTATCGAATGATCGCTCCTTCAAAGTGTATTCTCCCTTTACTCGGGTTCGCATTCGCGATGCTCTCCCCCCTCTATTCCTCCCAGGAAGCAGAGATCAAGCCCGACCAATTCGAATTCTACAAGACTGTTGACGGGAAAGATTTCGACCTGCACATCTTTACTCCAGAGGGACACCAACCATCCGACGTCCGCCCGGCCATCGTTTTCTTTCACGGTGGGGCCTGGAGGGGTGGAAATCCAAGGAGCCTTTATCCGCAGTGCCGGTATCTTGCCGACCGTGGCATGATCGCGATCTCGGTCAAATACCGCGTCCGCAGTCGAGATGGCACCTCTCCCCGCGAATGCGTCATGGATGCGAATTCGGCGATGCGCTGGGTCCGGGCGAACTCCGACCAACTGGGAATCAATCCGGATCGAATCGCTGCCGGAGGAAGCTCGGCCGGAGCACAGATGGCAGCAGCCACCGCGACTACCACGAAGTTCAATGACCCCGGAGACGATCCGGATATCGACTGCCGACCCGACGCACTCGTCCTCTTCAACCCGGTTATCGACAACGGCCCGGGGCCCGACAGCTTCGGCCACTACTGGGTGGCCGATTATTGGGAAGACTTTTCCCCTCTCCATAATATCGATGAGACCACGCCTCCCACGATTATTCTGGTCGGATCCGAGGATACCGCGAGCAAACCAGCGGCCTGCCGGGAATTCCAACGCCAAATGGAAGCGCACGACCGACGCTACGACCTGCTGATCTACGAGGGCCAGACTCACGGATTCTATCTCAAAGATCCTCACTACGAGGAGATTACCAATCAAGCGATGGCCCGGTTCCTCCAATCAATCGGATTCATTGCGGAAAGCCCCAATTAACCACTTCCACCTTCACAGCCCCATGAAAAGTATCCTCACCTTCGGACTCGCCCTCTTCCTAGCCACTAGCACCAGTCTGCTGGCCGATGTCAGACTTCCCGGCATCATTTCGGACCATATGGTTTTACAGAAGGGCGAACATGTGCCCATCTGGGGCTGGGCCAGCCCCGGAGAGAGTGTACAGGTTTCCTTAGGCGAGCAGAAGGTCAAAACGACCGCCACGGAGAACGGAGAATGGCGGGTGGACCTGCCCTTAGACGACCTTCCCCAAGGGCCGCATACCCTAGTGGTGGAAGGCAACAACCGGGTGGAAGTCGACGACGTCGTTCTCGGCGAGGTCTGGCTCTGCTCGGGCCAATCGAATATGGCCTTTATCCTCAAACATAGTATCGGATTCCAAAGAGAAGAGAAACTGCCGGAGGATCGCAAACTGCGTCAGTTCCATGTCACTGGTCCCATCCACGAATTTCCCAAGGAGGATATTCGCGGGAAATGGGTTATTGCGAATGCCAAATCGATTCCCCGGTTCACCGCAGTCGGCTACTTTTTTGGAAAGCGCCTCTCCACGGAACTCGACGAACCAGTAGGTCTGATCATCGCCTCGGTTGGAGGCACTGCCGTCGAAGCCTGGACCAGCCGGGATGCCTTGGCACAAATCCCGGAGCTCAGAGTGTCCGCGGAGAAGTATCACGAACAATACTACCAAATCTATCCGGGACAACTGGAGCGCTTCGCAAATGAATGGAACCAATGGATCGAATCCTATGATCGCCAGGTCGACACAACCCAAGATCCGGAACGGTTCACAAACCCGGGTTCAAATGATTGGGATCCGATCGAACTGCCAGGCTCCATCGCCCCCTCCGGAGATGCTGTCGCCGGAGTCGTTTGGCTACGCCGTACGGTCCAGATAGAAGACCCGTCTGCGAGCCATTGGTGGGTTCTGGAACTCGGGGATGCGAGCGGTCTTTGCGACATCTATTGGAACGGTCACAAAATCCGGACGGCCGATGTGGAGGACATTTCCCAACAAAAGTATCCGCTCCGCGGCAATATCCCGAATAAATGGATTTTGGAAGGCGACAACCAACTCGTCGTCTGCATGTACCAGCCACGGGAAGGTTTCTCGATTGGAGGTGAGCTCAAGCGTTTTCGCCTTTCCTATGGGAACACGTCACAATCGTTACAGGGAACCTGGGAGGTAAAAACCGAGGTTCTTCTTCCTCCTCTGAGCGAGAAAGCTCGCAACGACTTTCCCAAGATCCCTGCACAACCCCAAACCGCCGCAAAAAATCTGCCTTCCGGCTGGTTCAACAGCAAGATCGCCCCCATCATTCCTTTCGGGATACGAGGAGTGATCTGGTATCAGGGAGAATCGAACGCTGGCCGCGCCTACCAATACCGGGAAAGTTTCCCCCTCATGATCCAAGACTGGCGGACTCGCTGGGGGCTCGGCGAATTCCCGTTCTATTGGGCTCAATTGGCAAACTACGGACAAAAATCGGAAACTCCGGAAGAGAGCAACTGGGCCGAACTTCGGGAAGCACAGACTCTCGCGCTACGGCTTCCCAATACGGGACAGGCCATTCTCACGGATCTCGGCGAATCTCGAGACATTCATCCACGTAACAAGCAGGATGTCGGGGAGCGCCTGGCGATGATCGCTCTTGCCAAAGACTACGGACGAGACATCTCCTATTCCGGTCCGCGCTACCAGGATATGAAGATTGAGGAGGACCGGATCCGCCTCACCTTTGACGACGTCGACGGCGGCTTGGTGGCCCAAGAAATTCCCGACACTTATGTGGTGCAATCACGCACAGATTCGACCGCCTCACTGGTACGAAACCGTCCGGACAGCGAACTCGAAGGATTTGCGATCTGCGGTCCTGACAGAGAATGGTATTGGGCCGATGCGACCATCGACGGCAATTCCGTCATCGTCCAATCCCCAGAGGTGAGCCAACCAGTCGCCGTTCGCTACAATTGGGCTGACAACCCGAGTGGCAATCTCTACAACCAAGCAGGCCTCCCCGCCCACCCGTTCCGGACGGACGACTTTCCGCTCACAACGGAAAAGGCGAAATACTAACCGATTCCAGCTCCCCGCAAATCCGTAATTTCCCGCATACTGCCCGGTCAGAAAACACACACGGGACGGACCACAAATGGGATTAAGAGGACATTGGGGCGTCTCCCGGTCATGAGAATCTATCCTTCGAACACGGGTAGCGGCAATTCTCGCTCGATCCTATCAACTTGATAACCGAAGCCGGGTCCGGAAAGAGTCGACAGGTTCAGAACCCCTTGAGCTCGTCGATACACTCCCGGATGGACTTTCGCTTCGGGCAAAGACGCATCGGGATAGAACTGAGGAGCATTGGACTCCAGTCCCATAATCGTGCCCGCGTGAGCCGCTAACTGCGCGTGGGGAATCATCGCCAACATGGGATTGGTCAGATCCTGCACCATCAGGGTCATGCCGTGGGCTTTCGCCCAGCAAAGGGAGAGTAAGGCTCCGGTCTGGGTCTTGCAGGTCTTCAACGCCACATTGTTCCATCCCAAGCGCCGTCCCAGACGAATCATCCGCCAATCATGCGCGCTCTCGTCCATGAAAAGAGGCTTCCGAGCCGCAATCGAATGAACATCCATAGGAAACTCCTCCAACTCATAGGGAAAGGGTTGCTCCACGTAGAGGAGCATACCATAGACCCTCGGTTCTTCGACCCGGAGCCGATCCAGCATTGCATTCACATAGCCGGGATCGGGAGCGGTGCAGTTGTAGTCGGCACAGAGCCATTGAACGCCCAGATCCATCCCCAAATGGCCGATCCTCACCAGACGGTCATAGTCCCAGGCTTCATCGTTCCCCCGGAGTTTAATCTTTAAGCAGGTCAATTCATCTCGAATGATCCAGTCCCGCAAGAGAACCGGATAGTCATCCTTCGGCTCGTTCCCCGTAAGTTCAGATTCACTCACCGGGTCCGTCCCTCCGACAGAATGCCAAACGGGAATCTCCTTCGCGGGCTTCACCAGAAAGTCTTCTGGAAAAAGTCCATCGAAAGAACCCCCCTCAGCGTCGGGCTCCAGGTAATACGCTAGGTCTTTGGACAAGTGTTGCTTGCCTAAACAGTCATAGACGTTGAGGCCGTGCAACTGCCCGTAAGCGTCATACAGCGCGAGATCAAAGGCGGATGCACAGACCAATGCCGCCAACTGCGATAAACGCGCCTCGCCTTCCCTCCCACGATTGAAGTCATCACGTAGACCCGGCAATCGATTCTCGAGAAACGAGTGCCCGATCTCAAAGGGATGCCCCGAAGCGCCAAAGTCGGTCCATGCCTGAGCGATTTCTCCGCAGAATTCTTTCAATCCCTGCTCGCGTTGAGAAAACGGAAGTGTCCCGGGCCAGACCCAACCCACGTTCAAAGGAGTTTCTCCCCAACCTTTGGCCGAACGACCCTCGTAGCTGACTGCAATCGCAACCCGCGCACAGACCACTTCTGACATCGTGGCCTTCCCAAACTGGTAGGGGATCCGGGATGTTACTGGCAGAAAATAGAGCTGAACCTTTTCAATCTTCATCGTCTCTTTCTTATCCAATCAGGCAACTTCCCAAGCAAACACTTCGGCAATTTCATTACCCCAGGTTTCATCGATCACCAAACGAATCGCTTTCGTTGTCACGGGAACCGGAACCCGAACCAACCGTTGAAAATTCTCGGTTTCCGAAAACACCGCTTCCCACTCCCCGTTCTCTGTTTCAACCAACAACCGGAATCCTCGGACAAGAGTGGGTTCCGGCCGGATATCCCATCCATCCCGCGGATACCAGAGAGGCATATTCGCCCATTTGCGTTTCAGGTTGCTATTGAAGATCATGCGGGTCCGTGACAACTCCACGGCCTCGTCAAATCGATACTCCGCCCATGAGCCGACTTCAGCCTTCCAAGCATGGAGCTTGTCACTATCCTCATCCTCACGATCATGTCCATCCCGCAAGGCTTGAGGATCGTTCACAGATGCGGTCAACTCCGCCTGTACCGTCAACTTCGGCATTCCTCGAGGAATCCCCGGCAACCAACAGTCATCGTCCTGCAAGATGGTCTGAAGCTCTCGGAGGTGCTCCTGTCCCACTTCGCGCGGAGTGCACTTTTCCCGGGAGGCTAACGCCGCAGCCGTACCGACGGCCTGTCCCATCACAGCGCAGGTCGCCATGACGCGTGTGGTGCAGAGAGCCACGTGAGTTGCACTGATATTGCGCCCCGCCATCATCAGGTTTTCGACGTTTCTCGAATACAAACTGCGAAAGGGAATCCCATAGGGACAGTTCACCTTAAACCAGTCGTGCGAATACTTGCCCTTGCGCAGGGATCCTTTGGAATCGTGATCGTCGATCGGCCACCCGCCATAAGCGACGATGTCGTCGAACTCATTCGGCTTCTGCACATCACTCTGCCTCAAAATATAGTCCCCTACATAACGCAGGCTTTCCCGCTTTCCCGGTAGGAATCCGAACCATTCCAATGCCAGATTCTCGGCGTCGTGATCTCCGTGATTCTTGTAGTGATCGACGAGACCAAGCCCCAGTTTGAGGAGCTCTTCTTTGATTTCTTCCGAGTCGTGGATGGTATCCTCCTCTCCCCCGAGCTCGACAAAGAAACCATTGGCACCACTGACCGGCGTCAGGTTGATCTTTTCGGAATGCTTGGGCGCCTCCTCGTTGTTGTGATAAGTGTGGATCCAGGTGGGGGGCATAAACCGTTGGCGATTCCCCATATCCCGCCAAACAAAGACGAGGCTCATTCCCATCTTGGTCGAGCTGGCTTTCTCGGGGGCTACGGGCTCGTCGAATTCCGAGGCAGCCTCCCGACCCTCCCTCATCTCGGCACCGGCAAAGGAAGCGAGTATGCTATCCCCCGAGCAATCCGCAAAGACATCCGCCCTCACCTCATACCAAGTCTGGGTCGTCGATTGCCAGGCTTTGAGAGAAGTCAGGCGGTGCCCGTCCGCGAAGGCTTCCGTGCAGGAACAATTCAACAATAGGGTCAAGTTCGGTTCCTGCTTTGCAATGCCATGCATGGCCAGATCCCACATCTGCCAGTTTCCGGAAGGATTCCGGTAAAGGGTCTCCAACATGATCTCCTCGATAATGCCGGTTTCCCTCACACTGCGGTCCCACGAGCCAAAGGCTCCCTGTACGGGAACCCGAATCTCACTCGAGGCATTCCCGCCCAGGACCGGTCGGTCATGGACCAATACGGTTTTGGCACCATGGCGAGCCGCAGCCACCGCTGCACAAAGGCCGGCCAGACCGCCCCCGACCACACAAAATTCTACGTTTAGTTTCTCAGTTTTCATGAAAATTGTTCTTCGTTTCCCCATCCTCGACGCCCGGTTCCCGTCCCAGCCGATAACGGACAGACCACTCCTTGCTTCCTCCGGGTTTGATCAAGAGGAGAATAAACTGTTCGGGGCAGATATACCGCGAAGATGCGTGCACACTCACCCGACCCACCGGTTGCCCCGAGAAGCGGGACTCGATGAATTGGCCATTGGTATTCGTAACTTTCAAGACATTCGGATTTTCCGCAGATTCCGGCACCCAGAACTTCACGGTCGTGGGCTTGGTCAATTCGTAGTTAAACGTGATGAAGTCGCTTCCGATTCTGTCCGACTTTTTGAATTGATAAGGATTGATCGGATACGGAAATTCCACGGAATAGTCGGGACCGACGGCGCCTTCCCCGAATTTGAAAAAGGTATGCACGTAAAACTCAGTCCCCAATAATTTCTCCCCCGTATTGGTCAGTCGATAATTCAACTCGATTCGATCTTCGACCAGTAGTAGCTCAACACCCAATGTATACGCATATCCATTGACCGGTCCACATTCCTGCTCAAGACTCGCTCCGTCTTCCCGCCAATCAATCGTTGTTTTAGCCAATTGGATCACTTCCTTGGGACGATAAAATGACCACCGAACAAGACTCCGCCGGAGAACGCCAACCCCGACCTTCATAAAACCTTCATCCATTTCCGCCTGGTAAAATCCCGGAGGTCCGAAAGGATTGGTCGCATCAAAATCCATCGCGAGTCCGGCCCCATCCAAATTCGGATCGTGATCAACCGGAGAGTAGAAAAAGTCCTCCCCGTCCCGAGTCGCCCGCAATATCATAAGCGGCATGAATCGCGTACCCGTATTATACCGCTCCGGCGACTCCGGATCCATTACCTCCAACGTGATCTGCTCATTGCTGAGCACTCGAACGCCTTCGTGACGGCCCGAGACCTCCTGCGCACTCAGTGCACCGACTCCAATCGCCGTTGCTAGAAAAATACCAAGGAAATGCATGAAATGAATTCTCAAGAGATCGGTCGTTGATACTAGTGTTTCTGCACCCAATCAACCCCTTCGGTGACCATGGGCCAGTCGTCGGTTCGGAATACTGCAGCGGGTAGACCTTCTTGATTCACCAGATTTCCGCCGGAAGGACGCTCGGCCCACGAGTAGCGAACCGCTTTCGGTTCCAGCACATCCGGATGACTGACGACAACCGTCTCCCCGTCGACGCGTGCGTTTGCCCAGACCCACTGCCGATCCGCACCGGCCATGGCAAAGCCCCCGAGATCGCCGTCTTTCGCCTGCAGACCTTCCGAGTGGTCGAAGTAGAGGCGTATCTGGCCGTCCTCGATCATCATTTCCCGGTAGAGCGGACCGGAATATTCGATATCCATTCCATAGGCGTTGGCGAGTGCGGCTAAGGCGAGCCGATACCCCACCGGAAGCTTGTCGTGATAGTGAACTCCATCCTCCGGCGTCATCAAATCATCCGTCACCACCATGGCGGTATTGGGAACCGAAAGGGTCCTCCGTTGCATTTCCTTTATCTCCGCTCCTTGGAAATCGCCAGGCTCTCCCTCGTAGAGAGCACCCTTTCCATAGGCGACCTGAACGAAATAAAAGGGCCATTCGGATTCACCCCAAGCCTCCCGCCAGCTCTCGATCATGGCCGGAAATCGCTCTCGATACGCATTCGCCATCGCAGAATCGCTCTCCCCCTGATACCAGAGGACTCCGCGCATCGCAAAAGGGATCATCGGTTCGATCAAGCCATCCCAATGCAATGCCGGCTCATTGTTTCTCTTCATTTTCACCGTGATCTTCGGCTCTTTCGGGGGAGGTTTTCCCTCTTCTTCGGCCTTCTCGACCCTAGCCTTCCATTTCCGGATCTTTCCTGCCGTTTTTCCCAGATGAATGATCTCAAGGACGTTCTCCTGTTCCATAGATTCGTGTCCCTCCAAGAACTCCTCGTAACTCGGCAAAGAACGGTGCAAATCCATACTGGACCAGGTAGAGATGTATGTACCTCCCCGATTCGCCCGGACCAGACCCACCGGAATGCCCAATTCTTCATGGATTCTGATCCCAAAAGCTAAATGAATGGCGAGCCAATTTTTCATCATCTGTGGATCTCCGCCGGAGTCCGCATCCTGCCAACTCACACGGATTCTCTTCTCTCCCGAGTCCACCTCCGTCCCAAACACCGAGCCGAGGCGGACCTCCGGATAGTCGGCCTCGCGTGCCACCTCTGTTCCGCCGGTAGACTGGAGGATCGGTCCTCCCATGTTGGATTGCCCGGAGAGCAACCAAACTTCTCCAACAAGAATACCTGTGCTTCGAATCGTCTCTCCTCCCGACTCCGCCTCAAGGTCGAAAGGACCCCCGGCCTCCATGGGAGGGAATATCACTTGCCAGAGTCCATTTTCGTCCGCTTCGGTTTCAATCGTAGTCTCTGCGAGAGTCACGCGAACATTTTCCCGCGGTTGACTCCAACCCCAAATGGGCAGCTCCTTCCCCCGCTGCAACACTGCCGCATTGCTAAACAAGCCGGCAAACGCAAACTTCGTGGAACTAGGCAACTCCGGGTCTCCCAAGTCTTCGGCTGCCATCAAGTAGCCCCCTTTCAAGTCAGACGGGCGGAGCATCTCGCCATCGACACTTGCCAGCACATGATAGAGACCAACCTTTTCGGGAAGCTCTATCAAAAACTCCTTTCGGAGGGGCCTATCGCTGACAGGGAAAGCCATCTCTCCCAGGGCAATCTTCCCATCCGTCATCTGATCCTCCAGCCAAAGTTCGTAGCGAGTCTCCCGAAACGCATTGCCCCCGATTAGTGTTACCGGGATCGAATCCCCGGGATGAGCGATCCGGCTCCCATCCACCACCATCCGAACACTACTTTCGGGTCTCCCCTCTGCAGGACGCAATTCCCAAACGAATGGGATGTATCCGGGGAAAGAGTATCGTTGATAACGAAGGGTATGCTCACCTTCGGTTAAATAGACGTTCAACTCTTTGAAGAACGGACGGTCTTGATTGCTGGCCTCATCCACGTCCTCTTCCTGACTGGAGAATCCGAGCCTCGAGACGGTTTCCCCATCGATGAAAACATCCCGGTTCCACTCGGGCGGTGCCCCGGCAAACCAAAGCTCGTACCATCCCGCTTCCGGCACCTCGAATGCGTAATCGGCCCAGCCGGTCAGCGGGATTCGTTTGTCCTCGCTCCGGTGAAGAGCGATTTCCTCCTCACTCTCGCGAAAGTCAGCGCGGTCGTAATCCCACCCGTACCGAGTGATCCGCTCACCGTTGGCACTCAAACCCGAAAGAAGGCTCAATCCGAAAAGGATCCATCCAGGTTGTAATATTTGCATCTCAATACTTTTCATTGTGGATCATTATTCAAATGGCACCGGTGACACCTCCAGATCTCCTGGATCCGTGATGTAGCTGGTGAACCAGCACCAAGCGTTTCCTCCCTGATTCTTGACCATCAATCGATTCTCACCTGCGTTCAGGTGAATCCGGGCCACTCGTGGCTTCCAGCGGTGAAACCATGCACCAGTCTCCTCATAAGATTCTTTACCAGAGTCCGTTTCAATCAGGTCACCGTTGATCCAAGCGTTGGCCCACCAATCGCACCCGAGATAGAGGAGAACCTCACATTCTTCCGGACTGTAGATGAAAGTTTGCGCAAATCCGACGTTATACCCCGTCAAACCACTACGCTGGGCAAAATTGACACCACTCTTTTCGTGACGTCCGACGATCTCCTCAGTCTGTGTCCAGACAAGTTCCTGTCCCATTTGGTTTCGATAGGTCGCCTGGATGGATGGATCTCTCTCGGGCGGATATGGCTTCTCCATTGTCCGCTTCACATTCTCGTTGGTCTTTCCGCTAGGAACCCAAAAACTCTGAAACGGAGCTACCGTTGACCATCTCGTAGTATCCAGCGGTGACAATTTGGGGATCAACTGCAATGCATAGACCCCAAATGAAAAGTTGCCCGAAACCTCAAGTACGGCGGCTCCGGATTCTAGCTGAATCTCCGGAAAAATCGTTTTCTCGGGAACTCCCGTCGAGCTCATTTGAACGGGCACCGGTAGGTTTCTGCCCCCAATACTCACCTGAGCCACCCCACTCTCCTCGGCGACGTGCCCTAGACGAAGGGAATAGAACCCCGCCGCGGGGATCTCGATTTCGAAACGAAGCCCATCGCTCAGATTCTTTACCACCTGCGCGAACTTCCATTCAGGATTGTAAGACTCGGATTCTTCGGAACCCCCTTCTCCGATCAGACTTTTCACCAAAGCTTCCGCGTCGGAAAACGGTTCGTCCGGCGCGTATCGATCAGTCAGCAACGATTCCAGGAGATTCGGAAACTGTGTCTTCACCTGATCCTCGGGATAGGGCCCCACTTGTTCATAAATCGCCATCATTGGCGCGGACGTCAAAATGGTCCGAGCTCTCCACCACGATTGTTCCTCTACCGCTTTCCATGCAGCATCCAATTCGATTCGGTAAACTTTCTGTTCGTCTGCGGAGATACTATCGGCAAATACACCCTTTTGGATTTGATCGGCTACACGCTGAGCGAAGGCTAGGCGGCGACGAATCCAATTGATTGCGCGCTCCGGAACCGAAGTCACCGCCGCTTGAATTCTGGCATCTGACGAAGTTCGGAAAGAACGCAAAGCAAAGGGTTCGAGTTCCAGAGTCAACTTTCCGTTTTCCGTGGCAAACTCTCTGTCTGCCCCCAATTGGTAGACAGATTCCTCTGTGCCGAATTCCAGCGTCAGAGTCACGGGATAGCGCTCCCGGTTTACCGCATAAAACCAGTAGGACCCCTCGTAGTTTTGATCCCAAACCGCAACCGGGTCACGTGCCACCTTAATAGGATCAAATGGCACCCGAGGCAAGGCTGCATACTCCCTCATCCATGTAGAGAAGCGATCCTGTTCTCCCCAGAGAATCGGATAGCCCCCGGTCCGGAAAAACATGGTATCCTGTTCGGCCAGCACGGTGGCGTAGCGCTCAAGGAGATGAGGTCCCGCGGCATCGGATCCCGCGCAGTAATGAAGCTTCTTCCTAAAGTGGACTCCGAGCTCCTCAAACGGGAATTCTTTTCCCCACTCCTGGTAGGCTCCATAAGGGGCGAATCCACGGACATAGTTACGCCCGGCGTTCACGTAGTCGGGATCCAGAAACGAGTCATACGCCAACTGATCCGCGAGATAGGTTCGAGACTTCCCTCGACCGAAATTCGCAGTTGTCATGATTCCGATGCCCGGATGGTCCTGAAGTTTCTCCAGATCAATCCCCATCTCAATGAACCGCTGGCTCACGGAAAGAGGAAGACTCGCCCGATGGTTCTCATCGGTGTATCCATCTCCGCAGAGGAAGAGGACCGCATCCGGCTTCGCTTCGCGAATTCTCTCCGCCAGACGTTCGATGAAACGGGTAACCCGATCTTTGCGCCAATCAATCCATTGCTGACGCATGGAATCCGAGGTCAGGAACCGGAAGCGTTGTTCGAATCGAGCCGGATCGTCGGAATTACCCGGAACTTCTACATTCGTATCTTCCTCGAACTGGCGAATCGTCCAGTCTCCATATCCCCAATTCAAACTGGAAAGCGCATAAAGTCCGTCCCACTGCCAAGTATCCAAACGACCGGAAAGCCCAGTGAAGGATTCCGTATCGGCCAGCATATCCGCCAGCTCACCGTAAATGGCGATCATTTTCTCTTGGACGTGAGGATGGAGAACATTCCAATTCGGCCACATTCCTCCTTGGGAATCGGAGGTTCCCCGGCTGTATCCCCACCAGACCGTTGTGTACAATTCCTCGGGGTTCTCCACTCCCTCAATCATCACCCGCTCATTAAAGTATCGCTGCCGGGCCAGAAAAATTTCCGCGACGTAAGAAACTCCATACTTTTCCGCGAGCAAGGCACTCAAGCGCGGCATATTGTTTAGCTTGAGCAAATATCCCTTGAGTTCTTTCGAGTCGTAAGTCGACTGTTGATACGCAACCACCGTTGGCCAAAAAGCATTCATTCCCCGATAGGCAATCCACTCCATCGTCCGATTCAGGCCGATCCAGTCCCGAACCTCCATGGGCAGATCCTGCGGGGTGTTGAAATGCTCATGCCACCGCTCGTGCTCCTCCATCCAAATTCCCGCCAAACGACCCGAACCATTCTGCCCTTGAGAAACCAGCGGACCCTCCACTCTATACAGACGGATCCCGGATGCGGCAGCCCGCTTCCCAATTCGGCTACTCGTTAGCCCTAAGTGAACCTGGTTGCCATTCGGCCAAAATACGACCCGTTCGGTCAGCATCTGATTACTGAGCGGGAGATTTCCACCCGTTTCGTAGCCAAAGGCCCGCGGCATGTAACCTTTCTGCTTATCCCAATCGAACATGTCTAGGATTGAACCGCAGACGGAACGCCATGCGTCATCCGGATGATCGATTTCGATGACGTAAGGCACCCCTGCTTCCGGAATATCCAGCAGAACCGCAAATCCGGAGAAGTTTTCGGAGAAAAGAGATGGATTCGGATCCACATCGGGTCCGCGTCCATCATTGGTCTCTCGATAGGTGCCGATCGCAGAATCCACGATCCGGGTAGCTCCATTCCCCTCCCAATAGTTTTCTCCTAACTCAAGAGCCTCTCCATTCAGCGTCAGAGCCACCAAATCAACCTCACTGACCAATGTCATTGTGGTTTCTCCCGATTCCGGAACGGTCCGTGAACTCGTATCGATTACATAGTAAACGCCCTCGGTGAATTCCCGAGCAGACAGAACGCCATCATCGCTATCGATAAAAAGCTGAAATACCCCCTCTTCCGGGCACGGGATCTCGACAACCCGCTTTTCAACAGAACCCGATGCCGGAAAACGAATGGTATCAATGACCTCCTTGCGATTGTCCAGTAAGTTGACCCGGATCAGATCATAACTCGTCTCCCGATCACCTCCACCGCCGTAAAGCGTCAACTCTACCGATTCTCCCCGTCGAACCTCCCGAAAGGAAGTATAGCCTCCCGAGAATCGGTCTCTGGAGGTTTCTCCCGCAGAACGAATTTGCCACGCACTGGGAAACCCGCCGGGAAACCCCATCCGCCCCACTCGCTGAATTCGAAGCGTGTGCGCACCCTCCGACAGGACTAAATTCGCTTCCTTCACCCACTCCGCGTCCGTCACCTCGTTCACATCAATCCCCGCCAACTCGGCGGCTCGCTTGAAACTATTTCCCACCGTCAACGAGACCCTCTCATCATCGACGAAAATCTCGCGAGCCCACGGTGGCATATTTTTGAGTGACAGCACGTACCATCCGTCCTCCGGCACCTCAAAATCATACTCCAGCTCGGCATCCTGATTCGGAATGGGCCCGTCTTCCGGAATCTCCTTGGGCTCGCCCGACCGATCTTTGCTCAAGACCAATTCACCTCGGTCAAAGTCGAGCGTGCTACGCTCCAGCACAAATTCTTCGGATTCGGTCGCCACTCCGACAAAAGGAAGGAGAAACGTCCCCAATACGAAGCAGCACCGCAGGCAATTGATCGATCGAAAACTCATGGGTTGGTAGTTCAGTCGACTTTCCATTTTACGATTCGACGGTTTCCGGAATCCGCAATGTAGAGCCAGGTCACACCATGCGCGTCCTCTTCTGCCGCGATTCCATACGGTTGATTCAATTCCAATCCTTCCGTGCCATTCCCGAAGTGACCCACGGTTTCGACGATCCGGCCCCGGTCATCCAGTTGCATTACCTGGTGCCGGGAGGGATCCGTCACCCAGATACGACCTTTCCCATCCTGGCAGATTCCTAAGGGCTGACGGAAATCCTGATATCCAGGAGGGCTTGTGACCAAGCGCTCGGAGGACCAATTCACTTCACCCTTCTCCGTCAAAGACAATACCTGAAAGGTACTTCCAGCCGCGAGCAAAAGATCCGGCCCCGGAAGATCAAAAACACCGAATCCGCCATCGGCCGGACTGCCCAAGTTCACCAACAGCTCAGGCTCGGCATCGGGACTCCAATAGTAGAGTGAAAAGTTATTTCCCCAGCGCTCGCCAGGATTCTTCATCCGCAACAAGACGCGGCCTCGTTCATTCAGATGCAAGTCCGTCGGATGGTATTGCGGCCCCTCTATCACGGGCTTGCCGCCATTTAAATACACTGGACCTCTCCACCGATCACCATCCCGTGCACAAAAATATAGATTCGCCCCTCGAGCGGATCCGTTCCAATGGGAAGCCAAATACAAATCGCCATCCTCATCGAAAGCAAATGACTCGAACTCGGGGTGATTTCCTCCGAAACCAGGATCGACGACAACTTCGGCGTTATCACCATCCCGGGGATTCAAACGGTATAACTTGCCCCCGGATGCAAAGTACAAATTCTCCTCGAACTCCTTAATCTGCGTCCGCTGCGTCAAGCCCTTTGACTCCTCGACAAAAGGAACCACTTTTCGGTCGAATGAAAATTCCGTCGATGTCAGAGACACTTCGTGAACAAGAGCTCCGCCGTAGGGGGATTCAAACGCGAGAAACAGATTACCCTCTGGACTCAGGTCGAGATCGATCGCCTTCTGAGGCAACCGATGCGCTACGGACTTCACCCACTCGCGCGATCCCGAATCCCACTGCAGAAGCTGTATCTCCCACCCCCCTGCGGTTAAAAGTGCCAGTGCTAACCCCGAGTCCGACACGGCTAGAGCTTCGGGAGAGACATCGAGAATCGCAGTCAAAAGATTTCCTTTCGGATCGTAGACATTGATACGATCCGCAAACAACAGGAAGATCTCACCATTCGGGACAACTTCCCCACCGAGACAATTCCCCAAAGCCAGAACCCGGTCCAAACGTCCGTCCCGATGGTAAAGGGCAACTTCCGGCTTCGAGCGGTCGCCGGAACTGAGAACCACACGTCCATCCGGATGCACCGCGATAATTTTCGCCCACCGATCGGGTAACAGGAACTCTCCGTACTCCTGCGCCAGGATCCTCCCAGTCTGCCCGTCATAATAGCGAGGTTCCTGATTCCCAGACTGGGTGAGAAGTTCATTTTCGGGCGTCACTCGAATACTCGTCACGTTCTCGGGACGCACCGGATCTAAGGTCGGGGAACGAAGATCTTTTCCAAAAGAATACGGAGCAAAGAGGCTTAACTCTCGGATCGACTTTCCGCCAGGATCCCACGCCTGCAGACGGTTCGGCGAAGCGATCCAAAGGAATCCATCAGGGCCAAAATCCATATCGTAGATCGCAGGAAGCCCCTGCTCCTTTTCGGTGAAGACGACCTCCAGTTCGCCCGCCTCAGTTGAGCGCCAATGAACACCGTGAGGAACGCTTCGCTCCCACATTCCTTCGGGATATCGCCCGGTCAGGTAAAATATTTTCACCGGAGCTTCCCGCTGCAGCCACCCCCAGGCTTTCGCGTAATGGCCTTCGTCAAAGGCATCCATGGCTGCGTTCAAGCAATACAAGGCCTTCTCAAACGTCGGGCCGTCTACCTCCGGAGCCAGCTCGCCCGCCTCCAAAGAGTCGCGAATCTCCGTCGCAGAATCCACTACACTCTCGACTCGAAGAACAAAATCTTCGGGAACTTCGACTTCGACTGCGCCCACGGTGGCACGGCCCTTGAAGCGATAGGCTCGCATCATGAACGGCTCCAATTTGACTGTCAGCACGTCATCGACCGTTGTCACGGCACTTCCACCCGGAGCCGGAAAGACATCATTTCCGCCCACCTGAACACGAGCCTCAACCGCAACCGGAAGTCGGTTCACCAAATAAAAAAACGAATCTCCTTCATATTCGTCCAAAGTCCATAGCGCAACGGGATCCCGGACCGATTCGCTGTGGGTGAAGGCCTCGGTCGGAAGCGACCGAAACTCCCGAAAGAAAGGCTGAAGCAATTCGGGAGTTCCGAAAATCCAACCCGATCCCCCATTGCGGAACATCGCCGTGTCGTTTTCCGCCATCGCATGGGCATACATCCCACGTTCATAGACTCCGCTCGGCAAATTCGCATCAAATGCCGAATACGGCTTCCCCCCCAACTGCGACCAATCGAGATTCCGATTTACCTCATAATACTCGCTGTAGATACCGTACGGGCGCAGCCCAGAAGACTGTATCTGCTGACTCTGCTCTTCGTGCTGAACCTCGAACTTCCGCGCGTCAGAAATCGGCATGGAAAAACGTCTTCCATAACGACTTCCCTCCGGCATCAAGACAAACTCGTCCCCATCCGCGTACCGCTCCCAATCCATTCCCACGGCCCGCAGGTTATCAATTACTCCATCACCGTAGGACTCGCTCGGATTCATATCGTAAATATGAAAATAGAGCTTGGCATCCGGCTTCGCCTGCCGAATCCGGGTCAGCAACCGTTGGTGGTAATCATAGATCCGGTCGCACCTCCACTCGATCCACTCGTCCATCGCATCACCGGTGAGAAATCGAAACCGTTCTTGAAATCTCTCCGGGTCTCCGTCCGCACCGGGCACCCGGATCCCGGTATCTTTCTCGAACTCGGAAATCGTCCAATCGTCGTATCCCCAGTTTAAGCCAGGAAGGCTGTTCCAACCCTGCCATTGCCAGGTAAACATCATCCGGGTGGAAATACCGGCAAAGGCTTCCGTATCCGACAGAGTGTCGGCCAACTCGCCCAATATATTGATGTATTTTTCCTGAACATCCGGATGGAGTGCATTATAGACAAAGGCTTCCCGCGCATACCGAGTGTCCCCATCCTTATCCTGAATCACGCGCTCCTCCGCGCGCGGTGAGGCATAGGTGATTACCAATTCTCGATTGCGTCCCTCTCCGACGTATTCATGATCGACTCCCATAACTTCCGCGTCGAACCATCCCTGCCCGGTCAGGTGAAACTCTGGGATGAACTTCGAACCGTATTTTTCGGCGATTAGAGTGGCCAACCGAACTTCGTTATCCGGCGTACTGAAATACCCGTCCAACTCGCTGCTGGGAAACGTATTGGCCTGATACACATTGATCGTCGGAAACATCAAGTTGGCACCGATATGGCGATTCCACTGCCCCCATCGATTCAAAGTCAATAGGTCGTCGGAGATGCCATCCTTGCCTCCTCCGAAGAACTTGAGCCACCGCCCCGGTTCTTCGAAAAAATACCCAAAGGTTCGTCCTCTCGTTTCACCGAGAGGAGCCGCCGCCAAACCGGACTCGACGAGATCGATTTGAATTCGCGCTGCCGCCGCTTTCATATAGGGAACCAAGTTTAAAACGGCTACGACGACATGATCGGTATCGCGGGGATAGAAATAGGATTGATGGACCTTCATACTGTGAGAGAGCGGATACTGGTCTCCGGTCTCGACTCCCCCGGTATTAATCGTCCCACCTGCAGTTCCCGACCGAGTTCCGTCATTGACCCAAAAGCCCATGCTTCTGCGATCATCGTCGGGATACTCGACGCGCAGTCGGTAAAGACGATTGGCCTCCGGAAGCCGTATGCGATAGGAAAACCCGTCGAGTCCCCAGTGACCATCCCCCGCGTTTCCGAGGCCTGAAGACTCCCGGTAAGTCCCGAAAGAGGTCTCGACCACTTTGGTCTCGCCCTCTTTCTCCCAGAAACCGGATTCGGGTGGGGGTGCGGAGCAATCGATATCCACAACCCTCCGGAATTTCATTTCATCCGGAGCTGGCGGCGGGTTCTGAACATCTACGGCAATGAAGGTCCGGGCTTTCAAGTCCCCCGGTCGTAAAATCGTTTCGCCCGACCGGGCTTGCAGAGTGTAGGCGGCCTCTTCCGGAAATATCACTTCAACGCTCTTTTCGACGGGAACGGACGAAGCTGGAAACTCAAGACTTCCGACCGACTGGAGCACGTCGGAATCGCTCTTCCGAATGAGCAGTTCGTAGTTTTCCGACTTTCCCGTTCCTCCTCCGAGAAAGGCAAGAATCTGCGGTTGCCCGGCGCGCACGACATAGCGATCCATATCTGCGATACGAATCGAACTCTCCGCCCTGCCATCGCCCGGGCGTAGCTCCCAACGGCTGGGCAGCACTCCCGGAAACGTGACCCGATGAAAACGGATCGTATGCGAACCTTCCTCCAGCCACAAATTCGCCCCTTTGAAGAGATCGGTTTCCGGGTCCCGGTCGAGCTCCGAAGATTGGACATGTTCGAATATCTTTTCCCCGTCTAAATAGATGGTTTGAGTCCAGCTCGCCGGAATTCCGGCCGACCACAGGGCATACCACCCATCTTGCGACACTTCAAAATCGTACTCGGTCCAGCCGATGACATTTTTCAGAATCCCCTCCTCACGGGCCTCTTCCGGCTTGGCCCAATCATACCAGTGCAAATCGGAACGATCGAAACTCCAGCCCTCCCGGGCAATCGTGCCATCTCCGTCACCCAATGCCGTTAGTGATAACACGGCACCGAGCATCCAACCGACCAAGGATCCTTTTCGAAAAAATCTCTTCATTTCTCTGCTTCCGCTTTAAGCGGTTCTTTCGATCTCCCAATTCAACTGTTCCCGATGGGATGGCCGCGTATCCGGCTGCGGAGCCCCGGGGGTGCTTCTGTCCTCCAAAACATAGCGGGAAAAGAGCTTCGTCAGTTCTTCTTCCACCTCGGGAAAATCCGCCCGCACGTTTTCCCGTTCGCCAATATCCTCCCATAGATCATAAAGCTGGATCGCGGGCAAATGAGAGGTGTCATCCATGTAGCGACCGGTTAGAATACTATAACGCGACGGGGTGTAGACTGCCGAACTCGAATGGGCGTCCGTAAACGACATTCCCCGAGCCGCCATACGGTCCAGGTTCGGCGTGCGAACGGCAGCATTTTCGTTCAGACAGCTCAAGTCACCGTAGCCCATATCGTCCGCGAGGATATAAACGATGTTGGGACGACGGATAAAAGAAGAAGATTCGCGGAGCATAGAGGGTAAATACGGGAGAGAACCGAAGTTTTCGCCCATCCGACAATCAGAATACAGGGGAATCAGGGATAGGCTTGCATTGAAGAATACGATCAACAACTATCCTATGGTAGTTACTTGTCAACCGAACATTTCCTTTTGGCACAATCATTCGATCCATCCCCAAACATGAAACCGCCCAATATTCTTCTCATTACGACCGATCAACAACGCTTCGATCACTTGGGCTTGGCCGGGGTCAAAGGCGAATGGCAGTTTAAGGATATCTACGCATCGCGAAACCACCCCACCAGCTGGCGCTGGTCCCCCCCTCCTACTCGTAGGCATATCCTTACACACAAATCCGGTGAGCAACACGGTCTTGAACATACTTTTGGTTGAGAGGCTAATTTCACTGTGGTTTGACTTTGTTCGATTGCTCCCTCCTAAGGCCGAAGGTCTTATTTACCCTAGCCTCGGGCGACGCCCGAGGTGAAACGGATGGGATAGCTGGTAGGCTGAAAGTCCTACCTCAATCGCTCCGGATGAACGCGCTAAAGCACGCTTTCAGCGTGCCCATTTCTTGCTTTGGGATCCTCGGGCGTAGCCCGAGGCTAATCTTGAATGGCGCTTTCAGCGCACCGATGGACCGTCACGAATCCAGCGAAAACCTTAACCCAATCTAAGTTCCTTGTCATAAGCATTGTCGTCGACTCGAAGAGACGAGAAAAATGTGTGTAAGGATATGCTCGTAGGAGGGAAGTTGAAAACTTCAGTAGAGACTCCTCCCCTGCTTGGAGGGGAGGGGGATCCCGCGGACGCGGGATGGAGGGGTTCTTTTCGACGTGCCAATCGCCAGATTATCTTCGCAAGAGCTCTTAAACTGCCATTCGGGTTAAAGGCTACCCCCACCTACAGGGAAACGATCTGAGCCCCGTTCTAAACGGGGCAACCGGTCAGGTTCAGAACTCCATTCTTGTCGAATGTCGCCCGAACCGAGAACATCTCAATCAGATCACTCTCGTCACGACCCCCTACAAACTGATCCTCACCCAAGGATTTTCCTTGGGCGAACTGTACGACCTCCGCAATGACCCCGATCAATACGAGAACCTTTGGACACACCCCGAACACCAAAAGACCAAGACCGACCTCCTCGAAAAGCTGATCCGCAAGCGCATGGATTCGGAACCCCATTTTCAGCCCCGGACGACTTTCGGCTGAGGCTTGATTCGATCCACGCAAAAACAGCTACCGACCGATTTTGATTCGCATCAGGTCAAAATGCTCCCGATTTCCGTCCCGGTTAAACACCAAAAACAAAGTATCCTCCGCATCCTCTCTAGGATATTTGCGACTGAGCTTTCGCTCCCACTTCCCTTCGGAATCCCGAGCGGCCACCAGGATCATCTCAAAATACGTGTCGACAATCTTCGAGTCGAGGACGACGGACTGCATCGGCTCCAACTGATAATGATCGACGCCCATGGTACAACCGATCGAATCGCTCGTTAAGTTATAAGCAAAATTGACCTTGTCTGCCCCATCCACTTCAGGGTACGGAACAGGCAGCAATCGATAGCTGCTCTCCCCCGTTCGAATGAGCAAGATAATGAACTTTTTCACCGCCGGATCCAAGGTGACCGACCCGATCGACTGAGGAGCCCCGTCCACGCCATCCCCCATATTTTTTGGGAGATAGAAATACAAAGTCCCAGGCCCCGAGTACGATTGTAACGCCGACAGTCGTCCAAGGCGCAATTCCACTTGTTCCGGATCCTCCAAGACTCCGTCCTCATCGACTCCACTGGCATATAAAAGGGGCAACTTGTATTTGTTTGCCTTGAGGATTCGTCCCGAGCCCAATTCTTCGGCTGCACTATATTCCTCAAAGTTTGCATGAGACTTTCCGGCAAACCCCGAGTAGGACGGCCACAAGTATACATAGAACGAGACCGACACCGAATCTGACTCGCTCTGCCCAGAGAGAACAGTCGTGATCCCCAAAGACATCAAAAAACAGCAAACCAGCGAAAAACCTCTCATATTTCCAAGTCCTCCAACCAACGAAGATCCACTACGACAAAGCGCCTGCCGAAACTCTCATTGAACGGGTTTAATGAATCGAGATCATCCTCAGGATCATTGCCAACGGAGTCCACAAATTCCGGCAATCGCTGCATCACCGCCTCACAAACTGCCGTCGATACTTTCGCGCCGGTTAAGGGGTCGGTTACTTCACCATACGCCCGCACCCGGAAGGTGTCAGACCGTGTGGTCAAAACACTTCCCAACCGGGCCAACAAATCGAACTGACTCAACCAACCCGGAAGATCTTCGCTCCGATCCCCCTCTTCAACTTCGGGAATGAGATCAGGGACTCCACTGTAGGAAGTTTGGGTCCCGGGAGAACGCAATTCGTCGTTTAGTTCTGCTTTCTCAATTGCCCGGCTCAGAAGGCCTTGGAGGCGGAAATCATCCACCGATTCTCCGGCCAACCGATTCGTGTGGTCCAGGTTGGGAGATCGATTCACAAACTCCGCCATACTGGCGAATGGACCCCGAAGTTTGATCTCCTCGACAATTTTCTCGGCAAGCGTATCGATCTCATCCGGCAACAATACACGATATCCATCATACGCACTGTCCGAATAATAGTTTTCGGACCCTGAATCAAATGCATCTCCAACCGGCCGGTCCACTCTCAACAGCGGCGACTCGGGATCCACCAGATCGGCCACCTCGGTCGTGCCATCACTCCGAATAACATCCTCGTAATAGTAGGAAGCCAGCAAGGCCTTCCAAGCGTCCACCGAGGTGCTATTCACATTGAAGGGTCCGTCGATCATCAGATTACCGGCAACCTCATCCATCGTCGCTGGCGGGGAAAGAGATTCTTTCAATACATATCGATCAAAACCGGGCTCGTACCCTCCCCCTTCGACCTCCAAAGTCGAGAAGAAGTACCGGTCCCAAAGACCTTCATTCAATTTGTAGGAATAGTCGTGGTGTACTCCCAGAAAGTTCATGTTCGGATTCGTGTATTGATATCGAGTCGTCCAGTTCACCTCAGTTTGATCCAGCGGGATCATCGGAGAAGCCCGACCGTTCCCGATTGCATAAGCAGGAAGCTGGTTTCCAAACCGGGCGTAGTCATAGGCATCGTACAACTTGAAATCCGTATTCTCATCAGGCGATCGAAATAGAGAGGCCTGAGACAGTTGTCCCAGCGAATGCAGCTCCCCTCGCTCGGGAGAAACCTGGAATAAAACACTTCGATAATTATTGTCACTTCCGACACTGACACTCTGATCATCTGCGGCAATATTGAACCCTTGCTGCATATGGTTGGAAATATCACCGCGAAGAAAATTTCCGGAAAAAGTAGGATTCGGCGACACTTTGTTAACCTGCGTTCCCTTGTTTCCTTTCTCAAATACGACGGGAATCGGCCCGTGATGCGCGGCTCTCGGATTGAAGTGCGCCAGCCACTTGTAGGAATCCGGTAAAGACCGCGCCCCAGACGAATTCCAAAAGGGAAGATTCACGACATAATTGTGGACCAATTTAAAACCCGCACCATAACTGAGATCCGTAATCGGACCGGTTCCCGGGGCTCTCTGCAATTGCACATAACCGGAATTCAAATCCCACTCGGGACCATTTCCCATGCGGACCATGGTCTGCAATAAATTCCCGGGGGCGACAGAATCCTTGTACAACTGCAAGCCCAACGCATTGTTGATCAATTTCACCACCAGTTGGTACGTAAACGGGTAAGTATCCGGATTGTCGTCATGCAAATCCTCGTCGTAGGCAAAATCTCTCCCCGTCAACGGGATCCTGAAGGCAAATCCCGGCCGAAACCCGGGTGAGAGCGTTGCTTGGGGATCGAGCAAATCGTACTCTTGAATAGGGCTGGTAGGAGTAAAAACAACCGCCTCCCCCGGCTCCAACTCCACCCCCTCCAATCGAAACTGTGCCGGATCGTTGAAAAAATGATCCCATTCCTCCTGAGTATCGAATGATACCGACCCGATGTGAAGGCTTCCACCGGAATCCGTAGTTAAACCCGCAGGATTCTCGTCGAGGCTCAACGAATAGGCCAATCCCTGCCATATTTTTTCAATGTAGGCGTCATCAATATCCCATGAAACGCCTTTGGGCACAATGGAAGCCGCTTCGACGACATAGTCCGAGGCCCCGATCGGAACGTTGTATGGATTCCAAAGCACCACAGCCGGCATCGCGTAGAGATCTAACTTTACCAAGCCATCTACGACTCGCCATCCGGGCACCATGTAAATCTGAAAAGCGGCAATCAGCGGAGAAATTCCCGCCTGCGTCTGCGTCTCCTCGCGCGGCAAAAGAGCACCCTCGCTATTTGTTGAGGTATTGACCCAAGAACGAACCTGATCCCAATCCGGTCCCCCAACATCCTCAAGAGGATTGGCTAGATCAGCCAAGGGGCCAAAAACCTGTCCGATCGGGAAGTCGGTCGTATCGAAAAGCGCTGTCGTCAGATCTTTTTTTAGCCCGCCGTCGATCGTATTGGCGAAAACACCATAGCTGTACGGGGTGACATCATGAAACCGCTGAGCAACGCTATCGACCGCCCCTTGTCCACCGGTTCGAATCGCCAAAAGGTTCCAACTGGGCTGATTCAAGACTCTGCCGACTTCCGTCAATTGGTTTGAATCGAACCAATCGAAACCATCGACCGCACCTACTCCAAAACGACTCGGCGATGAAGAATCGCTCACCACCGGAGAGGAACTCAGATTTACTTTCGCCTTTACCCCCTCATCGCCGACCCAGAAAGCGAAGCCGCCGCGAGATGCAATTTCCTCCAAGCCCACGGTAACCGGATTCGGCCCGGGTAAAATCTCCAGTGGATTCTGAAACGGTGTCGATCCAGTATCCGTATCTGCCTCAACAAACACATGATCATTCGAAAAACCCGAAACCAGCCAATGACGGAATGTTGTCATGGGATATCCCTCAGCATCGCGAGCCGCATCCCAAACCCCTGTCCATTGCTGACGATCCCGGTCCAAACCATCCACAATCAATGCTCCTGTGGTCTCATCCAAGTCGTCGCCATCATACGGGTCAGAGTCACGCCGTGCCGCCGTCGCCGTCACCCGCGTGTCGAGCCCCAGAGCCACCTGCGTGTCTCCCATGGCAACCTGAACTCCAAGAAGCGCATTCTGGCGGGCAAGAATGCGGTATTTCTGCTTCTCAGCCGTCGATATCTCCACACCGACCATCACGCTGACCGAAAAAAGAAGCAATACGATGAATGCCATCAACGAAAGAGCGATGACCAGAGCAAATCCAGGATTCTTTGACCCCAAGATCGTACCACCGCCACTATGGATCGCAGAACGATCCGCGCGGGCGACGGACAATCGACCTTTCCGGAAGTTTCTCATGGGGTATCGAGCAGAATCAAGGGGGGAGTTAGAGCTAAATAATCAACTGAGGTATTGATCAAGAGAGAACCATTATCTATCATATAATAGTAATAGCAAGAAAACTTCTCGCCGAGATGGCAACAATCTGATGTTCAACTCGAAATATTCTCTTCGAAACAAAGTCATTTGACCTACAAACCCCCGAAACTATCATATGGGATTTTCGTAAAATCGAAATAATCCCCCCGCGAACCATGCACAAAAAACAACCGAATATCCTCTACATTTTTGGAGATCACCTCAACCCAGTCGCCCTCAGTTGTGCGGGGAACTCCGATCTTGAGACGCCGAACATCGATCGACTGGCTCAACGCGGGGTCCGCTATACCAACGCCTACTGCACTCACCCTCTCTGCACCCCTTCCCGCGCCAGTATGATCACTGGCCGACTCCCCTCCCAGTTGGGAATTACGGGATTTGAGACGGATTGGAAGAAGGAAGATCTCCCGCCCACCTTGGGCCGTCTCCTTCGGGATCAGGGGAATTATCGCTGCGGATGGGGCGGGAAGTGGCATATTAGCGATCATTCGCTCGAAGATCTCGGTCCCCCGGAGCCCTCGGATCAAGACTTTGGCTTCGAACGGATTTGCGGGCTGGATGACAACCATCTCCCCGAGGCCTGCGCTCGCTTCCTGCAGGTCGATGATCCACGGCCATTCTTTCTAGTGGCCGGGTTCGACAACCCACACAACATTTGCGAGGCAGACCGAAACCAGCCACTCCCCTGGGGAGAAGTACAAGACGTGCCAGTCGACGAGTACCCGAACCTTCCCCAGAATTTCCGCCCTTCGACAGGCGAGCCTCAGGTCATTAGCCTGAGACGAGCCCAAGCTCAAAATCAGGCGGTCACCCCCTACTCCGAGGAACGCTGGCGCCGCTACCGCCATCAATTCTATCGGCTGATCGAGAAGGTAGATGCTCAGATCGGTCAGATTCTGGACGCACTGGACGAATCCGGACTCGCGGACGACACGGTGGTCATTCTTTCCAGCGATCACGGTGAGATGAACGCGGCCCACCAACTTTTCCACAAACAGGTGCTCTACGAAGAAAGTGTCGGCGTGCCGCTGATTGTGCGCGACCCGGCAGATACCCGCCGGGGTGTCACAGACGACCAGCTCGTATCGATTGGGTTCGACCTCCTTCCTACCTGCTGCGACTACGCAGGCGTTACGCCACCCGCAGGCCTTTGCGGAAGAAGCCTTCGCCATGAAGGCGTCGATTCTTCAAGCTCCGCCCGCGAGGTTCTCATAGCAGAAACGCGCTTGAACAACGCCTGCGAAGCACGGATGGTGCGCACACCACGCTTCAAATACATAGCACACCGCTGGGGAGAGAATAACGAACAGCTATTCGATCTGGAGGACGATCCCGGCGAGATGATCAATTTGGCCGTCGAGAAGCGTCATGCGAATACCCTCCAAAAGCACCGTGAACTCCTCGCCGAATGGTGTCGCTCCACGGGTGATGCCTATGCCAAACACTATACCCACCCCGGTCACGCCGCCGTCCCCGGCGTCGGCTGGGTCGAACTCAGCCCGGATCGCCTCAAAGTCTAGGAAACCTCTCCTCCCAGAACATCCTCCCGACGATCAAAGAACCCACCTCATGAAGGGAGCCACCGGGCCATTTTCCCCGATGGCTCTTTTCTACGGATAAACCTGCCAATACCCGATGCATTTCCTTCGATTCCTCCTCCTGTCACTCGCCTTATTGAGCCCCGCGAGCAGCTCGCTTCACTCCATGAATCTCAACCTCGCACGTCCCTGGAGCATCAAAGGCTCTCCCCCGCAAAACCCGAACCTCAGCTTTTTCTGTGCGGAATCGCCGAACTTTATCTTCGAACAGAATCCTCGGAAAGTGCGAATCTACTGTCAGGTGAATGTCAAAGCGATCTCGATGAGCTGGTCTCTCCACCTCAATCAGATCCGGAAAGAGTTCCGGACGGGCAAGGCCGAACCACTACCCGCCAATCTTTTTCTAATCGACATCGACACCCGCGATCTCCCTCCGGGTTTTTACGACCTCCGCATTGCGGTGGATACCGGGTTGAAGGAACCCGAAGAGGGAGTTTGCACATTCGGCATCGATCCGACCGAAATGCCGATGTCCAAGACTCGGCCCGACGATTTTTCCCGGTTCTGGGAAACGGCTCTCGACCAATCTGCGGAGATTCCCTTGGACCCTAGAATCGAAGACACTCCCCGAGTTTTCACTGCCGAGCAGATCGACGCCTACAACCGCGAATCCGCTAACCTTCCCGCTCGCTACGACCCGGGAGGAATTGTCTACGACAAAGTCGAATCCTACAAAATCAGTTTCAAGGGTCCCGAGGGAAAACGCGTGTACGGCTGGCTCGCCAAACCAGTCGGCGACGGTCCGTTTCCTGCCATGCTGGTCCTCCCCGGAGCCGGATTCGCCGCGCGCCCCCGCCCCCTTGAGCATGCCCGCCACGGCTACGTCGCTCTCGATATTCAAATTCATGGTCAAGACGTCGATCTGGAAAACTACGAAAAACTGGCTGGATACTATAAACGCGATCAGGTCTACGATCCGGTCGAAGCCAACTACTTTCACAACGTCTACCTCCGAGCCCAACGGGCGGTCGATCTCCTGGCCTCCCGACCCGACGTTCTTCCCGGAAAGCTCGCTGCAGTCGGGGGTAGCCAAGGCGGGCGGCTTTCCGTGATCGTCGCCGCATTGGATCCACGCGTAACCGCAATCGTCTCCTGTATCGCCAACTCCGGCAACGAACCCCATCTCCGGTGGGAAGAGGACTTGAATGAGGCGAAAACCACCCCGATTCCCGGGACGGACCCGATCGAAATGTTCACACCGCCTTCCGGGCTGGAAACGGCCCGAGGGCAATGCGTTGCCTACTACGATCCCATGAACTTCGCGCCCGACGTCGAATGTCCCGTCTTGATGAACGCAGGCTTAATCGATCCGATTTCTCCGGCCTACAGCGTCTGGGGAATCTACAATCGCCTTGGAACCGACGACAAGGAGATCGTTCCCCTAGCCGGCCTCGGCCATGACTGGTCCGCCGAATTCGACCGGCTCGCATGGCGCTGGCTCGACGAACAGTTCCAGCTCCGGCATTGATTTCAAAAGGGAGAGCGACCGCTTCGAAAAAGTCTCCCACCTGACCGCTTATTCTCTCCCTAATCCTTCTTAATCCAGTAGACACCCTCGGTTTCCATCGGCCAATCGTCGGTTCGAAAGACCGGCGCCGGCAATCCTGCCGCATTAACCAGATTGGTTCCCATGGGCTGATCTCCCCAAGAGTATCGAACCGCTACCGGATCCGTTACCTCCGGGCTGCTCACGAGGACGCTTTCCCCGTCAATTCGGGCTTCCGCCCAAAACCATTCGCGATCTTCTCCGGCGATCCAGAAGTTTCGCAGAGACTCTCCACCCGCAACCTCAAGACCTTCGGCATGATCGAAGAAGAGCCGAATCCGATCCCCCTCCACCTGATGTTCCCGGTAAACGGGACCGGAGTATTCCAGATCCATTCCATAAGTATTCGCCAGCGCAATGAGAGCCAAGCGATGCCCTACCGGCAACTTATTCGGATAGTGCACGTCGTCGCCGGGCTGCATCAAGTCATCGGTGACAGCCATCCCGGTATGGGGAACGGTGAGAGCCATCGCCTGCGCTTCCTTGATCTCCCCATGCCTGTAATCTCCGGGAGTTCCCTCAAAACGCTCTCCTTGCCCATAGGCGATCTGCACAAAATAGAATGGAAGATCGGGCTCACCCCAAAGTTCACGCCAATTTCGGATCATCGCCGGAAATCGATCCCGGTAAGCCTCGGCCATACTGCTGTCGCTCTCTCCTTGATACCAGATAATCCCTCGGACCGGAAAACGGGCCAATGGCTCGATCAACGCCTCAAACAAGTAGCCGGGATCGTTCTTCCGAGAGATCTCCAACTGAGGCTCGGGCATCTTCGGGGCTATTTTCCCTTGAGCCTTCGCCTTCTCGGACCGTTTCTGCCACTTTCGAATGTCACCGATATAGTCCTGAACATGGGTCAGCTCCGGCACTCGTTCGCGCTGGTTTGCATGAAGCCCCTCCAACATAGGACGAAAAGCTTCATGGTTTTCATGCAAGTCCATACTGGTCCAAGTCGAAATCACCGTTCCCCCGCGATTGACCATGACGATGCCCACGGGAACATCGAGTGCGCGATGCAGATCGGTGGCGAAAGCATACTGAATCGGCTTCCACTGCTTGATTGCCTTTTCATCGCCCTGAAAGTCTGCATCCGACCAACGATATCCTTCGATCAGAGGATCTCCGTCATCCGTTTCACATTGCTTCAAGGAAGTCACGCGGACATCCGGATAGTCCCCACGAGCCAACCATTCGTCGAAGTTCGGGCTGATGTCCATACGTCCTCCCATGTTCGACTGCCCCGAAGCCACCCAAACTTCACCGACCAGTACATCGTCATAGGTACGTTTCTCGTCACCGGCAGTAGCAACCAACTGCATGGGTGGGCCTCCGACACTCATGGGCTCCAAAATCACCTCCCACAGTCCATCGTCGTCGGCCACCGTTTCGGCACTTTGTCCGCCCAGAGAGATCTGCACCTTTTCACCGGCCGGAGCGACTCCCCATACCGGCAATGGCTTTCCCTGCTGGATCACCATTCCATCGCGAAAGACCCCCGCCAGACGGAATCCGTCTTGAACGATTCCATGCCCGCTTTTCTCCGCCGCGACGAAGTATCCGCCTTTCACATCCGATGGACGCAGTACCTCACCTTCGGCACGGACAACGATCGAATAGAGCCCCGGCTCCGGAAGGGTAAAAGCGACCTCTTTATGAATCGGTGTATCCGCCTTCGGGAACAACAGATTCCCGACCGGCGACAGTTCACCGGTAACTTCGTTCTGCACGTAAAACTCATAATCCAAGGGCCGTGTGGTTCCTCCGATCAGCTCGAGAGTTGTCGATTCTCCTGCCTCGACCAGACGGTCTGCACCCACCAAAGCACGAATACTTCCGGAAGCTTCTCCCGAAACCGGACGGAGCTCCAAAGCCGTCGGCAACATTCCGGGGAAACCTAAACGCTGAATGCGAAGCGCATGACTGCCCTTTTCCAGAAATAGGTTAGCCTCTTTATACCAAGTCGGATGGCCGGGAGGAGTTTCATTCACGTCGCTCCCATAAGAAACCCCGAGACGAATGACGGTTTCTCCATCAATGTATAGATCACGGGGCCACTCCGGAGGGCTCCCGGCAAGCCAAAGGGCATACCAACCGGTCCCAGGGACCTCGATGTCATACTCGACCCAACCACTGGCCTTGAACCGTTTCCCCTTTTCCGCGAGAAGCGCATCGATCTCCTCCGGTCGCCCTTCCAGGCCATGGCGGTCGAAAGACCATCCGTCACGGGAGATGATACCGTCTGCAACCGTATCTTCGCCCAGAGCCGATGATACGACAGCGATGAAGATGAAGCCGAATAGGGAGAGGAGTTTTTTTTGATTCATGGGTCGATAGGGAATTGTTAAAATCAGTTTCACTGCACCGACTCGGGGGTCGGTCCGATCCTCAGATCGCCGGTCTCGGTCATGCGAACCGTAAACCAACTGTGCATGGATCCCCCCTGGTTCTTAATCAGCAAGCGGTTCACACCGGGCTGTAGAGTCACCCGAACCGGACGCGGTTTCCATCCCGAATACCAATAGCCATGACGCTGGCTCAATTCCTCGCCCGCAGCGGGCCGCAAAAGTTCACCGTTAAAGTAGGCATTTGCCCACCAATCCGTCCCGATATAGAGAATAACCTCTTGCTCAACCGGACTTTCGATAAAGGTCTGGGCAAAAGCGATCGCGTTGCTGATAATACCTTCGCGGGGCGCAAAATTGACACCGTTGTCCTCGTTAAGAGCGATGATTTCTTCGGTTTGACTCCAAGTCACCGGTTTGCCTTTGAAGTCTACGTAGGTCGCATCGATGGAGGGATCTTTCTCGGGTCCGTATTCACGCTCCGCCCCTTGCCGGATCAACGGATCCTGAAATTCACGCCGACGCACGCTCGTATCCCAATAGCTTCCAAAATTCCCGACCGTCGACCATAGTGTCGTTGGCAGCGACTGCAACACGGGCTCCAACTGAACGGCGTAAACTCCGAAATCGACCGGAGCCGAAACCGTCAGATCCAGAGTGCCCGCTTCCAACTTCAACTCGCCGAAGACGCCCTTTTCCGGAAGACCGAACTCCGGAACCTCGAAAGACTTCGAGATTTCGCCTTCTGCCAGAGTGGCTTCCAGCGAGGTGGGCTCGGTCACCACATAGCCGAAACTGAGGCGGTAAAAACCATTCACCGGAACATCGAGCCTAAATGTAAGACTTCCGGCTTCGCTGCGGATGACCGGGGTATAGCTCCAGTCGGGATCAAAAACGGACGAATCCACCAGCTCTATTCCTTGCGTGGTTTCCAGATCTCCCAAAAGGTCCTCGGCATCGAGAAACGGACTATCCGGGTCGTATCGGCCTGCTACAGTCTGCTCCAGCAAATTCGGGTAACGGACGTGAACCACTCCCTCGGGAAACGAACCGAGATCATCATAGATCTTGATCATGGGGGCAGACGCCATCAGTGTCCGAGCCCTCCAGAATGCACCGTCCTCCAGAGCCTGCTCGGCAAGAGCCATCCGGCTTCGATATTCCTCGGCCGCGTCATCCTCCCGGTCTTCGATCTCAGCCCCGAGTTCTCTGATCGTCGCCAACCGATTTTCAAGCAGCACGATCTGCTCGGTCGGCACCGCGATATCCGCATCGACGATCTTCGCCTCATGAGGGGCTTTGAACGATTGCAGCGCATAAGGTTCTAATCGAACCACGAGCCGATCCATACGCAAAGGCAGCGGCTCACCCGTCCCCATGCGTTGCACGGACGCCGCGCCCGTCAGATTCAGTGTAATCGTCACCGGATAACGCTCGCGATTCACCATATAAAAAAGATAGCCTTCTTCATCCTCGCGCTCCCAGACCGCGACCGGATCCCGGGCGAATTCCACCGGTGTGAAGGATCGGCGCGGCAGGCTGGAGAACTCCGCCATCCACTCGGAGAAGAAATCACGGCGTCCGTGCAGAAGCGGATAGGCTCCTTGCCGGATCGCCATCGTATCCTGCTCGGCGAGAACCACCGAAAGCCGTTCAAGCAGATTTCTTCCCGCGGCGTCTGATCCAGTACAATAATGCGGACGACGCTTCAAGAGCATTCCCAGCTTTTCATACGGAAATTCCGTTCCCCACTCCTGATAGAATCCGCTGTGGGAAAAACTGGTGACCGCCCCGCCCCCGCTAGTTGAGTAAGTCGGATCCATAAAGACGTCATACGCCTCTTGATCCTCATAATAGGTGCGCGGTTTTCCGCGTCCGAAAAATCCTATCGGCATGATCGAAACTCCCGAATCCGGGCCGAGTGCATCCACGTCGATTCCCATTGATCGATAGCGTTCCGAAAGATTCTCCGAAAGACTTAGATTGTGAATCTGGTCACTCTCGGCTGAACCCGCCAAATAAAACACGGCATCGGGCTTCGCTTCTTGAATGCGCGCACCGAGACGTTTCAGGAAATCAGTCACACGACCGTTTCGCCACTCCATCCAATTTTCGATCATCGCTTCGGAAGTCAGAAAACGGTAACGCACCTCGTAACGTTCAGGGTCATCGACCTTCCCTGGAACTTGGATTCCGGTATCGGCTTCAAACTGTTCAATCGTCCAATCGGAATATCCCCAGTTGAGGCTCGAGAGCGCATAAAGCCCATCCCAGCGCCAGCTCATGAGACGACCGGCCAACCCGACGAATGACTCGGTATCTCCCAAAGTATCGGCGATTTCCCCGTATATCGCGATCATCTTGTCTTGCACCCGAGGATGAAGAATATTCCAGGTGGGCAAAATCCCCCCCTGCACCTCGGGATCGTAGCGATACCCCCACCAAGTGGTCGTGTAGAGGTCCTCCGGATTTTCGCCCCCCTCCAACATGGTCCGATCATTAAAATACTTCTGCCGGGCCAGAAAGATATCTCCCGCAAAGGCCATATCGTATTTTTCGCACAGCAACGCACTCAACCGAGGAGTGTTGTAGTGACTGATAAGATACCCTTCGAGCTCCTTCGAGGGATAGGTCGTGTTCTGATAAGCCGTGACCGACGGCCAAAAACCATTCATTCCGATATAGGAAGCCCACTCCATCACTCGGTTCAGTCCGATGAAATCCCTCACGGGCCCTTCCAGGTTCGGAGGTGTATTGAAATGATTGTGCCACCGTTCCGGCTCCTCCATGAAAAGTCCCATGAAACGTCCATCCGCTCCCCGCGTCTGGGCAGGCAACTGCTCCTGGATCTCATAAATCCGGATTCGTGCAGCGGCCGCACGCTTGCCGATACGAGAGGATGCAAGCCCGAGCACCATTTTCTCACCATTCGGCCAAGTGAAAAACGATTCCGTCAGCATCTCATTCGAAAGCGGAAGCGTGCCCCCCGTCTCATAGGCAAAAGCCCGCGGCGCGTAGCCGTTGGAAGGACCTTCCGGATTAAAGCTGTAGTATTCCACAAACGGGACACAGACGGACCGCCATGCATCGTCCGGGTGATCGATTTCGATCAAGTAGGCCTTGCCGGGCTCCGGGACGTCGAACTGGTAGGAAAATCCAGAGAAGTTGTTTTGAATATTTTTCGCCAACGGATTGGTCTCCGGCCCCATCCCATTTCCCGACTCGCGATAACGACCCGCCTCGGTCTCGCTAATCCGAGTCGCCCCATTTGCCTCCCAGTAGTTGACGTTCAGTTCGACCGGTTCGCCATTGATCGTGTTGGTGATGCAGTCGATGTCGTAGAGAAGCTTCTTTTTGGCATTGGCCGAGATGGGGGCCGATCGGTTTTCCGTATCGATGACAAAGTAGGGACCTTCGATGAACTCTTGGTGGGTAAGATACGTATCACCCGTTTTGGCCAGCAGCTGGAAAACCCCTTCTTCCGGCGTCGGAATCTCCAGGACTTGGGTCTCAAACCGATTCGACTCCGCGAAATCGAGCTCTCCAACCCGTTCTTGCTCGCCGGTCTCCATGTTCGCCCGGTAAATTTCGTATTGCGATGCATCTCCCCACCCGGATGTAACTTTCAACTTCAAAGGTTCGCCCAATCGCAGTTCCCGGTAACCCTCTACCCGAACATAAATACGATCTTGGGGCGCATCCTGGGAAGCGCGCTCCAAGGACCATTGGCGAGGCAACCCTTTCGGGAATCCCATGCGTCCATAACGCGCCAAACGAATCGTATGTTCTCCCGCCTCCAGCGGAAGATTCACCTCTTTCGCCCATCCATCGACCGTCAGATCCTTCAATGGAATACCCTGAAGCTCGGCCGCACTCTTGACGCTTTCGCTGAAAGTCATGGCCATTCGCTCTCCATCGACTAGAATTTCCCGCGCAAAAAACGGCATCTCCTGAAAAGAAAGAACATACCAACCCGGCTCCGTAATCGTGACATCGAATTCGACCCAACCGGAGGCAGGGATCGCCCCTTCACCGATATCCTCTTTGCCTAGCTGCCAAATCAGATCACCCCGATCGTAGTCAAGAACCGCACCCCCCATCGGCCCTTCCGATATGTCTTGACCCCACGACAACTGGATAAGCAAGGAATATACGAAAAGCGAGAAGGCAAAGATGGAGCAGTAGGACTTCATAGTAAATAGGGAACTAAGGGATTTGAATCCATCACCGGCTAAGATCCATGCGAGGCAACACCAAGACGGGGTTCATGATAGCCAGAGGGATAATCGAATTGATGATCCTCATCTATTACTATCATAAGTGAGAAGTAAAGTCCAAAACTGAAGTTTTTCAGTTCCTGTCCCCCTGAGAACAACGAATACCGTGACAAAAGATGGAAACTTTCCTCGATTCACTCGGCGGTCTGAACCAATATCAACTCACCACGGCCTCCCCGGTCCACTCTCTTCCCTCTCGATTCCGATCAAACGCGAGGCAAAGGGGACAAACCCACCCCCGGAAGTTCACTACCATACCGGGCTCGACTCGCCAACCTTGTCGAAGAAGAGTTTACCCCAGAAGCTACTCTACAAATACATCGTATTGTACCGTTTATTACGAGGTTGAAGCGGAGTTGGCAGACGCCCGTCCTCGCAAATCGGATAGGTAAAATGCATCCCTTTCGTATAGTTTGGCAGGTTCTCGTTTTTCACCGTCTCCTGCCCGGTGCTCGAACGCAGGGTGCGGATCATCCATTCCAGCAGCAGACGCCGACAGGTGACGACTTGGTCAGCATGCTTGGGATCGCTGTAGAGATTAATGGTTTCTTCCGGATCGGCTTCAAGATCGTAAAGCTCGCCCACATCCGCACCGTCGAAGTGCTCGGGCTGGTAGTGAACGAATCGCCACTTCCCCCACCGCATCGACTTACTCCAGACATTCTCCGTCACCGCTACATCGCGTAGCGGTTGGTCGTGGCCACGCAGAAGCTCGGTCATGTCCAGACCGTCCGCAGAATCGAACGACGGCAATCCGCACAACTCCGCCAGGGTTGGGGTCATGTCGATGTTTTCAACCAATTGATCGCAGACCATTCCCTTCGGGGTAACACCGGGGACTCGCCAGATCATCGGAACGCGACAAACATTGTCCGAGCAGATCCCGGGAGCCTTTTCCGAAATCCCGTGCATTCCATGGTAACAGCCGTGATCGCTGCCATAGATCACGATCGTATTTTCGGACAGACCCTTTTCCTCGAGAAAACGCAGCAGCTTCCCAAAAACATCATCCACCTGCGTCACGCAAGCCAGCGTCCCCTTCCAGGCCCGCCGCGCACCGTCCTCAAAGGATTCGCCCTCACGGGCATAATCCCATTGCAAAGACCGGAACTGACGCACGGCCTCCTGAAAGTGCGGCGGCCGGTGAGAGGCATCATTTCCAATAGTAGAAGGTAGATTGAGATCGTCCGGATACAGGTCCCAGAACTTCTGCACCGGCAACAAGGGATGATGCGGCTTTTGCATCGAAATCTGAATGCAAAACGGTCGATTCGGATCGGCCTCAATAAAATCCATTGCCTTGCGCGTCGACCACATTTCGTGAGTATGCTCATAGGGCATACGCGTCGGCTGGGCATCGAGGGAGATGGTATTCTTCCCATAATTCCAGGGATTGTGATAACTGTCTTCCCACTCCCGGAGTCCCCGCTCCTCCAAATACCGAAAATACTCGGTCGTGCCCCGCTCCCCGTCACAGGTTTCATAGGTGTCGCCAAACTCATCGACATCGTCGGCAATCCAACTCTCCGGCGACTCCGGCAAATGCAACTTTCCGTATCCCGCCGTCCGATACCCATTCCGCTTGAAGTGGCGGAAGAGATTGTCCAGGCGGGGGGCGCGCCCGGACAAACCGTAGTAGCCGTGGTTATGGCAATACTGACCACTCAGGATACTGACCCGGCTCGGTGTGCAGATCGGGTTCTGCGCATAGGCCTGATCAAACCGGATGCCCGACTCGGCAAAGGCATCGATGTTCGGGGTAATCACTTGCGGGTGGCCGGCACAGCCCATCAATCCCGCGTGGTGTTGGTCGGCAAGGACCATCAAGACGTTGTATTTTGACATAAAGGGGAAAACGTTCGGGTTCAGAGATGGAGCCTACCGGGGATGTTCGCTTGCACAAATACAGGATTGTTGAAATCGTTCGACAAATGTCCTCTCCGATCAACATTCGTGACGTCGCCGAGCGGGCGGGCGTCGCGGTGTCCACCGTGTCGATGGCCTTGCGCAATCACCCCCGGATCTCTGCGAAAACCCGCGAACGGGTTCAGCAAGTTGCCCGGGAGTTGGGCTATCGCCCCAATCCTCTGATCGCGGCCTTGATGTCCAACCTGCGTCCATCCCGCCCCGAGAACACCTCGCCCGTCATCGCCATTCTCCACGCTCACCCGAAACCCGCCGAACGACGACGCAGCCCCTACTACCGCGAAATCGTTCAGGGAGCGTCCGATCAAGCGGAGAAACTGGGTTATCGCATCGAAGAGTTCTGGGCCGATAGCGAGGACATGACCGACGCCCGAATCAGCGACATTCTTCGGGCCCGGGGCATCACCGGTGCCTTGATCGCTCCGTCCCATCGAACTGATCGACGCTGGCAACTGGATTGGCAGCATCTCTCCGCGGCGACGATTGGATACACGATGGAATCACCTCAACTGCATCGCGCCTGCTCCCATCACTTTCAAGGCATGTGTGAACTTTTCGACCGAAGTCTCGCCCAGGGATACCGCAAACTCGGCTTGGTCATCAATCGGGAGATGGACCGGCGAACTCACCGTCAGTTCCGAGCTGCCTTTCTTCTGGAACAGGAGAACCTGCTGAAAAAGAACCGCATCCCCGTTCTCCTCCAAGACAAACCGGGTGCCTATTCCTTCCGTCGATGGATGAAACGACATCGGCCCGACATCGTATTCGGCGGCGGAATCGAGGTACTGACCTGGATGAAGGAAAATGATCAGCCCGCGCCCGGGGACTGCGGCTTCGCCCTACTCGACTGGAATCAAAATTATGAAACCTGCACGGGGATCAACCAGCAGATGCGGCAAATCAGCGCGGCCGCCATCGACATGATCATCGAAATGCTCCAGCGCAATGAACGTGGAATCCCCGCTCAACCAAGAACGCTGATGATCGAAAGTCGATGGAATGCCGGATTCACCACCCGGAAAATCCAGATAGCTCCGCAATAACGATCGAGAACTTTTCCTTCTCCGCCGTTCCCGAACCGTCCTACGGTCTGATGAGTCTCCTCATCGCGGGATTCATCGTGCTCGTCCGACGCCCTCGGAGCTGAACCCGAAGAAGTCTCTTGTCGGAGCGCGGACTTCAGTCCGCCCCGCATGCCCCGCAGTCACATTCCCGTCTCCTCGCCGAAGATTCCTCTCCGTCGCGGCCAATCCATCGGGGCGGACTAAAGTCCGCGCTCCGGGGGCGAAGTCATCGGCAGTCGCCACTCAACTTGCACTGGTTAGCGCGGGACCGAGAACAACTCCCCCTTCGGACGCTCCGGTCACTGTAATCCGTTTCCGTCCCCTACTCGATCAGCCCATCCCGCTGGAAGGCCTGCCAGTCCTCGGCATATTCCTCATCCAGCAGCCAGGAAGCTGTTTCAACGTCTCCCGTAAACTTGTCGACCGGGGCGATCTCTAGCTCTTGATGGCCTCCGGCTACCGGATCCCAGTGGGCACCTCGCCAGCCGGAATCGGGAGAGAGCTCGATCAACTCCACCGGACCTTCGCGAGGATCAGCCCCCTCTGGAACGCGAGCTTCAAAAGTCTTCACGAGAAACGCATAGACCAACGGCCAAGTTTGCGCTGTCGGACCATGTCCCGTGCCCGCTTCGACGACATAGTTCCAGACCGCATCGTGATTCTTCCGAACAGCCGGAACCACAGCGAGATTCTCCTCAACGGAGGGTCGGGTCAAAAAGGAATCCTCTTCCCCGAAGATGACGAGCCCCGGAACGTTCGCCGCTCCTGGCTGGTAGACTTGAAAAGTCGTCCCCGGACGCATCGACACCCAACCCCACACGCGATCACTTTCGGCCGCCGGAAAAAAAGCGGAAAAGCCTGTGCCATTGGAATGGCCGTAGAGAAACAAGGGCGCGTCACCGATCTCCGGATAGCCTACGGCCTCTCCCATCGATCGAAGCTGCTCGAACAGCAGACTCCGCGGCCAGAATCCCCGCTGAACCGGATTCCCGACGAAACGGAATAAAGCGAGATCCCGATCCCGGGCAATCTCCCGAAGGTTCGGATCTTCAAACATTTGCTGACCGGTGCCGTGTGCACTCATGGCCACAACTCCCCGGATCAAATCCTTCCCCTCCGGAATCCAGAGATCATAAGTCACTTCCTCGAGCTCTGTGGGCTCATTCTCGGCCACCAGCGCTTCCCACTCCTCATCGCTCAGGGGAATTTCCCAATTTCGGGCAACCGCCTGCTTCTTCGAGGGAGAGCCCCACTTGGCTTCGTCCAGAACCCCATCCCAAACCGGCTGATCGCTCGGTTGAATGTTGCGGCGCACCCAACCCAAGCTGTGGCTGAGCGGCAATTCTACCGTTTCCGAAATCTCAAAATCTTGTCCCAAAACACTTTTCGCCATAAGCGTAACTAAGAGTATGAAGGGGAAGCGAAGAAGGAAGCCCGTATCCATATACCAGAAAATTCAAAGGTCCATCCTCTGTCGCACAACGGATTTCCTGCCAGACAGTTTGAATACTGATAACGAAATGCCAAAGAGTGCAGCCCTTTGCCTGATCCCAGTCCCTCTAACCGCCCCCCTTACCCCAATCGGTCGGTGGCGACGTGATACTGCGGATCCTCGGAGAGATTCACTTCGACCAGATCCCCCGCCTTGCTCAAGAGCTCGCGACATTCCGGCGACAGGTGGGTAAGGTGGAGGCGTTTTCCGAGGTTCGTATATTTCTCCGCCAGAGAATTGATGGCCTCCAAACCCGATTGATCATAGACTCGGGTAAAATAAAAATCGATGACCACATCCTCCGGATCCTCGCGAGGATTGAAGAGGTCTTTAAAGGAAGACACGGAGGCAAAAAAGAGCGGTCCGTGTAACTGGTAGATCTTCCCCCCTTGCTCGTTGATCATTTCTTCCGCTCCCAAGTGGGTGGCGTGCTGCCAAGCAAATTTCAGAGCCGAGATAATGACCCCGATGATGACGGCCGTCGCCAAATCGTGCATGAGAACGGTGTATGCCGCGACAACAACCATAACGAGCAAATCCCCGGCTGGGACCTTTTTGAACATCTTCAAACTGGCCCACTCGAAGGTTCCGATCACCACCATGAACATGACCCCGACGAGCGCGGCCATGGGAATCATCTCAATCCAAGGTGCCAGGACCAGAACGAAGAGCAGCAGACAGACCGCCGCAGTGATTCCACTTGCGCGCCCGCGTCCACCGGAATTCACGTTGATCAGGGACTGTCCGATCATGGCACAACCTCCCATACCGCCGAAAAGACCGCAGACCACATTAGCCAATCCCTGCCCCACACATTCCCGATTTCCGCGGCCACGGGTTTCAGTAATTTCGTCGATCAAGCTCAAGGTCATGAGCGACTCGATGAGTCCGACCCCGGCCATTGTCAGGGCAAACGGGAGAATGATCCAGAGAGTCGCCCAGGTAAATGGCGGGAAAACCTCATATTGGTCATCGAGAAAAAAGAGCTTCGGCAATCCCGCCTGAATCCCGGTCCCTTCAGCCGTAGCAGCGGCGACAACTTCATCCACCATCGCGGGATCGGCATCGGCGCCCATATCTGCCCAAGCGTCTGCTGTGGCTTTTGCCACGGTGTTGGTTTCCAACATATCCCCCACGGTCAGCAAAGGAGCGTCCTGATTTTCCGCTGCCCAGCTTTCTGGTGCGAACTGGTTGATCCCGATCGAAAGACCCGTAACCACCAAAATCGCGGCCAGCGAGGCTGGCACTGCCCGGGTGATCTTCGGCAGCAGCCAAATGATGAGCATGGTCAGGCCCGCCAACCCCAGCATCAGATAAAGCGCCGGACCCTCCATGAAGATCAAACTCCCGGCATCATTGATGGTCTTAAAGCTCCCGAATTGGGCCATGAAGATAACAATCGCCAGACCATTGACGAACCCGAGCATCACCGGATGCGGGACCATCCGGATCAATTGCCCCAATTTGCCGACGCCCGCAGCCATTTGAATCAAACCGCAGAGGATCACCGTCGGGAACAGATACTCCACCCCGTGAATGGCCACCAACCCAACGACGACCACAGCGATCGCTCCGGTCGCACCCGAAATCATCCCGGGGCGGCCGCCAAAAATTGAGGTAATCAGTCCGATAAAGAAAGCAGTGTAGAGGCCCACAATGGGTGAAACCCCGGCCACAAAGGCAAACGCAATCGCCTCCGGGACGAGCGCCAAGGCCACGGTGAGCCCTGACAAAACGTCGTCTTTGAGGTTTCCAGAATGTTTTCGAAAGAAATTTAGCATAATTTGTGCAAACGATTAGAAACACTCTCCGATAGAGCTTGAGTAAACCCCAAAGTCCACCAGCCGGGAAAAAGATCGCTGGAAATGTGCCAAATGTGGCAATTTCCGGAATCTAACCCCGACCAGAGCCCACAAACGGAGCAGGCCCTCCACTAGGCTTTTTGGGTCACGGGTCCCAAGCGATGGTTCGAGAGCGGCAATACGCCCCCTATCCCATCAGACTCAACCGATGAGCCGAACATAAGATGCAACGACACGGGAATACCTCTCCAAAACGGGGACTGGGGGCTTTAACCGCCGATTCAACCCATTCCGATTATGAAGAGAGACCGCATTTCTTCCTCAGAGCTCGGTAATCAATCTTCGCATTGTGCCTCTTATCTACGGGAAAATTCTTCAATCGGACCCATTTTTCTGGCTTCGGGATATTGGAGGGAAATTCATCCAGAGCTTCTATTCGCCCTCCAGAGGGAATCGCCAGCAGGTATCCGTTACCCACCGGGAGACACCCCGCCAACCGGATCGACTATTTCGACATCCGCACTACGGCCCACATTGCATCTTTCATCGATACCTCTGACAAGGCAAACGCCTAGACACGCAAGAATCAGTATTTCCAGATTCTCAATCCCTCCCCGGACAACCCCATCTATCGTGGCTAGGCCACAGTCTTTACTCATGACCTGGCCATGAAGGAGAGCGAGGATCTCGCTACATCCGAGAAGCGCTACCTCCAAGCACCCGACAAGCTCTTCACGTTTTTCAATGACAACTGAAAGGACATCTGGGTCGGCACACTTGGCGACATTGCAACCTAGGTCAGGAGCGCGACGCTGCCACGCTCGAAACGATCGAGAGCAACCAAACCCGCATTGTCTTAGAACTCACGAGCCTCATGGATCCAACTCTCTTCAACTACCCTCTTACCCTTAAAATCCGTATTTCCGAAACATGGAATAGCTGCCGGGCCATGCAGGACAACGAATTCATACCGGTCACCGTAGTGAATCACGAAGGTGTGCAGTATGCGCTCGTCAACGCGCGTCCCAATAAGGGCCCTATCATCCTCGCTCAATAACTCTGGATTTTTTAAGCAGCAGAGGACTCGATTTGGTAGAGGAGTCGCACCGAATCTAAAAAATTCTAATACTTACGGCGGGATCGTGTCAGAATTTTTGAGAAGTGGTATTTCTAGGATTGGCGGAACCGCAATCGTGGGTGGTATCTATTGACTCAGGTAGCCCTCTTTCGTCTGTAAAGAATTTGGCCTCAGGAAGTCCGGTTGCGATAGCTGCGGGGAGATTTTCGTTCGTGCCGGATGAACCAATTACTGAAGTGGGAGGGACTTTTGAAACCGAGATTGTAGCCGATTTCCTTAATAGGCATCTCGGTGTCTTCCAAGGCGTGTCGCGCAAGGTTGAGCCGACGTCTTTCGAAGCAGTCAAAGGGAGACATGCCGGTTTCATTTTTTAAGAGACGCCCGAGTTGATTGACGCTGAGAGCACAATGCGCAGCAAGCTGGCTCACGGAGAAGGATTCGCTCATTGGGTGATCTTCGATGGCGCGCAAGGCGGTCAGAACACGATCATCGTATTGTTCTGTGTAAAGTATTTGAGCCCCTTCACGGATCATAGAAAAAGTGTAGCTGCTCAGCCATTGGTTGAAAGCGGCATCGATGGCAAAGTTCTCGGAAATGGGGATCTGGTTGCGTCCGACAAGGAGCGAATGGGTGGCACGCCAGGGGTCGAGGCGGCGGATGAGTTCACGTGCACTGTGCTCCAGCTCGGGATAATCCTTGTGGCGGAGGATCCGGGTGCGTTGACGACGAAACAACTCTGTACCGTCCAGCCAGCAAAGATCGAAGCGCAAGGATATGATTCGCGCCTGAGGGGAAAAGTGTTGAGTGCTCTCATTGGCCGCCAAAAAAAGCCAATCACCCCGTTTTGCTACGTAGCTTTGATCCGCTTCATCCACCCGGACTGTGCCTCTATCCAAAAACCAGCAGACCGTGTGAAGGCGAGCGCGAGTCCGATGATCTCGGAAAAATGCTTCGACCACTCGTTCATTCGCCCAAATCAACTTCGCCCGGCAGCGGGAATGGTCGATTGTCCGTTCGAGAGAGAAGTTAGTCGAGGCCGGCATTGGTTAATTTTGATAACTTTTTGGTGAAGTCTAGCAAGTCAATTCACTTTTCACAAATGCAGGAATGTCGCACACATATATATGTCTCAATTAACATCAAATTCCGCCCCCCTAAACCCCAATCGAAGAAAACCATGAATAAGAGTATTTGCTTTCTCATTTCGACTGCGTTTGCGTTTTCAACCGCTTCCGCCCAACTTATGTTGGATTTTGGTCCAACAATTCCGATAGGTACGGATCTGTACAACAGCCCAGCTCATGCTAGTGGTGCGATTTCGGTTTCCGATACCACTTGGAATATCTTGGGGAAAGCTGATGTTTCCTCCGGACTTTTATTTGCGGACGGCACCGCAGCAACAGGTGTATCCGTCAACCTTGGAACCGAGACGTTCGCTGGCAGTGATGTGATTAGTTTTACGACAAATCCGGGAAAATCCTCTGCACTGGGAACCGGATTCAATGGTATTGACGGTGGAGCTGGTTGGTTCAGTGAAGGCATATTTGCGGATCAATCGGTCGGCACAGACGGCATCTGGGGTCCCGATAATGCTGCCAATGGCCTGCGAATCGATGGACTTGTTGCAGGCGCTTACGAAATCTTTTTTGTAGGATCCAACACCAATAGCAACGTCGGCGGAGCGATTATGAACCTTTACAGCGGAGTAGGTGCAAGCAGCAATTCCTTCGACTTTAGTAGTTTAATGGCAACTTCCTCTACTATCACAAATAACACCTTCTGGAGTGAGGGCGAAAACTACGCCAGGGCCACGATCACTCTTTCTGAAGGGCAATCTCTGTTTCTCGCCAACGATACGACCGGATTGGATAATGATCGTGGTTTTATAAATTCGGTGCAAATCAATGCTATTCCCGAACCCTCCTCCTTCGGGCTGCTCGCCGGAATATTGGGAGCGATTTGCCTAGTGCGGCGTCGTCGCGCCTAAAAGCACCGCTCCTCCCAAGGCCAGTACGTTGTCCACCGAATCATATTCCCCCAGCAACAAAGCCCACACATAATAAACAAGGCCGCCATCTGGTAGCCGAATCCATCGAGCACCACATGGCGGGCGATGTGAGCCACCGGACGCATCATCGGCCCCGGTCGGATAGGTCGATTGCCCAGCAGAAGATCCTGTAGCATCGTCATCTCCGGCTCCAATAGCACCGCGCAACCGTCCACTTGAACAACTTTTTTGAGCTGCCCATCGTCTCCATCAGCAAGGTCCGATTTGTGTTCGCAAACTCGCGACAATCCAAGAAAGGTTCCGAACGGTAAAAAGGGAGAGACCTAGATAAGGATGAGATCCACGACATCAACGCGGCCATCCCAAAAAAGAGGAACCGTTTCTGCCTTCTGATAGAATTGGCGAACTACAGACCCAGGGTCGTCGAGTATTCATCGACGGCCTTCGAATGCTCACAAAAGACTCCTTGATGACCGGACTCCTCCCAAAATTGGAGGAGTTTTCTCCAACTCTCGGCCTCATTCCCGGGCAAAATCGGATAGAACCAAGAACCCGCGGCCTTCGCGGCGTCCCAATCTCCCGGCGAATCGCCGATCATCAGAGTATTGCGTCCTTGACGAACCAAATCCGTCAAATACTCCTTTTTCGAGCAACGCTCCTGGGTCACGTAGTCGTTTACAAACGGATCCAATCCCGCCGCAGTCCATTCCTCTTGAATCGTCTCCCGATTCGCTGAAGAGACGACATCGATTCTGGCAACTGCCGATAAACTGCGGATAAACTCAAGGGTGCACGGAAACGAGGGAGGCTGCGACTTCAGTTCAGCGACACACCGATTGACAGCCCGACTCCACTCGAGAGCTTGAGACAAAAACCGGTCTTCTTTCTTCGCCAGCTCCCGCTTTATCGAATCGGGAGAAAGTGAAGCGGTTCCATCGGCGAGAACCTCCATCCCACTAATATCCGGACGCACAAATCCTTGGGGCAACTGGTCAGAGGGAAAGCTCCTCCAAAAGGCCAACAACGCAAGAAACCGATTGATCCCCCGTTTTGGCGAATAGAGGTTTATCGTTTCCCAGGCCTGCTGCACCTCACCGGCAACCGCTTCAAGCTGCCAGAGACGAATGAGTGAAGGACCAAAACACTCACGGTGCTTCAGTGACATATTGTCGAACACGCATCCATCGGAATCGATGGCGACAGCGAATGTTGTGGATAAACTCATCGTTCAGCTTTTCATCGGGTGGTCCGGCCGCGATAGACCCTGCCGGGCAACAGAATTTTCAAAGGATTCTCGGGCAAACCGACTTCGTTCGCGTACACCATCCGCAACAGTTGCGAGACAGATTGGGCTCCAGCCGAGAATCCATCTTCGACGATTCCGCTCAAGTCACCGTCGGGACGCGCCGCACTCACCGAAGCGAGGCCAACATCTTCCGGCAATCGGATGTCGGCCTTCTCGAAAATGGAGAGGATACGCCAAGGACTCGAACATATGACCACATCCGGCCTTTCGTCTCGGATCCAATGCAAAAGATACGAATCGGAGAGGTCCGCATATTTCATCAAAGGAACCTTTTCAAACAAAGGATTTTCCGTCTGTTGCCTCAAGAAACAGGCTTCCCACTGCCCCCCGATTCTCTCGTCCGAGAGAGTTTCCAAGCACAACCCTGGCCGCCGATAGCCCCATGTGGCACAGGCTTTCAACAGAGACTCCATATTGGAATAATGGTCACTCATCACCCGGTGGAGGGCTGGCTTGCGCAGCGTGGGTCCAATCGCAATGGCCGAGACACCCGCCCAATCCCATTCGATTTCCTCCAACTCCGGCGGCAAAGGAGAGACCACGATTCCACGGATTCCGCGAGCGTGAAGGATCTGGCCAATGCGAGAAAGAGGCATCTCCGAGTCGACTTTGAATTTCTCCAGCCGGATGCCCTGCCGCGCCGCTTCGGCCATGGCTCCTCTCTCGAATTCCGCATAGATCGACTCTTCCCGCAGCACAGGCGCCATCTCCTCAAACGAAAGATAGGCTCCTGTCAAAAAGCCTTGCTCCTGATGAGGCCGACGCCGACTTTGCATCAAAGCCGAGACAAGGGGGTTGGGCCGATACCCCATCCTCTCCGCGATCTCCGAAATCCTCGTTCGGGTGAGCTCGGATATTCGCGGGCTACCCCGCAGAGCGAGAGATACTGCCGAGGCACTGACCTTCGCCTCCCTCGCAATATCCTTCATCGTCACTGTGTCATCGCGAGCCATGGACTAAGAATGACAGAGGTTCCTCTCTCCGAGAAAGCACGAATCCTTAAAAATCCCCCCGAAGTCGGAACGCTATCGCTCCGCCTTCCCGTAGAGGTGCCGGGCAACCTCCTTCACGCATTCCGATGAAGAACCATAACTGAGCACGACCGAGTCAAAACTATCGTCCAGCGAGAGAGGTAGATCGGTATTCGTGACCACCACCACTGGCTTCTCACAGTTCCGACAAAACTCTTGCACGAACTCATGCCCATTCGCCCCACGCCGATAGTAGGTATTCGTCAGCACTACGACGTCAGCTTCCTCCATTCGGTTGGCGATGCGCTGATGATCCGCCTCCTCGTAACTCATCTTGACCTCAACCATGGCCACACTCGAGCCGTGCTCCATCATTGCCTCCCAGAGAATACCGGGATGGCACTCCTGACTGTTGACATTGATGTGCAGGGGATTGGCCTGTTCCACCAAGAGAACCCGCGTGCCTGGGTCGAGAGGAAGGATTCCCTTGCGGTCCCGCAGAACCCGGGTCGCCCGTTGAGCCGCCTCTGACGCGATGGATATCACCTCGGACGAACGCGCTGGAGCCTCCGCCTCGGCAGGATCGACAAGTGCCCCCTCCTCGAAAAGGCCGTACTCTGCTTTGATTTTGAGAACCCGGCCCGCAGCGTCATTCAAACGTTCCTCGCTGATCTTACCCTCTTCAACGGCCTCGACGACCTTCGCATATACCTCATCGACCAAGGTGCTTTCGTCACGCAATAGAATGAGATCAGATCCGGCATCAATAGCTTTAATCACGGCCTCGTGCACCTCGTATTTCTCAAGGATCGCTCCCATGGTAATATCATCGGAAGTCACCACTCCTTCAAATCCCATCTCACCTTTGAGGAAATCCGTAATGATGGTTTTCGACAGAGAGGCGGGATCCCCGCTCGGATCGAGGGCGGGATAGACGGTATGAGCGGTCATGATCGACGGCACCCCCGCTTCGATGAGCGAGCGAAATGGCTTCAAGTGCTCTTCCATTCCCTCCCGATCCAGCTCGACAAGAGGAAGACCATGATGAGCATCGCCGATCGAGTGTCCACGCCCGGGAAAATGCTTCGCCGTTGCGATCGTCTTGGAACGTTTTAGACCTTCAAAAACTTTCTTCCCGTATTTCTCAACGATCTCGGCACTATCACCAAAACTGCGGGTACCAATTTCCGGATTCAAAGGATCCGTATTGACGTCCAGCACGGGCCAATGAATCCAATTGCAGCCGAGCCCCGACATCTGCGCCCCAACCGCCCAAGCGACACGCTCAGCCAGTTCAGGGTCTCCACTTTGAGAAAGGCCCCGACTACTCGGGAAAAACCGCAGCGGGCTCCGGGGAAAGTCCGCGCTAATGTCACCCTCCATGTCATAGGTGATATGAAGCGGGATTGCCGCGGGATTTTTCAGCGCAGCTTCCTTCAGACGATTCAGGAAATGGGCATACTCTTCTCCGGTCACGTAAGGGGGAGGCAACCCCGGAAGGAAGTCCTTTACCGTCCCCGTAGGAGCTCTTAGAGCACGGTGCGCGAATTTCTCCCCCACCGCATAAGGATCATAATACGCGGACTTAATCCGAAAGTTCATGCCCATCCGAATCCCTGCGGGACGGATCGTGGCAATACGCTCCAGAATCGCTGGCGTCATCACGCTCCCGGTAAAACCAATGACAAAGCATTGGCCGACCTTGTCCTGGACGGACATTTTCTCGAGCAAGGATTGGATATCAGGGGTTGGCTTCATGTTTTTGAAAGAATGGGTCCGTTAAAAGAAGAAACCACCCTACCCCCTGAATCAGACCGCCCGCAATTGTCGCGCAATTCACATCGTTGACTTCAAGAACACTTTCTCTATGCCCCCCCTTTTTTTAAAAAAAATCGACCCGCTAGCCGGACTGACCGGGCAGCTGCTACGCTTCGGATCAACAGGCAATGCACGGTATCAATGCTTCCCCGGAGAAGAGAACCGTTTCCTTAGTCGAAGCTACCATCCGCAGCGTAGTTCAGGCATCCCTTTTATTCGCTCAGATCCACTCACCGATATTTCAACTCCCCCCGAAGGCGATCCATGTCCAGCCTCGATGGGAACCGATCTTGTCTGTCCTCGATCGGTAAGAGCGAGCAATAACGAAACCGGGAAGGTCAATCCTCATAGATATCATGCGATCCCCAAAATCTTCCTGCAGCAATCCAAGAGATTCTGCATCGCGATCTATGAACGCGACTCGGGCGCCATCTCCGAGCATTGCCGTTATGCTGCCAAGCTCGATGCTGGATACACCTCCGACAACAACGGCGGTTTCACCTTCCTATGTTGGATTGATCTGACTCCTGTCAATCGATGAGTTTTACTGGTTTTAGAGGAGACAGTCCTTCAAGGTCGCAGCAGCTCCCCGTTCGTAAAAACTCTTCAAGAGGGAAGAGACCGTTTCGACAAAGAGCGGCTGATTCGCCAACTCTTCGCTAAAAACTTCACGCATGGCTAGCAGAGGACTTGCGTCACTTCCCGCTTCCTGGGCTCGATTCCGAAGTTTCTCGGCCATGGGGTCGAGCATTGGCATTTCCTTCCCCGATTCGTCCAGCCCACTGAGGAAACGGAACCATGATGCGATGACAAAACTGAGTAGTTTGATGGAACCACCCTTTTTCAACTGCTCGCTGATGCATGGCAATACGAACTTGGGAATCCCCGAAGACCCGTATATTCCGATACGCGAGAGTTGGTCTCGGATCGCCGGATTCGCGAAACGCTCGATCACCGAGTCCTTGTATTCAGTGAGGTCGATGCCGGGAACAGGAGACAATGTCGGCGTTGCCTCCTCATCCATCATTCGACGACAGAGAGTACGAATTTCGGAATCCTCCATGGTTTCGTGAACCAATTCTTTTCCGAGCAGTAATCCGATATAGCAAAGAGCTTGGTGTGTGCCGTTAAGCAGGCGGAGTTTCATCAACTCGTAAGGGAGCACATCTTCTGTCATTTGTGCACCAACGTCTTCCCATCGTGGACGCCCATCGATAAAGTGGTCCTCGATGACCCATTGCTTGAAAGGTTCGGTCATCACTGGCCAATCGTCTTCGATTCCGAATTCTTCACGGACAAGGATTCGAAGCTCGTCGGTCGTGGCGGGTGTGATCCGGTCGACCATACTGTTTGGGAACAGGCAATTGGTATCCATCCAGTTTCTGAGCGCGGGGTCTCTCAACTCCGCATAGGCCGACAGCATTTTCTTGGCGACCTCACCGTTGCCCTGGACGTTATCGCATGACATGATCGTAAATGGTGAAAGTCCGCGAAGGCGCCTCCGGTCTAAAGCTTCAAGTAAGTATCCGAACGAACAGGATGGCGCATGAGGATTCTCAAGATCCATGACCAAGTCGGGGTGCGCGGCATCCAATTCCCCGTTCGAGGCGAAATAGTAGCCCCCTTCTGTAATCGTCAGCGAAACAATTCGAGTCTTGGGCGAGGCCATCTGCTCGATCACCGCCTCCCTGTTATCCGGTGCATAGACAAACTCGCCAATCGAACCGATCACACGCGCCGAGTTCCCCTCCGGGCCTCGCTCCACAAGAGTATAAAGACAATCCTGGGCACGCATGATCGCATCCATGCGAGCGTCATGCCGGAGCAATCCTACCCCGCAATAGCCCCAAGTCTTGTCGCCTCCTTGATTGAGCAAATCATCGGCATATTCAGCCTGATGGGCTCGGTGAAAGCCGCCGACACCCACATGCATAATGGATTGGCTGACTTCTTTTCTGTCGTAGTTCGGGCGTTGGATCCGAGAATCCAATTTACCGAGGTTCGCATTGTTTAATTGAATCGTCATTTGATGATAATGTTTGGTATTGACGTTTCTGCAGCTGCAGGGGCTCTACCGGTGAGCTTAAATTGATATGCGCCGCTCAATGGCTTCATCGATTGCACTCAGGAGAAGAGGATCGACCCTAGTCTTTTGAGCAAGTTGGACATCGGGGCGGCCATCCTTCGCCTCCTGTAAACGCAACGCTTCTGTAATCCAGGATTCGGCAGTTGGTTTCGGGATAATATCGGTGTTGAGGACGAGATCGAGTTCGCTCTCGTCGTGCCATTTACACCGGTAAAACCTCTCGACAAATTTGATCCGCGCTTTGTCGTCGGCAGCCACTTTCGTTTTCGCGTCTTCCCGCTTCGCGATGTTCTCTCGCGCCATGACACGATCCACGCGAACATCAAACGGAGCGTGCAAGCGGACATGCAACACATCGGCATACTTGTTTAAGGCCACGTAACCTCCGCGTGCGAGAACCACAGTCCGTCCGCGGTGGGCGAGCGCCCGCATGGTATCGTTCAGCATGGATACGATTTCCAGGTTCTTTGTATTAGCCAAATCCCATAAGTTGGGCGGCGATGTGTAGAGCTCGCCAAAGCGAGTCAGCCCGTACTGCTGCAGGGTGCCCTGCAAGACGGCTTTATCGACCAGGTCGTAGCCCAGGGATACAGCCAACTGCTTTGCGATCGCGCCGGCATCACTGCCGACCAGTCTGGAAATTGCGATGGTGTTCATGATGCGTTTCTCCAATTGGTGGTGGACCTGATGATGGCTTAACTGGCCTTCCGATGCTGCAAGCAGTCAAAGGCGACAGCGATCAACAGAACGGAGCCTTTGATGACCATCTGCGTAAAATCCGAGACGTTCATGAGGACCATACCATTGCTGAGCACACCGAGAATCAAGACACCGGCGATGACATTGGAAATACGACCGACGCCGCCAGTGACGCTAACGCCACCGAGCACGCAGGCGGTGAGAATTTCCAACTCCATCATTTTACCTGCCGTGACTGTCGCGGAATTCGTTCTCGAAAGGATGACGATACCCGCCACACCCGCAAAGAAACCGGACAATGAATAGACGAGGTATTTAACATTTTTCACCTTGATGCCGGAGAGTTTCGCGGCTTCTTCATTACCGCCCACGGCATAAAAATAGCGACCAAAGTAGGTTTTGTTCAAAATAAACGCTCCGATCGCCATAACAACCGCCATGATGATGACGGGGATCGGAACCGGCCCCAGATAGCCCTGCCCGATGACGGCGAAGGAGTCGGGAAAACCATAAATCGGCAAACCCTTGCTGATCAAAAACGCCACCCCTTCGACAATGATCAACATGGCCAGCGTCACAATCAGTGGAGGCATATGAATATTCGCGATGATCCAGCCGTTGGCGAAACCGATCATGGTGGCCAGCGTAAGAGTGATAAAGATCGCCAGCACTGGGTTAAGGCCCGCATTGACCATAAACCAGCCACAGACCACATTGACCAAGGTGATCACCGAACCCACGGAAAGGTCGATACCTCCCAGCAAAAGAACGAAGGCAAAACCGACCGCCGCGATGCCGAGCATCGATACCTGGCGGGCGACGTTCATCAAGTTATTCGCGACGAGGAAATTCTCCGTCGCAAAGGAGAAGAACCCGATGAGTACGAACAAAACGACGTAGATACCGTTCCGTTTTGCGAAATCTATGGCTTTCGCGGTGCCTTTTAAATTCTCTAAATGTCCCATATTATTGTTCTCCTATCTTTGAGATGCGAAATTCATGATTGCTTCTTGATTGAAATCTTTACGGTCCAAGCTGCCGGAAATCCTACCGTCGCAAAGGACGACAATTCGGTCGGACATGCCCATGACTTCCTCCATTTCAGAGGAGATCATCAGGACCGACTTTCCGTCTTCCACGAGGGCATTGACCAGAGTGTAAATCTCGGACTTGGCCCCCACATCAATGCCTCGGGTGGGCTCGTCGAAGATCACCAGTTCGGGTTCGGAAGCGAGCCATCGGGCGATAATGACCTTTTGCTGGTTTCCGCCACTGAGGTTCTTGATCTGCTGTTCGACCGAGGGCGTTTTGATCCGAATGGATTGCTTGTATTCTTCGGCCAGTCGCTTCTCCTCTTTCAGATCGATCACGAAGAATTTCGAAATCCGATCCAGGACAGCCATGCTGATGTTGCTGCGGATCCTCATATCCATCAAGGCACCTTTGCCCTTTCGATCTTCGGGAACGAGAGCGATGCCGCAGTCGATGGCGTCTCTAGGCGTCTTGGGGCGGACTTCTTTGCCGTTGAGAGAAACGGTTCCGCCAGTTCTCTTCGCCGCGCCAAAAAGGAGCTCTGCGGTTTCCGTGCGACCGGCACCGATCAAACCCGCAAAGCCTAAAACTTCACCTTTTTTGATTTGAAAGCTAATGTCGGTCACGCCGTTGCCGGAGAGGTTCTGCACGTCCAGCAACACCTCATCAGAGATGCAAGACTTGCGCTGCGGATAGGTTTCTTTCAATTCGCGGCCCACCATCAACTTCACCAGCTCGTCCATATTGGTCTCACTGGTCTTGAGGGTCTCGATTTTCTGTCCGTCCCTCAAGACGGTGATGCGATCGGTGAGTCGGAAGATTTCCTCCATGCGGTGCGAAATGTAAATAACGGTCACACCTTTGGCCTTCAATTTATCCACCACTTCGTAGAGGCGTTCCGCTTCAGCCGAAGTCAAAGGCGCGGAAGGCTCGTCCATGATCAAAATCCGGGCCTTTTGCGATAAGGCTTTGGCAATCTCCACGAGTTGCTGATAGCCGACCGTTAAGTTGCAGACCAACTCGTGGGGATCGATATCGATGTTAAACTGCTCGAAGATCGCCGCGGCCTCGCGGACCATGGCTTTTTTATTAATGAAGAGGCCTTTGCGGATGGCCCGACCCAGAAAGATGTTTTCCGCAACAGAAAGTTCGCCGACCAGATTAAACTCCTGGTAGATGACACCGATACCGTGCGCTTCGGATACCTGCGGGGTGAGCGAAGTAAATTCTTCTCCTTCGATCACGATACTGCCGGCATTCGGTTTGACTGCACCGGTGCAACTCTTGATCAAGGTCGATTTACCCGCACCGTTTTCACCAACTAGGGCATGAGCCTCCCCTTCAATGAAATCAATGCTGACATCGTTCAGCGCAATCACACCGGGGTATTTCTTCGTGATGTTCCTTAGTTCAAGGATATTCATGTCTGTTTGGGGCTGAGGTAGAATGGATGAGGGGTATCCCAGGTCGGCGCAGAGTATTCTGGCCCCTACGCCAACCTGGATTTACAAAGATCGAAGCTTACTTTCCTAAGTATTCATCGACGTTCTCACTCGTGACGGGAATAATCTCGCGGTAGACGACCTTATTCTCGATCGGCTCCCCGGAGTTCAGCTCGGACACCATCTCCCAGATCTTCTCGCCGATAGCCGTGTTGGTTCCGGTAATCGTCACAGTCATGCGGATCCCTTCATTGTTCTTCATGGCTGCCAATTCCGGTTGAGTCGCGTCCGCTGCAAAGATACCGAAGTCATCAGTGATCTTTCCAGCCGCCTTGGCCGCTTCATTGGCACCGACGGAACCGCCGCCACCGATCGAGCAAACGACCTTCACATTCGGGTTCGACTGAAAGATGGTTTCCATTTTTTCGATCCCCTCTTTGGTGTCGATCGCGCTACTTTCCGCAACAATCTTAGCATTGGGGGCTAACTCGGTGATGGCATCGCGGATACCATTGCCACGTTCCAGTAAAATCGGCAATTGCGGGTAATTAAGGATGGCGACCTCTGCAGTGCCCCCGAGCTTCTCGTCGATCCACATCGCCGCGTATTCTCCGATGGTGTAGCCCAATTCGTGATTATCAATCAACCAGGCGATATCAGCGTTCTTCAGATTATCATCCCATGCGAGCACCTTAATTCCGGCCTCACGCGCTTGTTTCAGGGCAAACTCAACCCCCTCAGGGTCGGCCGGATGGACGATAATGACATCGACCCCCCGGGAAACAAAGTTTTCGATTTGGGTGATCTGCTTACCAATATTATTGTCGCAGGAGACGTAGTTGATGCTGCCGCCATGCGCCTGAACTTCCTTTTCGATGGCCTGGCAATATCCAGCCCAAGTCGGATTCGTCAAGGTCTGCACCGTCATGCCAATCTTTACTTTGGGATCGGCGGAGCTTGTTCCGTCTTCTTTGCCGCCGCATCCGACGATCGTGAGTGACATGCAGCAGAGCATTAGTCCTGTGAGTATTATTTTCATGGGATTTTTGAGGTTCGTTTTGATGGATTGAGGATTAATCAGAGAGCGAAAAATTGGATTATCGTCTTAGCAGAGGATCTCTATCGACTGGCGCTAGTGCGTGATGGACAAAGTTGGTCGGCCATCCACCGATCCGTTGATACTCGTAATAACGGTCCCTGGGGGAGGTCACCTATACCGACGACTTTAAATGGGGGGTTCATGGTAAGAATGCTTGTCAGCGAATCGGAAATTCGAATGGGGGTTCTGACTGCTCATAAGAAATCCATAAAAGGCGCAGAATGTAAATTCAAAAAATTACATTTGACTGATTTTAATATTACATTTGGATTACATTTAAATTATGAGCACTTCAAAACCGATGTATCTGCAAATCTACGAAGACCTCCATACTTCGATCCGAAACCAAAGTTACGTCCCAGGTGATTTGCTCCCCAGCGAGAAGGCGATTTGCGAGCAATACGGCACCTCCCGCCCTACTGTCGCCAAGGCGATCAAGATGCTCAGCGATGCGAAATTCGTTCGGCGCCGAGCGGGATTCGGCACCCAGGTGTTAGCACCCGATTTTTCCGGTTTGTCGGCAGGATTGCTTATTCCGGAATTCCCTGACACCGAGATTTTCACCCCCATCGTTGATAGCATCATCGAAAATTCGCCCGCGTATGAGCTGCAGATCACACACCCCTATGAGTTGAATCGGTCCCAAGACCGTAAAGCCATGGCCCTCGCTCAGGCCGAACAATACATAAAAAAGAAAGTCAAAGGCGTCTTTTTCGCCCCTCTTGAAAACATTTCAGACCCAGAAGCCTTCAATCTCAGAATCGTCGAACGCTTCACGGAAAAAGGGGTTCAAGTCGTGCTACTGGATCGCGACATCTATCCGTGGCCCCGACAAACCTCTTTCGATTTGATTTGCATCGGCAACATCGAGGCTGGGTTCACTATGGCGGACCACCTTTTGGAAAATGGCTGCACCCAACTAGCTTTTGTCTCCCCCCGAAATCCCGCGATGACCGTGGGGCACCGGATTATAGGGACCCGCGAAGCACTCGTCCAAAAAGGTTTCTCAGCTCGCAGCCTTCTCTCCGTCGAATACGATCATAAAGATCCCGGTAAAGCGGCAGCCCGGCTATTGAATTCAAATGTGGATGGGATTGTCTGCGCCAACGATACAACTGCCGCCGTCATCCTACGTTCCCTCCTCGACCTCGGTGCCAAGATTCCCGATCAAATTAAAGTATGTGGGTTTGATGATGTTAAATACGCCTCACTCCTCAGCGTACCTCTCACCAGCTATCGCCAACCCTGCCAGGTTATGGGGCGCCTCGCCGTTGAAACGATGGTCAACCGAATCAAACATCCGGAAAGACCGCCTCACCACATTGCTTTTCACGGCACCCTGATCGTTCGAGAATCCTCCATTCCAAGCGCTTGATATCCCAAGAAGAGTATTACTCCTGAGTGCTCGGACTCGAGCGAACACACTCTGAGCAAAAAGAACCGCTTTTGCACCACTTTCTGCCACCTCGGCAACAATCGAACAATGGATCGAGCCCATCGCCAGCATGTGGCGATCTACCAGAAAACAAAGGTCATCTGAGAAAGGTTCCATAGAAGAATGAAACGAATCCAGCGAAGAGCTTACGGCTTCAGGTCCTTCCACAACTATCGACTCAGAGTCCTCGCCACTTGCGCATGAAAACTAACCCGAAATATAAAAAAATGAATAATCCCCCACAGTTTGATGTAGACCCGTAGACCCTCACTTTCGCTTCGCGAAGGCCGCCTGATGGCGGAGAGGATGGGATTCGAACCCACGGAACCGCTTTTGGCGGTTCACCGGTTTAGCAAACCAGCGCATTCGACCACTCTGCCACCTCTCCACGGTCGAAAAGAGGAGAAAACAAGATGCAGGCCCTCCCCGTCAAGCGAAACCACACTCAGAAAATCGAAATATTCGGTCTGTGCCTACCCTCTCCCGCCAAACTCCTCTATCGATGGGCCTTCCGTCCGATCCGTAGATGTTCGATCCCAAAAAATTCCAAATTTCTTTCATTTTCGGGTTGATCGATCCTCCAGAAACCGCAAATGTCCACCCTTTACCGTTGCCCAGTAGCTCAGCGGTAGAGCAGGTGACTGTTAATCACTTTGTCGTAGGTTCGATCCCTACCTGGGCAGCCATCCAACCCTTCCGATAAACGAAGGGTTTCTTTTTGCCCATGTTTCACGTCTACATCCTCGAAAATCCCAAAGGCCGACTCTACATCGGCCACACTGAGGATATACAAAGACGCCTTGGCCAACACAATTCACCTGAGGGGAAAGAGCATCTCGGCAAATACACCCACCGCAATGGGCCCTGGAAACTCATCGCATCCGAGGACTTTGACTCGAGAGCCGACGCAATGAAACGCGAGAAACAGCTCAAAGCCTGGAAGTCTCCGAAAAAGGTTCGCGAACTCTTCAAACGATAAACTGGCGGTAGAGTCCCGACTCCGTCGGGATTAATCACTTTGTCGTATCCCGCGGTCGCGATCCCTACCTGGGCAGCCATCCAACCCTTCCGATAAACGAAGGGTTTCTTTTTGCCCATGTTTCACGTCTACGTCTTAGAAAACCCAAAGGGGCGCCTCTACATTGGACACACGGAAGACCGTCAGAGACGTCTCAGCCAGCACAACTCTCCAGAGGGCAAAGAACATCTCGGGAAGTATACGCACAGAAACGGCCCATGGAGATTTCTCGGATCTGAGAACTACCCAACTCGCGCAAAGGCCATGCAACGAGAGAAACAACTCAAAAGCTGGAAATCGCCAAAAAAAGTCCGAGAACTATTCGATTAGTAGCTCAGCGGTAGAGTCCCGACCTTGTCGGGATTAATCACTTTGTCGGATCCCGCGGTCGCGGGACTACCTGGGCAGCCATTGAACCCTTCCCGATATACGAAGGGTTTCTTTTTGCCCATGTTTCACGTCTACATCCTCGAAAATCTCAAAGGCCGACTCTACATCGGCCACACTGAGGATATACATAGACGCCTTCGCCAACACAATTCACCTGAGGCTAAGATTCTTTAATTTGTAGGCATTTGGAATATTGTCGTCACCCTATACCATCTGCCCTCGGGGTCGGTCTTTTCAGACACTACTCAGGGCTCTACAATCTTGAGGCCTCTGAACCAACGCTGAAAATCAGAGCGATTGCGGGTTACCAAACCGTCGAAACGTAGAGCGAATCCTCCGATGAGCAAATCCGCCACTGGACGCTTGGCGACCTGCTTGCTGCGCTTGGCCTGGATGTATGCATTCCACGCCACATGCGCCGTCTCACTATCAGCCAAAGTGAAGGGCTCGTGATAGGAGATTCCACACATATCCAGAAAGGACTTCTGGGCAGTCAAATCTCCCGCGAAGGCCGGGCTAAGTTCGACCATACTGACCGGGCACAGCACTAGCCCTTGGTCGAGGAGCGATTGAAGCTTCTTCGCGGAGCCGACTCCAAACATAGGATCGTTTTCAAGCACGTCGATAACGACGCAAGTATCTACAACCCAAGCCATGCCTATTCGCCCTCCCGCAACTCTTTCATCCAGTCAGAAGTGGCCTTGCCATCGTCGCCCCGGAGCTTCGGACCAAACCCCAGTGCGGCCAGAGGACCGGGTGCGCCCTCCTGCTCCACCGTCACCCGGCACTCGCCTCCGGCGATTTTTTCCCAACGCAGCCTCTGCCCCGGACGCAGACCCAGATCCTTGCGTATAGATGCCGGCACAGAAATTTGCCCGCGCTTGGTTAATGTGCAGGTGAGTGTTTTCATGAACCAAATTTATCATGTAAAAACATCATGTCAAGCAGTGGCCTTTAGAGACCGGTGATTGAATTGATTGAAATCGTGCCATGGAAACCACCCCCGAAAATATTGAAGAGTCTACCATAATGACTTGATCTGTGACCTTTTCCGGACAATGGCGAATGCGGAAGGCCCTCTGAAACCAATTTATGCTTGGGCAGCCATTCTTCCAACCCTTCCGATAAACGAAGGGTTTCTTTTTGCCCGTTTTTCTAGGTCTCGAGATCCTGAGAAGGTCACAAGCCCCCTACTCCTCGAGTTCCCGAGCCATTTCCAGCAAGCCTTCTCGCAGGTCTGAAAGAACCTCCTCGCGAAAGTCCCCACGCAGTCCGATCATACAAAGGGCCAGTCTATGATCCCCGATGCGAACTGGACAGGCGATGGCGTCGATGCCCTGCGGATGCTTTCCGATGTTTTCGCACCATCCCCTCTTTTGACACTGATCAACCCGATCCCGAAGTTCCTCCGGCCGATGACGTCGCCAATGCTCTTCGGGGGTCCGATGTATGAGATCCTCCAGCTCGGACTCGGTTAATCCCGCCAGCAAGGCGGCACCCGAAGCCGCCTCGACCACCGGATACGGCACGCCTTCTGGAGCGAGGATGCCCACCGGATTTGAGGGAGTCCCGACCGCCACCGTAATTTGCTCACTTCCTTGCCGGAAGCAAAGCTTCACGGTGACTCCCCATCTTCTCGCGCCCGCCTCGAGAACGGGGCGAGACCTGCGAATTACCTCCCGAAGATCAGCGAGCGGTTCGACAACCGGAAGGAGTCCCTTGCCAATGTGAAACCCTCCCCACTCGTCCTGGGCGATCCAACCGGCCACTTCCAAGGTCTTGAGAATTCGGTAACAGGTCGAAGCACTCACCTCCACCTCGGCCGCAATTGCCTTTGTCGGCGTTCCGCGCCCCTCCTTCGCAAGATAATGAAGGATGCGGACGGTTTTCTCTACCGCTGGAATACGGTTTCCCGCGTCTTTTGCTCTCACCGGAATCTCCATACCTCTTTTCATATTTGAAAAATATATTTTCAATTTTGATTAGCGTCAATTTTCGAGTTTGCCAGAATCTCCCCCGATGAATCTTCAAATTGACGACCGCTTTCTCCTCAAAACCGAGGCCTCTCGCTCCCTCTACATCGAACACGCGGCCAATGCCCCTCTCATAGATTTTCATACTCACCTGTCTCCGAAGACCTTCGTCGAAAATCAGCCCTTCTCCGATATTTCTGAACTCTGGGTGGCCTCGGATCCCTACAAATGGAGGGCGATGAGAATTCACGGAGTTCCGGAGAGATTCATCACCGGCGACGCCTCTGCAAAAGAGAAGTTCGCGGCTTGGGCCAGCACCCTTCCCCACCTGATTGGAAATCCACTCTACGATTGGGCTCGGATGGAACTGGCCAAGTATTTTCAGGTCGACGAACCTCTCAGTCCGGAAAACGCTTCCGAGATTCGAGAAGTCTGCAATCAACGACTTCAGGAGGCCGACTTTCGCCCCCAGGCCCTTCTTCAACAATCCGGTGTCGAAACCTTCGTCACTTCCGATTCTTGGCTGGACTCGATCTCACCTCATCTGAGGGCGCGCCAGGAAGGGCTTCAGCCCCAGATGTTTCCCTCTCTTCGTGCCGACGCCGCTTTCGCTTTCGGATCAACCGAGTATCCTCAATGGTTACAGAGCCTCCGAGAAGTGAACGGACACCCGCTACAATCCCTCGCCGATTTTCTGGAGATCCTGAGCAAGCGCCTCGATGATTTCAATAAAGCTGGCTGCCGACTGGCCGACCACGGCATGGACACGGTTGTCTATGCACCCTGTTCCGACGGAGAAGCCGAAGCCATCTTCGCAAAAATCTTAACCGACCACATCCCTTCCGAAGACGAGGTTGCCAAGATAAGCACCTTTCTCATCTTGTGGTTGTCGGGAGAATACACGAAGCGCGAGTGGACTCTCCAGCTCCACATGGGAGCCCGTCGCGAAACCAGTTCCCGTCTCGCTGGCCTTTCCGGCAAAGCCGGCGGTTTCGCGGTCATGAGGAACCGGGTGGATGACAAGGCCCTGGTTTCGCTCCTCGATCAGATGGAGCACCGGGCCAGCCTCCCCAGGATCATCCTCTACTCCCTCCACGCAGCCGACTACGACTGGATGTCCTGCTTGAGTGGATCATTCGTCGAAGAAGGTCTTTCCGGAAAAGTCCAACTCGGCCCTGCCTGGTGGTTCAACGACCATCACGATGGCATTGAGCGACAACTTCGATCGGTCGCCGCCTATGGCGTTCTCGCACACAGCGTGGGGATGAACACCGATTCGCGATCCTTTCTATCCAGTGTTCGGCACCGCTATTTCCGACGTATCCTCTGTAACCTAGTCGGCGAGTGGGTCGAAGCGGGGCGACTCGATCCCGAAAACCCGTCCACTGCACTTCTCCTCGAAAACATCTGTTTCCGGAATGCCCGGAACCTGGTTCAACCCAAAGATTCCAACCCCCTTCCCACCTTATGAGCTCAATCACCCAAGAGAAAATCGCCGTCATCACCGGAGCGGGAGGCACCCTCTGCTCGGTCATCGCCAAAGACCTTGCCCGACAGGGAATGAAAGTCGTCCTTCTAGGACGCACCCTCAGCAAGTTGGAAGCCGTTCAAAAGGAAATTGTCGAATCGGGCGGCCAAGCCATGGTCCTCTCGGTCGATGTGACGGACTCTGCCGCAGTTCAAGAAGCCGCCCAGACCGTAACCCGCAAACTCGGTCCCTGTTCGCTTCTGATCAATGGAGCCGGAGGAAAGCTTCCCGGAGGAACGATGTCCCGCACCCATTTCACCCCCGAAGAGCTGACCTCCCCTTCCGAAGAGCTCAACGGATTCTTCAACTGCGACCTCTCCATCTTTCGTGCAGAGGTGGACATGAACCTCAGCAGTGTCGCCCTTTGCTCCCAGGCTTTCGGACGCTCGATGGCGGAGAACGGAGGTGGATCGATTCTCAACTTCGCCTCGATGACCAGCTTCCGGCCTCTCTCGCGAGTTGCGCCTTACGCAGCCGCCAAAGCGGCTCTCGTCAACTATACCGAATGGTTGGCATCCTACCTCGCTCCGGCCAAAATTCGGGTCAATGCCGTTGCTCCAGGCTTCTTTGTCAATGAGCGCAGTCGCAAGCTTCTCTACCAAGAGGATGGCTCCCTCAGCGAACGCGGTTCACAGATCCTCCATCACACTCCAGCCGGACGATTTGGAGAAGCCCAGGAACTCCTCGGCTGCGTCAACTGGCTCATCGACGAAAAAGCCGCTGGCTTCGTCACCGGAATCACAGTTCCCGTCGACGGCGGATTCCTCGCCTGCCCGGGCACCTAGGGAAAATCGCCATTCCAGCCCAAAGCGACTCAACCATTTGATCTGAGGGCGAAGGGCGCTAGAGTGAACTTCTGTGCACTCCGACGCCCCCAAACATCCCCTCATCCGCCCCACCGAACGGGGTCTCTTCTGCGAAACGGGAGGTTTCTACATCGATCCCTGGCGCCCGGTGGACAGGGCTCTGATCACCCATGGACACAGCGACCACGCCCGCTCCGGCATGGGCCGATACCTCACATCCGCTGCAGGGGTCCCCATCGTCCGCGAACGCGTCGGTCACGACGCTCCGATAGAGGGAATCCCTTTTGGCGAGCGACGGAAGATTGGCGAGGTCCACGTATCTTTTCATCCTGCCGGGCATTTACTCGGGTCTGCGCAGATCCGCGTCGAGCACCGCGGGGAGGTCTGGGTCGTCACCGGCGACTACAAGACCGATCCCGACATCTCTTGCGAAGCCTTTGAACCCGTTTCCTGTGATACCTTGATCACGGAGTCCACCTTTGGCCTACCAGTATACCGCTGGCCCGAGCCCGAAAAGGTTTTCCGGCAGATTCACCAATGGTGGCGCGACAATCAGGAGGAAGGCCGGACCAGTATCCTCTTCGCTTACGCCCTCGGCAAAGCCCAGCGCGTCCTCTGCGGACTCGATCCCTCGATCGGCCCCATTGGTATCCATGGCGCCGTAGCTCGTCTCAATCCCCACTACCGGGAAGCGGGGATTCCTCTTCCGGAAACCATCCATGCCAACGCGGAAACCCGATCCATTCTCCGAGGACGCGGGCTGATTGTCGCCCCGGGATCTGCTCAGAACACGCCTTGGATCCGCCGTTTTGCCCCCTACTCGCTCTCCTTCGCCTCGGGATGGATGGCGGTTCGCGGATCCCGCCGTCGCCGAGCCCTCGATCGGGGATTTGTCCTTTCCGACCATGTCGATTGGCCCGGACTCCTCCAAACGATTGAAGCGAGCGGAGCGAGTCGCATAGGGGTAACTCATGGCTACGCCGCCCCACTGATTCGCTGGCTCCGCGAAGAAAGAGGATTGGCTGCCTATGAGATACCGACCCGTTATGCAGGAGAGAGCGAAGAGGAGAATCCCGAGGAGAAGCCGAAGGAGGAAGAATCATGAAACGGTTTACCGAACTCTATCTGGAGCTTGACGCCTCAAACCGCACGACTGCCAAATTGGCCTCCCTCAAGCGTTATTTTGAATCGGCCCCTCCGGAGGATGCCGCCTGGGCGGTCTACATTCTAACGGGGAGGCGACTGAAACGCCTCGTGAAAACGGGCGACCTCCGCACCTGGACCGCCGAAGCCTGCCAGTTCCCCCTCTGGATGGTCGAGGAATGCTATGGTCATGTCGGCGATCTGGCCGAAACTCTGGCCCTCCTTCTGGCCAACCGTTCTTCGACCCCGCCCCCCACGGAAATGCCCGGGCTCCGGGCGATGATTGAGGATCACATCCTGCCGCTCCGCGACCTAACTCCCCCCGAGCAGCAGCAGTCCATGCTCGACATCTGGAATTCCTTGGACGGAGAAGCCTGCTTCGTTCTCAACAAATTGATCACCGGAGGATTTCGGGTGGGCGTCAGCAAAGCGCTGATCAACCGGGCTCTCGCCGAGGTGGCAGGAGTCGAACCGCCGGCCATGGCTCATCGACTGATGGGAGACTGGCAACCCACTGCCGACCATTTTCGCGCCCTCCTCCAACCCGAATCCGCGGAGGATGATCCGGCCCGCCCCTACCCCTTTTGTCTCGCCTACCCTCTGGAACAACCCGATCTGCAAAAGCTCGGACCCACCTCGGACTGGCAGATTGAGTGGAAGTGGGACGGCATCCGGGCCCAGCTGATTAAGCGATCGGGCGAAGTCCTACTCTGGTCGCGGGGGGAAGAACTCGTCGGCGAACAATTCCCGGAAATCGTCGAATCGGCCGCGCAGTGGCCCGAAGACTTGGTTCTGGACGGCGAGATTCTCGCGTGGGACGAAGATCAGCCCGCCTCATTTGCCGCTCTACAAAGGCGTCTCGGCCGCAAGAAAGTGGGACCGAAACTACGAAAGGAAGTCCCCGTTGTCTTTATGGCCTACGACCTACTGGAACTCCAGAGGAAAGACCTGCGATCCCGTCCAACGACCGAACGACGCCGCATTCTGGATACATTGGGATCCTCCGAGCGGGAATCGTTCCGACTCTCCCCCACCCTTCAGGCCGAAAGTTGGACCGAGATCGCAGAAATGCGGGCACAATCGCGCCAACACCGCGTCGAAGGCTTAATGCTCAAGGCCGCCACATCTCCCTATGGAGTCGGTCGGACAAAAGGCCTCTGGTGGAAATGGAAGGTCGATCCCTACACGGTGGATGCCGTTCTAGTCTACGCCCAACAGGGTCACGGCCGGCGGGCGGGACTCTACACGGACTATACCTTCTCCATCTGGAAAGACGGCGAACTCGTCCCCTTGGCCAAAGCGTATTCCGGACTAACCGACAAAGAAATTCGCGAGGTCGACCGCTGGATCCGCCAGCACACCCGCGAATCCCATGGTCCGGTAAGAGTCGTCGACCCTGAGCTCGTTTTCGAAATCGCCTTCGAAGGCATTCAACCCTCCAAACGCCACAAGTCCGGCCTCGCTGTACGCTTCCCTCGGATTCACCGCTGGCGGCGCGACAAACCGACAAAAGAAGCAGATCACTTCGAAACCGTCATTTCACTTCTCAGCTAAACTCCTGATCATCCCAGATCGATTTAGGGAAGGTTAGCCAAGAGCCCGAAGCGACTCTATGCCTTGTAAGCATGCTTATCCGTTTCATCCATTCCCTCGGGAATGACATCGTTGAAAAGTAAGCTCTCGACATCTCCGTCGGGTTGGTTCGTTGCCCGCAGCAAAGGCTCGGGCCACTTCTGCCGCTCCAACAATCGGTAAACATGAATCAACAACTGGGCAAATCTTGTGCAGTGAATCTCGACGACCTTGCGTCTTAAACTTCCATAATCGACCCCATACTCATCTAGACGGTCAAAAACAAAATCGGCTAACTTTCGACTGCGCGCCACACTGTAATAAGGGTTGAATCTAAGATGCTCACGGCTCATCGGCAAGAGCTTGCAGACCGAAAGCAACTGGATCGCTTCAAAAGCGGGATCATCAAAAGATACGTCTTCAAACCAGCAAAGGGGAACACCCGCTTTCACCAGTCGGCTTTGAAATTCTTTGAGCTGCTCACCGCCGATCTGCTGTGAAGAAATCTCTTCTTCCAAGGCATAGGCGGCAAACTCTCCAGCGGCTTCCCCCACAGCCCACTCGACATTGTGAAGGCGGTAGGCACCGTTGGCGATTTGGGTCACTCCGATGCTCTTTCCAGCGACCGCAAAGTTATCCAGCTCTGGAGAGAGCAAGGCCCCCAACGGAATCTGATAGGGCCGTGACATCTGGCTAAGACTGGGAGCACCGTTGCGACGGTGAATATCAATAATGAAGCACCCCAAGCCCACGGAATCCCGAAAATGCGATCCTCTTGCTTCCTTGGCTGTCGCCGTGGAAATGTCATTCTCGGTCACGATCTGGCAGGCCCGCAGCCGACGTCCTTCTCGAATGTAGGGAGCCATCGCAATCCCATCGGGCGCTCCTGTCAGTTCCGGCATTGGGCGCAATTCCGGGTATCCATATCCACCCTCGTCGCGAGGAGCCTCTGTCTGTAACCAATACAGGTAGGATTTCGCTAAAGAGCGCGCCCGACCGTAAATCTCCTGCCGGTCCTCCTTACCAATCGCATTCTCGTGGTAATAATCGTTGCCTGTCACATTGAAAATCGTCCGACTGTAGGGGAGCCGGGGATCATCGAAATTTGCCCGATCAACCATGCATCGATAATAAAAGGCCGGTGGGATGGGAAGGTCGTTCCTCCCCTTTTTCGCGGAGAACATCAGCGCCGGATCATCCGCTCTCGCCCCTGGAGCATCTAAATAGAAATAATCTCCATGCTTCTCTTTCCAAAACTCGTAATCATCCGGCTTGGAGATCACAAAACTTCCACCCGGGACGAATTCTGCTGCGATGCAATAGGTAAAACTCTGCACGGAATCCGGGGCCGCATCATCGGGAGCATGAGGCTCCTGAAATTCGGACTTCGCTTCGGCTCCGATCAAGAACGGAAGATTCAAGATGGGAAAAAGTTCTCCCGTCTCATCGCCATTGAGGAAAAAGGACGCCACAATTTCTAAGCTCGGCTGATTGGGGCTGTCTGAATCGCAAGTTACCGATTGGATCAAGCGATTCTCTACGACCGCATCCGTCGGGACATAATTCGTAAAAATCGTAAGGCGATCCTTGCCACCGGATTTCTCGAACAAATCCTCGATTACCTTCAACGCCGCCGGAGGCTCGGCGACGACCATAGAGTTCATGGAGTTTCCTGCGTTGAAATATAATTGATCCCGTCCGAACTCCGAAAGTCGGTATCCCTCTTGGTAATGCTTGCGGAGTGATTGGCGAAATCCCCCATAACGGCGGCTGTAGCCGACGCCTGCCTCGGAAATCGGATCATGATACTCATCCAGCACACACAATGCTTGGCTTGTAGCTTGCCCTCCCACCCATGGATATTGCTCTGAAATGACCACTCGAAGACCTCGTTCCAAACAGGCTTGTGCCGCGGCAATCGCCCCAAATCCTCCGCCAATAATTGCGACGTCGCACTCTACGATTTTCTTTTTCTCTTGGAGATTATTCATGTCAATTCTTCTGGATCCGTTGAATTCAACTGAAGCGCTCAGTTACACCGAAACGGGTTTCCATGGTGCATCAATGATTCATTGAGGCCTCCTGTATGAGCAAGGAGGCGTTAGGGGTTGATTAGGATTCCGACAGAGGCCTGTGGATCGGTCTGTTCAAACTGATTCCCGGAAAGGATAACTTTTTCACTCCCAGCAATGACAATGGCCTCTGAGGGAGAAATCCCCAGGTCTTCTCCCGCTCTCTCAACTGGCGATAAATTCGAATCGGAGAATACATTCCCACGAACCTCGACATCACTCGCATTCAGGATCGAAACAGCCGGAAGATAAGAGCGATTGATCGTATTGCCCGAGATCTCAATATCGCGAATCGGGAAAAATCCTTCCTTCAAATTCCCCCCGTAGTAGGCATGGAGACTGATAGCCCCTAAAGCCGTTTTATAGGAGGCTTTCGCGGAAACGCTCAACCCTACATCTTCAAGGACATTGTCCTTCACGACAATTCTCTCGGAAAAAGGTCCCTGCATCCAAGGCACCTCGCCACTCAGTTCCATCGCAGGACCGCTAATCCACGAAGCCCGGTTGCCCACGATCCGCACATCGGTTGACTGTATCAAGATAGCTCGCCCCCGAAGGTTATCGATAGAACAGTTTCGAATCTCAGAACCCGACCCACTCCAACCATTGCTCTCAACCAGAGCATTTTCCGACAAGTCTAGATTGCGATTCAACCGCACGGAAAGAATCTCCTGAGTCGCCATACGAATAATCCGCTGGCCCTGCCTGGTGAGGCGGGATGGCAGAGCTTTCGCTTCTTCGATCAACGCCAGATCCTCAACTTTCTCAACTGCTACGACCTTCGCGCTTCCCTCACTATCCATGCTGCGGATCTGGTAAAAAACGAGTTCGTCTCCAACATCAAAGTCACGACGCAATAAGGGAGCAATGATGACCGTATCTTCAGAAGGCTGAGCCAACAGAAGTGAAAAGAATCCGTGGACGGCAAATCCGTCATCGCAAAGGGCCTCCACACGACAGGATTCGTAGTGGGGACCGACTTTCGCCATCGAGGAGTGAAAGCCATCCGCATTTCCGGCGAGCAAACGTTGACTGCCGGGCTTACGAATAATCGAGCATCCCCGGTAAACTGTCTGGTTTTTAGATGCACGCTCATAAACGGCTAGTCCCGCGGAAGCAAAGACGGAGACATCCTCGAAAACCATGCTTTCGCAATCGTTCTGGCTAATGATCGGCTGACCTTTTCCTGAGAGAGTCAGACGCAAGCCGGATTTGTAGCCACATTGAGTCAGACTCATTCCATTGTCGTAAGGGTTGAGCTTCACCCAAAGACGTCTCTCATCTGCAAGCTCTAGGCTCTTAACGCTACAATCCGCATAACCGGGAACCAAACGTCCTTCGTCAGAATCGAAGAGAACAGCCAACTTGAGAGAAAAGTAAGCATCCAGCACCTCTCTACTCTCATATCCCTCATCCATTTCGAGCAATACTCGACCCGACTCATCATCGACCTGCACGATGGTTCCCTGAACATAGGGCAGTGGATCCATGTCTAGAGTAATCCCTCGAAGGATAACTCCTCGACAGTTCGAAAACTGAAAAGCCCCGAACAGATCTTCCACGATCACCGTCGCATCGTGGCCTTCGATCACCACATCCTCCACTCCCGTAAGGGCAAAGGCTGCACGACTTTCGCCGGAGGAAACCCGATACGTACCTTTCGGTATTACAATTTTTTTTTCGCCCTGCTGAAGAGCCTCACGAATACGTTTTTGAAGCTCAACGCCGGCTTGTCTCTCCGTCTCCAGCGATCCGGCTGAGACCATCTGAACTAAAGTTCCCATGAAAATACAGGCAAAGAAGAAAGACTTCCAGCCGGACATACTGAGTTTCATTGAAATCTTGTTACGATCGACAGTCTATTTTTTCGTGCGGCGGGAAATCAGAAGCCAAGAAATTGGGACAAGAGAAAGAAACAAAGCCGAATGATTCATCTCTGGAATCGGACTCACCGCATCGGCCCAATTGTCGGAAATTGTGACCCGATCCACATAAGCCACATCCGTATTGGCCTCAAACAGTGCATACCGCACTCCGAACGTGTCGATGGAGGAGATCGTAGAGGAATCCGTGGTGGAAGAAATCGAAGGGCTCAGCGGCTCGGTCAGGCTCGTAGGATTGATGTAAATCTCGTTTTGATCGAAGAAGGTCCCAGCCGTCGTGCCGGATGACGATACTTTCACGATAAGCAGAAAGGTCTGATTATTGGTCAAGGTCACGCCACTCGATTTTTCACTCTGATTCGGAGCGACTGATCGAATATCACCATTGCGAATAATCACTCCAAAATCCTGATCCTGGTTGAGCCAGACAGAGAAGTAGTCGTTACCCTCCAGAGTCGGGCTCTGGATCAGAAAACTCATATAGAGAGTATCTGAGCCGGCACTGTAAGCGTCAAAGCTCCGGTTCGTCTGATTCGCAGTGTTGTCCGTGCTAGCGCTCAAGCCTTGTTGCATCACTTGGTCACCATCGGAAATATTGATATCTCCAGACGAGTAACTGAGGGACAATTCGGCAACCTGAGCAGAATTCAAACTGGAACTCCAGGCATCTGTCCAACCCTCCCCTCCGTTACTTCCATTCAGAGTTCCGGTTGGGTAAGACTCAAAACTATCGAACACCGCAGCCGACAAGGAGACTGCAAAAAGAGAAAGAGCTGAGACAGACAAACAGAGAGAGGGGAACTTTTTCATAGGATATTGTGGTTAGGGTTCTCTTAAAAAAACAGTCTGAACATGACTGAAAAAATCGGAAAATCAAGAACTTTTTGCACCATGTAAACCTGTGTAGCAAAAATCGTCTCTCTCCTAGGCAATCGACGATTTTGACTGTGGATTCCTGTAACTTTCAAAAATCCTACGGGCGGCTCTATTCATCAAAATTACTCCATGGAAACTAACTGCATCAGAACTTGTGATACTCCGCTACGTCGACCATCATCCAACCCATGGCCATCGGACTCAGACAACTAGCGGAAATCTGCAACGTATCTCACACCACCGTATCGCGGGCACTCAAAGACGACCCGCGCATTTCGAAAACCGTTAAAGCCCGCATTCAAAAAATCGCTGAGACCTACAATTACATGCCCAATCGCCTGGTTAAAGGAGTCATGTCCGGCAAGAGCCAGTGTATAGCGGTCGTTTTAGCGGACTCCACTCGAGACGTTGGAGGAATTCTTGGACCGATCCAGCAATATTTTCTCCGAAAATCGTTTTCGACTTTCGTTTACAATACACAAGATGATCCGAAGCTCGAGTTGTTGAGCTTTCATGAGGCCGCATGCCACCGGGTCGAAGGCCTGATCGTCGCACCCGCCGACCAGAACGCCAAAGATCCCTATTTTAAAGAACTGCGACGCTACGAGATCCCCTTCGTAATCATTGGGCCCAATGTCGAACAGGTTGAAGCTCCCCACGTAGCTGCGGACGACCAAGCCAGCACAATGCAAATCGTCGACCACCTTTCCGATCTCGGCCACCGAAATATCGCTCTCATGCGTGGATCCATGCCTCACGAATCGATGGACAAACGGTATCTCGGATACCTCCAAGCCATGCAGAAACACGACCATCCCGTAAACCTGAACTGGATCTGTCAATCTGGATGGACCCCCGAAGAGTCGGATCAATCCGTTCAGCAGCTCATGCGCAACCAGCCAAAACCGACCGCCATCGTCTGCGTCAATGATTCGATTGCAATGGGCGCGATTCGAGGCCTGAAACAACTGGGACTCCGAGTCCCACAAGATATTTCAGTCACCGGAATGGGAGACGACTACTTCTCGCAGTACCTCAGTCCGGCATTGACCACGACCAGCTCTGTCCGCGGCAAAGTTGGACAGGAAGCCGCGAAGCGCCTCTGGCAAATGATCGAAAAGCCCTCCGCAACATCCGCCGACCCCGCCAACCAAGTCCTTCTTCCCGTTGAACTGATCGTTCGGGAATCGACCGGCCCCGTCTCCTCTCGCAAAGCCTGAGGGGTCTGAGAGACCGCAATAAAAAAATCGAGAGAGCGGACTTATCCAACTGCGCACCATGGTGCATTTTTCTTGCATCGTCTGATTCTCTGATCAAAGTAAAAGAATCCAGGACCCCTCAATCTCATTAAAATCGTGAAAGTCCCCTTCTCCCCTATTACCCCTCACCCAAAGGAACCTCCCAAGAGCGCCCCCCTCCCGAGAGGATTCACTCTCATCGAACTCCTGACAGTAATTGCCGTCCTAGGGATTTTAACAGCAATACTCCTCCCGGTTTTCGGCAAGATGAGAGAGTCGGCGGATCATGCGAAAAACATCAACAACCTCCGCCAGCTCGGATCAGCATTCCATCTCTATGCACAAGACAACGGCGGCCGACTCCCCTTGATCTTCCATATTGGATCAGACCCTTCCGCCTATTGGCGCCGGGCGACGCTCGCATATGCAGAGCGAAATCCCGATCACACTTCGACTCGCGACGATCTCTTCAATTCTCCGTTCACCTCCCCAGTTATCGTCGATATGATCGAACAGAATGGAGGACGACCCTACGTGACAAGCTATGCAATGAACGAAAGGCTTAGAATGGACTCGAAAAACGAGAAGGGTCAGCGAGTCGAGGTCCAACGCCCGCTAGTCACAATTTCAGATCCCTCCAATACAATCCTCGCAACAGAGGGCCCCATGGGACCTGGTGGGGAAAAGACCATCCCCGATTTTTCCGTATACGAACCGACCCTACTCGCGAATCTACCTCAAGCTACCTATAAGGGCGGTCGAGACGCCCTGATGGTCGATGGCTCCGTTCGTTTCTTCGAGAAATGGGACGAGATGGCACTGCCTCCCTACAATTCGGGTGGCGAGAAAGATCTCTGGAATCCTTAAGAATTCAAGGGCCCCGGAATCGGTTCAATCGCCAAGAATCCCGAGGAGGGGGCAAGGCTGCAACAAGTTGCCCATGGCAAAAGATCAGCCGCGTTACGAAACTTCGATCATCGCCTTGAGAACTCCGCTCTCCGGTCGAGTCCACTCAGGGAAACGTTCAGGAACCTCCTTGAGCGGTGCCCGATGCGTAATCCAGGGAGTCGTATCGATCCTCCCGTTTTCAATCATGCCAATAATGTTTCGAAAATCCTCCGGTCGAGCATTGCGGCTGCCCAGAAGGGTCAACTCGCGCTTATGAAAATCCGGATCGTGGAAAGTGACATCGCCCTGAAACAAACCGACAAATACCAGTCGGCCACCGTGGGCCGGATAGTAAAATGCAGACTGCATGGAGTTTGCATTTCCCGTGGCATCCAAGACGACCGTGGGCTGATCCCCGTCTGCTAGTTCTTCGAGTTGCGCAACCACCGACTCCGATGAGCTTGGCCTCAGGGTCGCATCCACTCCCATCGCCTCCCGACAGAAGGCGAGTCGATTCTCGTTGAGATCCATCACGATCACGCGGGCTCCAGCTGCTTTGGCAAACTGGATGACCGAGAGACCGATCGGGCCTCCACCAATCACGAGCACCACCTCGCCCGACTCGATCTGAGCCCTTGCTACGGCATGAGCTCCGATTCCCAGGGTCTCGACCAACGCGAGCTGATCATAGCCCAAATCATTGGAACGGTGGAGCTTATGCACAGGCACATGAATGCGCTCCCGGTACCCGCCGTCAACGTGAACCCCCATGACCCTGAGGGAAGTGCAGCAATTCCCTTTTCCCCGACGACAGGCGATACATTTGCCGCAGTTCAGGTAAGGCTCTACCGAGCATCGATCGCCGGGCGCTAGATTTTGATCGTTGGGCCCCACCGCGAGGATTTCGACGCCCAGCTCGTGCCCGAGAATTCGAGGATACTGGAAAAATGGCTGTATACCCCGATAGGCATGAAGATCGGTCCCACAGACACCCACCCGATGGACTTGAACCAAGGCCTCCCCTCCTGGCGGATCCCCCGGTTCAGAGGTGTCCTCAAGAATTAGCTTTTCCGGCTTTTGTAAGACGATGGTATTCATGATTGGATCAAAACGGCGCGACAGGGAGAACCCGAGAATCCGGGAAGGCTCAGGGGTAAAGCTTGAAACGTGGATCCAGGAAGAAACTCTTTCCATCCATCCCGAAAATTGAGCTCTTCGACGACCCAAAGTCCGGCGCCGAGTAGCGCTTCGTGAGTTTGCAAATTTTCGTCCGCGTCCATCCCGCCGATGGAAAAATGATCGATCCCTACGGCCCGAATCTTTCGCTCGATCAACCATTCCGCCCCATCGCATCGCAAGTATGGCGATTGATAAAGCCAGCGCTCTTCTGACTTTCGCAGCGATCCCCACTCGGTATTCAGCAAAACAATCGCATCCCTGAGATCCGGTCCAGACCCCAGAACGGACTCCAGCAACTCGCTCCCAATCGCACGACCTGGAGAGACCTGCTCGATCAAATCCGCAACGACAGGACGACCGCAGAAAGCCTCCAAAGGAAACTGGTCGATACTGCTGCCACCGGCAATCTTGTGCAGAGGTGCATCGAGATGCGTTCCACTATGGGAAGCCATATGAAATTCCTCCATCCGCCAGCCGTCCTCAGGATGATCGGCACTTCGCGGAAGCCGAATGGGTGGATGGGCCGGACAATTGGGACACCCGTCAAAGAGCGGCTGGGATAGATCAAAAATACGCACGATAACCTCCTAGGAAAGGATGGGATCCCGGTGCTCAGGAAGGCCCCGGGTATAGTTGAAGTTGTGGATCGGCTCGAGAATCTCCTGCACTTCCGCGAGGAGCTCGGCATCGATCGGCTCCTCGACATAGGCGAGATTATCACGAATGTTTTGAGGATCCGCTGTGCCGACCAGAGTGGTCGCGATCTCAGGGTTCGCACAGCTGTATTGAATCGCCAGCCGAACGATATCGACTCCCTTGGCGCGACAGTGGTCCACCGCTTTCCGGCAGCCTTCTTGAATCTCCTGCGAGGCGGGATGCCAGTCCGGGGCCCCGCGCTCGGTCAACAAACCCATTCCCGTAGGCGAGGCATTGATGATCCCCACGCCCTTTTCCTTGAAGTAAGGAATCCAGTCCAAGAGGGAAGAGTCATTCAAGGTGTAGTGACAGAAGGACAACACCGTCTCAACCGTCCCCGGATCTGAACGATCGAAGATCCCCTTCAGCATGCCCAGAGGTAGTCCTGTCAAACCGATGTGTCGAACGATCCCCTGTTCCTTAAGATTGAGCAGCGTGGGCAGAGTCTCATCCAGAATCTGGCGATGGTCCGCAAACTCAATATCGTGGCATTGGATCAAGTCCAAGTAGTCCACCCCGAGCCGTTTTAAGCTGTGAGCGACGCTGCGTTCAGTCGAGGCCTTGGAATAGTCGTAGTCGCCCCGGGCCTCACTATAGCTGCCAATTTTACTGGCGAGATAGTATGAATCTCGGGGAACCCCCTCAAGGGCTCTCCCCAATCTCAGCTCGGCGAGAGTCTCCCCATAGGCGGGAGAAACATCAATGAAGTTCATTCCTCCCTCCAACACTGCCTGCACCGTATCCATGCATTCCTGCAGCGAAACTTCACGAAAGACCGAGCCCAGCGACGAGGCACCAAAGCTCAAGCACGAAACAGACATTCCGGTGGATCCTAGGGGGCGGTATTCCATGCTCACCATTCTAGATTCGAGCTTCCGCTTTGACAATGGACGGAACTGACCATTCCATGCCAATTCTTGACCTATCGACCTCTCCCACAATGGAAACCTCAAAACAGAAAACTCCCGACTTCTTTTCCCGTGAGGTTGAACGTGAGCGAACTTTCTTCTTTCAGGAGCCGACTCCTATCGACGGGCTTACTGTAATCTGTGGGGGTCGGGAACATTGTGCGGAGGATTACACAATTGATCGAAAAACCTTTCCTTATGTTGGTCTCGAGCTCGTCGCTTCTGGGCAAGGAAACCTCTGCTTGAACGGTGTTTCCTACGATCTCTCTCCCGGGAGTCTCTTTCTCTACGGACCCGGCATTCCCCACCAGATCCGAACTCATCCCCAACAGCGCCTCACCAAGCTTTTCGTCGACTTTGAAGGTCCTCAGGCTCTCTCCATTCTCCGAACCCATGGACTACAGATCCCCGGCTTCTACCGCCTCAGCGCGAATGCGGGTGCCATCGACATTTTTGACCGATTGATCGATTCCGGGGCCGAAGACATTCCCCAGTCACCCCGACTCTGTCGATTGCTACTCGAGACTCTTATCATGCTCGCGAGCACTCACCAGACGCCTCTTGGAGAAGCCTCAAGCCAAGGCTACGAAACCTATGAACGCTGCCGGGATTTTATCCTCAACCATCACCGCCGATTGAAACAAGCTGATGAGGTGGCCCGCGCCTGCCATGTCGATCCTGCGTACCTCAGCCGACTCTTCCGCCGATTTGCCCACGAGAGCCCGTATCGGTTTCTGCAGAAGGAGAAGATGAAATCGGCGGCACTCTCGCTGGTCCGCCAAGGGAAATTGGTCAAGGAAGTCGCCGATGAATTCGGCTTCCCCGACCCCTACCACTTCACCCGATCTTTCAAGCGGGTCCACGGAGTCTCCCCGGACGCCTATCGACGGAACCATGGGGAACCGATCCAACAGTAATCGCTTCTATGAGCTTACGAAGGATGCCAAACCCCAGGCCGCGCAGCTGAAGCTGAGCGGCTACATTAGTAAGGCCGTAGCTTCAGCTGCGCCCACCGCGTCGCCCATCCGCCTACCCAGAGTCCTTTTGAAGGGAAAAAAGTTTTCTACCTGCATACGGAGCACCGGCCGTTTCGCTTTACCCCTCGAGGAAAGGTGGAGCTGGTCGAATCTACGAAACCACAAGCCGCGCAGCTGAAGCTGAGCGGCTACTCATCCAGCGTTTTTCTCCGCACTCACCTTGCGCAGCAAGGCAATCGCCCAGACCAAACCAACGGTCCCCGAGACAACATCGGCGATTAAGCGGCCCCAGAAAATGCCTGTCAGCCCCAAGAATTTGTCCCCCAACAAGGAGAGCGGAATCAACAAGACAATGATACGAAGAGCATTGAGCCAGAGCGACTGCATGGGCTTGTTGATCCCGTTCATGAGAAAACCACTGTAGCGCTGGATTTCAAGGAGACCATAGCCGACCGGAATGATCCGCATGTACTGGGTCAGAACCCCGATCACCGCTTCATCTTGACTGAAGAGACCGCCGATCTGCGGAGCAAAGATCCAGAAAACCACGGCGATGATGAGGCCATAGCCAAAAGCGAAAGTATTCCCGTAAAACATCCCCTCTTTGACCCGGTCCAATCGTCCTGCACCAAAATTTTGGCCAACGAAGGGGACCAATGAAATCCCCAGAGCCATGGGAACCATAAAGGCAAACATTTCCAAACGCCCCGCAACCCCCGCAGCTGCCACCGCAGCAGGGCCGTGCCGGGCGAGCAACCAAGTGATGATCGCCCCGGCGATGGGCATGAGAACCTGAGTCACCGTACTGGGCAGACCGATCCGCATGACCGCCTTCCAGGAATTCCAAATATTGGCCCAACGAAGTCGCGAGAAGGTGATCAGATCATATTGGTGGATCAAAATCCAGAGCGCGGCGACACAGGATACGGCACGGGACAGAACCGTAGCCAAAGCCGCCCCTTGGATTCCCATTTCCGGAATAAAGGCGAAGCCGAAGATAAAAATGGGATCCAGAAAAATGTTCAGCACCGATGTCACTCCCATGATGATGCTCGGCCGGATGGTATCGCCTGTAGCTCGGATGATATTGTTGGCCACCATGGGAATCACCAAAAAGATCACCCCCAGATACCAGACCTGCATATACCCCCGAATCGCCGGCATGACCTCCGGCCCGGCCCCGAGAGCGCGGAAGACCGGCTCGATCGTTAACAGCCCCACCACGGAGACGAAAACGACAATGAGAATGCACAAAATGATCGCGTGGGTCGTCAACCGCTTCGCCCTCTCATGATCACTGGCCCCCAATGCCTGGGAAATGACAGTCGTCGCCCCCATCCCCAGCCCGAGCGCCAAGGTAATCAGCAACATCACCACCGGAAAACTGAACCCCATCGCCGCCAGCGGAACGGTTCCCAGCTTCGCCACAAACCAAGTATCCGCCAAGTTGAAGGCGTTCATGGCAAACGTCCCACCCAGCATCGGCAAAGCCATCCGCCAGAGAGTCGAATAAACGGGTCTGCGGATTAAGCGCGGAGTGGATTTTGGTTCTGACGGCATACGATGTTCAAAACGGCACCGATTCAATCCCCGGCAGCCGGAAAACAGGAAACTCGAGAAGATACGCGCCCATCAGGAGGATTTGGAAGAACATTCGGCCCCCCAGCTCGGCAATCTTACGGTGAAGACTGCTCCCTCGCCTTTTCGACTTTCCACCGAAATACTTCCGCAATGGTTCTTGGCGGTCGACTGCGCCAATGCCAGACCCAGCCCGGAGTGCTCTCCCGAGTCCGTGCGCGATTTATCCGCCCGGTAGAACCGTTCAAAGATATGAGGAAGATCCTCGGCGGCGATGCCCGTTCCATCATCGGCAACGATGAGGATGACCTCCCCCTCAGTCTCTTCGACCCGCACCTCGACCTGACCCTGACCCGGATGATGAAGCACCGCATTCGAGATCAGATTGTTGACCAGCACCCCTAACGCGGCCCGACTTCCAACGACAGAGGCTGGGCTTAGACTCGTTAAGCACCTCACGCCCCTCTCCTCCGCGAGCGGACGAATCTCTCGCACGGCCTGTTCGGCAACCTCCGCGAAATCCACTTTTTCCCCGGCTTCGGCGCCAAATTTGACGACCTGATCCTCTTGGCGCGCCAGAAGGAGCAAGCTCTCCACGAGCTTCCGCATCCGCTGTCCTGCATCACGGCACACTGCCATCGACTCAGCGTATTCCTCCACCGACCGTGTCTTTTTGCACATCCGCTGCGTCTCCGAGATCAGGATCGTCAAGGGAGTCCTGAGTTCGTGGGAGGCATCAGCGGTGAATTGGCGTTGCCGCTCCACCGAATTTTGAAGTTCGTCGAAGGTCTGATTCAAAACCCGGCTGAGTTGGTGCAGCTCGTCCTCCCGGCCCGACACGTTGATGCGCTCGTCCAGATTTCCCCCGGCGATGCGGGTAGCGGTGCGACTGATGGACTGAATCGGGCGAATCGCTCGCCCCGCCAACCACCACCCACCGAGAAGGCCGATGACCCAGAGAGCTCCCCCCGATAGAACGAGTGACCACGCAAATGTCTGCTGATCGCGCAATTCAGGGGTAATATCTTTGCCGTAGACCGTCCGCAGACCAAAGGAAAAGCTACTCCGGCTTTCACGACGGGCCCCGTCAAATTGGAAATCTTCCTCCATCCCCCGCTCGGGGACAGGGAGAAAACGGATGTCATCCGGTGCGTTCAAACTGGCGAGAAGGACCCGTCCATCCGCGTCGGCAAAGGCAAAATACTGAAACCCATCATTCCGCGAATCGAACGAACTTTCCAATCCTTCGGGAAGCTGGACAGCTCCCTCCTGCAACTCCCGGAGAAAGAACTCCGCCGGAGATATGGACCGATCCTCTCCATTCGATTCGCTCTTCTGTCGATTAGGCTCCTCCTTGATGAAGGCTTCGATCATCTCCCGTTCTTCTTCAACGAGGCTCCGATCGATTCGGCGAGTTTGGTTCAACCAGGAGAGTTGGTAGGCACTGAAGCAGAAAGCGGAAATCGTCAGCAGAAGAATGACCGCATACCAGATCTGGAGACGCCAACGGAGGGAATGGAAAGGGAACTTCATCTCTGGTCTCCTATTCGATGATGTAGCCATGGCCACGCCGGGTAGTGATGAGCTCGGCCCCCAGCTTTTTCCGGAGATTGGAGACATGGACGTCCAGGAGGTTCGAAAGGCTGTCGTCGTTTTCGTCGAACAGGCGCTCGTAGAGCAGCGTCCGGCTCAAGACCTTCCCACGGTTTAGCAACAAATACTCCAGGAGACTGTATTCGCGGGCAGTGAGATCCACTCCGACGCCGTTCCGGGTTACCTGTCGTCTCGCGGTATCGACCTGAAGCGCACCGACCGTCAAAACGGCCTGAGAAGAGCCCGCCGACCTACGGATCAACGCCCGCAGCCGAGCGAGGAGCTCGCTGTTGTCGAAGGGCTTGGTCAAATAGTCATCGGCCCCGCTGTCCAACCCCTTCACGCGGTCGGGGATCGTATCCCTCGCCGTGAGCATCAGGACGGGCACTTTGGATTCCTGCCGAAGACGACTGAGCACCTCCCAGCCATCCAGCTTCGGCATCATGACATCGAGCAGAACCGCGTCATAGATTTCTTCCCGCGCGCGGATCCACCCTTCTTCCCCATCATTTGCCATATCGACCGCGATCGCCTCGTCCCGCAAAGTAGCGGCTAGGCTTCGGCAAAGCGCAGCATCATCCTCAACGATCAGGACCCTCATAAGGCTTCAGCAGAGCAGAGGATTATTCGTGACGCAAAGCATCAATCGGGTCCAGTCCTGCCGCCCTGCGCGCCGGTGCGAATCCAAAGACCACCCCAACCACGGCCGAGAAGACGAAAGCGATCAGATTTATCTGCAGGTTGAAGAGAAAGCCCACTTCAATGATTGGAGCGAGCACTGAGCAGAAGAGAAAGGCCAATCCGATTCCGACCAATCCCCCGACACACGAAAGGGTCAGGGCTTCGACCATAAATTGCCAAAGGACCTCACGGGCGGTCGCCCCGATCGCAAGCCGGATTCCAATCTCCCGGGTTCGCTCGGTCACCGAGACCAGCATAATGTTCATAATTCCAATCCCACCGACCAGAAGAGAGACGCCCGCGACCGCCCCCAGAAGCATGGTCATCATTTTGGTTGAGGCGCTCAACGTCTCAGCGATCTGACGTGTATCGAAAACACTAAAATTATCGTCCTGATTCCATTGCAGATTCCGCCTCTGACGCATCAGCTGGGTAATTTCGGCAATCAACTGATCGCCATCCGAATCGTCGATGGCCGAGATCGTGATATCGGTAATATCCCGGGAGGAACCCCGCCCCCCAAGCCGCCGCTGCATCGTCGCCAGAGGGACGACAATAATATCATCCTGATCCTCCATTCCGATGCGTCCTTTCGTAGCGAGAAGACCGACGACTTGAAGGGACGCCTGCCCCAGACGAATCTTTTTCCCGATAGGATCCTCCGATCCGAAAAGCTTCTGGCGGACCGTATTCCCGATAACCGCAACTGCGTCTCCCCGCTCCGCTTCGCCCTCGGTGAAGATCCTTCCTTCACCGACGACCCACTTATTGATGAAAAAATATTCTGGAGAGGTCCCAACAACCTGGGATTTCCGGGCTTCCTGACGATAGATCGTGCTCAGCGAAGCTCCCCGAATCGGAGCTACCGCAGCAACACCGGGAATCTGGGTGCGAATGGCCCGGACGTCTTCCAGTGTAAAATTGGGCACCCCCGCCTCGGAAGAACGCGGCCCAAAGCCAACACCGGGGCTTAACACCAAAAGATTACTCCCCAGCTGAGAGATCTCGTCTTTGACCGCTTGGGTCGTTCCCTCCCCCATGGTTACCATTGTAATCACCGCCGATACTCCAATGATGATGCCCAGCACCGTCAAAAAAGTCCGCGTCAGGTTCCGCCGGATTTCCCGAATCGCGATCAGAAAAGCATTTCCCAACATGGCGATCATCGTAGGAACTCCCGGCTTGGTTTCTCCTGAGACCGATCGTGCTCGATCAGCCCATCCGTCACCCGCACGACCCGCTTGGCGTACGCGGCGACCTCATCTTCATGAGTAACCATCAAAATCGTAATGCCCCGTTCAGCGTTCAGTCGGGTCAATAAGTCCATGATCTCGCCGGTCGTCGTCGTATCGAGGTTTCCCGTCGGCTCGTCAGCGAAGAGAGTGCTCGGATTGGTTACGATGGCCCGGGCAATCGCCACTCGCTGCTGTTGTCCCCCCGATAACTCTGCCGGGGTATTCCGAGCTTTGTCGCCAAGTCCGACCGAAGCGAGCGCCTCTCGGGCCACGTGATGACGTTCGCTCCGCTTGATCCCGCGGTAAAGCAATGGCAGCTCCACGTTCTCCAGAGCACTCGTGCGGGCCAGGAGATTAAATCCCTGAAAGATGAACCCCAATGCGTAGCGACGCAGCAAAGACCGCTGCACTGCATCAAGACTCTCGACCGAGATCCCCTGATACGAGTAGAACCCCGAGGTTGGCTGATCGAGGCATCCCAGCAAATTCATCAACGTCGATTTTCCCGAACCACTGGGCCCCATGATCGAAAGGAACTCTCCTTTGTAAATGGCCAGATTAATGCCCCTCAGCGTTTCAAACGCCGCCGTCCCCTGACCGTAGGTTTTTCTCAGCTCCCGGAGCTCGATCAATGGCTCTTTAATCCCTGTATTCATCACCGTTTGGCCAACTCTTCACGGATGATGACTGCGTCACCAATGGAGAGATCTGCTGAGGAGACTTCAGTCATCTGCCCATTGCTGAGACCAAGCATGACCACAACCCTCTGGGGCTCACCATCCCGCAGCACCCAGATCGCGGGTTTCAGCAAACTGGGATCTGACCCATCATACCCTTCCCGGCGCTCATGTTTTTGTGGCGACGGACCCATAATCATTTTCTCAAGGAAGGACATTTCCTCACCTGATTCCCCATTCTCGGCCGGTTCCATCGGCTCGAAACGGAGGGCGGCGACCGGAACCAGGAATACATCCGTATGATGCGCGACATCTATGTCAGCCGTCGCGGTCATGCCGGGACGCAAGCTCAGGTCCGCATTCGCCACCTTCAGCTCTGTCGGATAGGTCACGACATTGTCGGTCACCTTCGAGCCAAAGGAGACCTTCGACACAGTGGCCTCGTAGGTGCGCTGCGGCCAAGCATCAACCTGAAAGCGAGCGACCTGCCCGTCCTTCACGAACCCAATATCAGCCTCGGCAATCGAAACTTCGAGGAGCATGCTCGCGAGGTCCTCCGCAATCACAAACAACTCGGGTGTAGTGAAACTCGCGGCCACCGTCTGCCCAGGTTCCAGTTTGCGACTGAGGACCACACCCTTGGTCGGTGATCGAATGATGGTCTTCGAGAGATCTGTCTCCGTGATCTGAACTTGGGCTTCTTGCTGGTGCACCGAGGCCTCAGCACTGAGGAGATCCGCACGGGCCCGTTCCAGTGAGGCGACAGCTGAATCCATCGTAGCCTGGGAGGGAATCTTGCCACCGCTGATCTTCCGCAATTCTTTTGGTTCATCGTCATTTCCCGGGGAAAGCATGCTTAATCTTGAGGAAGAAGTATTCCGTATCCCTGAAGCCATAAGCGGTTCTTTTGATGACCTTGATCTTGTTGTTCATGCCCTCGAGCACGCTGGTGTTGAGTGGGTATTTGGCTGAGGCTATGATTCCACGGAGGTAGGGTCTGAGTTTATCAGCGAAGGCGAGCAGGGGTTTGATTTTGGACTCACGGCACATCCTCCACCATGTGCGCCAGCGTTTGAAGGCGCCCCAGATGCTTGAGCTTCGCCATAGTTCTTTGAGCTGTTCTTTCAGGACGTAGACTTGAGCCAAGGATTGGTTGGCATTCATCAGCTCTTCGAGCCTGACAAGTTCTTCTTCATTGAGGTTGTCCTTGTTCTTTAGAAGTAACCATCGGCTACGTTTGACCGCTCTGCGAGCCGACTTGTTCTGCCTTAGTTCATTGGCCTGATCCACGCGGACTCGGTCGATGACTTCACGGCCGTATTTGGCAACGACATGAAAAAGGTCGTAGACGACTTCCGCATTCGGGCAGTGCATCTTCACCTCCAGGTCAAAGGCGCTGTTCTGATCCATCGCGACCGCTTCGATTTGATCGCAGTGTTCGCCCAGTGATTCAAAGAAGGGGCGTATGGATTCGCGACTGCGCCCTTCACCGATCCAAAGCACTTGCCGAGTGTCCGCATCGGCTACGACGGAGGCGTAGCGGTGCCCCTTGTGCAATGCGAACTCATCCATGACCAGAGTTCTGAGCGAACCGTAATCGACTTCAGGCAACTCCCGAACCAACCTAGCTTTGTCAATGCGTTTGACGGTGTGCCAAGGCAA